>NZ_CP011036.1:320109-640218 GCF_002221505.1 Pseudoalteromonas nigrifaciens | reverse complement strand
CTGATAAAGCTAATTTTAGTAATAAAATAGACTCAGCAAAGCACTGTGTTTTATATTCATTTGCAGAGCTTAAACAACTTAGTCAGTTTAATATTAGCGATTATCATAAGCCATTTACGGTCAGTGTGGCCGATAGCGAATTTACCGCTATCAGTATTCCTGGGGTATTTAATCACGGTAATTTAGATGTTGGCACTAAAATATTGCTTGAAAACGCTCCGTTTATTAAGCAAGGTACTGTGCTCGATTTTGGTTGTGGCGCTGGCTTAATTGCAACTTATTTAGGGCTGCAAAATCCGGCATTGAGCTTTGTTTGTAGTGATGTGAGCGCTTTGGCAATCTATGCAACAACGCAAACCCTTAAGCTTAATAACATTAAAGGCGAAGCCCTCTTAAGTGATGGACTTACTAACATTACAGGTAAGTTCGATCTAATTATTAGTAACCCACCTTTTCATACCGGTATTGCAACCGACTACACAGTGGCTGAAACCTTTTTAGCCAATGCTAAACAGCACCTAACTAAAGCAGGTAAGTTAAATATTGTTGCTAATAGCTTTTTAAAATACCCGCCAATTTTAGAAGCACAATTTGATAACTATCAAACCGTGTTTAAAAATAATAAGTTTGCCGTTTACAGCAGTTAATAATGCTCATGTTTGAGCACCTCACGTGCTCAAACTTATTTATAAAATTAATTACCCTCCTGAATTTTTACCGCTTAGCAATAATAGTCAAAATATTGAGGGGAATAGTAAAATCAAGTATTTGACCTTTTTATAACAAATAAATAAGAATAAGGTGCAAGAACTATTTCAAGCCGTCTATCTGCTGGCAAACCTGTTAAGTAATATCCAAGTAAACTCTGAGCGTAAAACAGCTTTTATAGTCAAAGTAAAAACGACACTCACCAACAACACCACAGCTTAAACAACGTACTAATTAATTATAAGCATGCTCTTGAATTTTAACTTTATGACCTCATTAATAGAGCATTCGTTATTCAACTATATTATTTAGTGAATTAACTGCTTAAAGTTAAATATTTTCTGAACTTTAATGCTTTTAAGATATCACATAGATTGATGAAAGGTTGGAAAGTGATATAATTTCGTTTTGAATTAGTCTGATTATTTTAAGTATCTTTACCTGATTGATGGATGTATCAATTACTAAAGGGAAATGGCTTTGACTTTAATAATTCAAAATATGCATCCAATTTTAAAGATCAATTAAACAGTAGCTTTACTCTATACCTTTTAAGTAGGCTGTGCGGATCCTGCTGTTTTTCTCTAATTGTTTTTACTTGTTAACAATTAGATATAATCCTATACTCTTTTAGTAATCGGTTTATAAAACTATACCGGTTTTTTTTATAAATAAAATACACCAAAAGGTTAATTAAAAATGCAAACGCCAGTCATTCTGATAGTAGAGGATGAAGACGTAACTAGACTAAACCTCGTTAGTTTATTTGAAGCTGAAGGTTACAAAGTTATTGAAGCCATTGATGGCGATGACATGCATGATAAGCTTACAAATAATGACGACGTCAATCTTGTAGTTATGGATATCAATCTACCGGGTAAAAACGGGCTAATTTTAGCACGTGAGTTACGCCAAAAACGCAAAGTCGGTCTTATTTTCTTAACAGGCCGTGACAATGATGTAGATCGTATTTTAGGCCTAGAAATTGGTGCTGATGACTATATTACTAAACCGTTTAATCCTCGCGAATTAACTATTCGTGCGCGTAATTTAATTACTCGTACTGCCCTAGGTGGTGAAGAGTCTGCACTTGAAACAAATGGTGTAATTACGTTTAACGGTTGGGAACTTGACGAAAACAGTCGCTGTCTTACTTCTCCAGGTGGAGACGCAAAACGTCTACCTAAAGGCGAATACAGAGCACTGCGTTTAATGCTTGACTCTCCAGGTCGTATTTTTAGCCGTGAGCAATTAATTAAACACATGACTGGCCGTGAGCTACGTGCAAACGATAGAACAGTTGATGTTACAATTCGTCGTATTCGTAAGCACTTTGAAAGCGACAACTCAACAACTGAGTTGATCAGCACCATTCATGGTGAAGGTTATCGCTTCATTGGTAAAATCGACAGCTAATTAGTTACTCTAATTGCTGTAAGAATAAATGAAGGGCATGTTGTCCTTCATTTATTTTGTCTGCTAAAACATCTAACCACTGCTTTAATACCTCGTCAGATTCATCCAGCGCACCATACTCCATTACTTTTGCATGTAATTGCACATCATTTAAGCCTACAGATCCCGCAGCACCTTTAAGCTTATGTGCAACTGATTTATATTCTTCTCTGTCGCCTGAGTTTAACGAGGTAAGTAACTCTTGCTGATACTGGGGATTGAGTTTTTCAAATAACTGACTACTGCGTTTAAACACCACCAAACCCATTGAGTTTACAAAGTCTTCTATAGTTTCAACATCAAGTAAATGTGCATTAATGTCAGCAAGCGCTGCTGTACTTACTTTTAATTGTGGCTCATTACTTCTTGTTTGTTTTATACCAAATAAATCAGCTAATATTTTATCTAGTTTTACCGTATTGATAGGCTTAGCGAGCGCTCCTTGGATTGAAATCCCCTCTAGCTCTTGCTCTGCACTGCGCACATTTGCGGTAAGCGCTACAATAGGTAGTTTATCAAAATGGCTATCGGCTCTTATTTGCCTTGCTACTTCATCACCGTTTATATCGGGTAACTGCATATCAAGTAAGATCAAATCTAAATCGTCTTCAGTTTCTACAAAAGACAATGCATCTTCGCCGGTCTCAGCCCAAATAACTTCATGACCACGCTGTTCAAGTAAGTTAGTCGCAATTTCGGCATTTAACGGCACATCTTCTACTAACAGTATATTTAAGCTGCGTCCTACATAACTATTCTCAGTGGGTGCGCTACATAAAATTAGCGGTATTTCTACTATAAAGCAGCTCCCCTCGCCTTCGGTACTATTAACCGAAATAATCCCCTGCATTGCATCAACTAAGGCTTTGGTTACTGCTAAGCCAATGCCAGAACCAATAGCATTGGTGCCTTTAAGATCTGGCGCTTTATAATACATATCAAAAATACGAGAGAGCTGTTCGGCTGGTATGCCTTCTCCGGTGTCTGATATTTTCATGGTAAGCCAAGGGCCATCATCTCGATTTTCACGAATACAGGTGAGGGTTACACTGCCCTTATGAGTAAATTTAACCGCATTATTTATTAAGTTCCAAACAACTTGGCGAAGTCGGGTTGGATCTAGTTGCGCATAAATATCTAGCATGCCTAAGCGTTTAATATCAAAAGAAAGATCTTTTTGTTCAGCAATTAGGCCTGCAAAGTTAACCACATCATTAATAAAGTCAGATACGTTTATAGCATTAGTTGCAATATCTAACTGCTCTCTGTCTATTTTGTCTAAATCTATAATGTCGTTAAATATATTACCTAGTGTTTCGGCACTCGAAAACACCGTATTACACCAACTACGCTGCTGTTTATTAAGCTCTGTATCAAGCAACATACGTGTTAAACCAACAATGCCATTAAGTGGTGTACGTAACTCATGGCTCAAAGTGGCAATAAACTTACCTTTATCTTTGTAGGCTGTTTCAAGTGCTTCTGCAGCCTCTTTACGACTCGTAATATCACGGCCAAATGCAAGTAAACCTATGTACTTACCTTTATCGTTAATAAATGGCAATTTACGTAATTCAAACCAACGCGTTTCGCCGCCCACATCGTATTGAACATCTATAGTTAATGCTTGATGAGTTTGCTCTACCTGTTTATCGGTTTTTAAAACTTCAGATAAAAATTGATTAGGAAATATTTGTTCAGCACTCTTACCGATTAATTCGTCACTGGTTTTACCCATTACTTCTTCAAACATTTTATTACAGCCAGCAAACACACCGTTGTTGTCGCGGTAATAAAATAAATCGGGGGAGGAGTCTACTATTGAGCGCTGTAGCATACTTTGCTGGGCAAGCTCTTGTTGTGTTTTTTTACGCTCAGCAATTTCTTTTCTTAGCTCTTCTATTGCCCGGTGCTTGGCATGGAACGCCATTTTACGCTCATCAATTTCTACATTTAAGCGATTTATATTATCTTTTAATGTTTGATTGAGTAGCTTTTCTTGTTTTGTCGCACTGTCTAAATATGCATAGGAGGCATCTAGTTGCCTGATTGAATTTATTAGCACGCTTATAACCAGAGGCGATACCACAGAGGTAAAAAATACCACTGCTAATATATCAACAAGATTAACTTCTCCAACGGCAACATAATAAAACATACTTGATAAAACAAGCGAAACTGCCAATAACAAAGCATAGCAAATGGCTGCAGTTTTAAACTCACCAAACCGAGTTATTAAACTAGAAAGAACTCGAGCCCAAGGGCTCAAAGAGGAATCGGTCATATATCAGTGTGTCTCTTAGCTTAATTACAAAAAGGTTTAAATTGTATGTTATGGTTAATTTTAGCATTTTCTATCAGCTATTTTCATGTTGTGCGATAAAAACTCTAATATTTATTGTTTGAATCATTAGCTGGCTACAACTCATCATTCCAGCAATAAATTATTTAGTGTAAAATGCGGCGCTTTATTATTGCTAATAACGAGTAACACACCATGCAAACTAATATGCCCGATATAGCTAACACGGCTCCCGCCTTACAAACTGGTACATTAGACTGGGTGGGAATGGGTGAAATTGAACTGCCATTTATTTTTGAGTCGCATGGCATAACGCCAGTTACTGTTAATGCTAAAGCCCGCGCTTTTGTAAACTTACACAAAGAAGATGCAAAAGGCATTCATATGTCGCGCTTATTTTTAGCGCTCGACACGCTCTCTACTGAGCAGCAAGTTAATCCTCAAACATTAGCTCAAGCGCTCGATTTTTTTATTAGTAGCCACGAAGGCTTAAGTGATAAAGCACTTATAGAATTTAAGTTTGAATTACCACTGCGCCGTAAATCGTTATTAAGCGGCAAGGCTGGCTGGAAAAGTTACCCCGTTATATTAACCAGCACAATTGAACAAGGTGTTATTAATTACGAGCTAAGTGTTGATGTAACCTATTCATCAACTTGCCCATGTTCAGCGGCACTTGCGCGTCAGCTGATACAAAATGCATTTGCCGAAAAATTCAGTCAAGAAACCCTCAGTCAAAAAGAAGCACTAGAATGGCTAGGTACTACGCAAGGTATTGTAGCCACCCCACACTCGCAGCGCTCAATTGCTAATGTAAAAGTAAAGCTCGACAGTAATATTACTCAATTTGACGTAGTTAATTTAATTAACACGATTGAAGATGAATTAAAAACGCCAGTACAAGCGGCAGTGAAACGTGAAGATGAACAAGAGTTTGCCCGCCTAAATGGTCAAAATTTAATGTTTTGTGAAGATGCTGCTCGTAAAATTAAAGCGCTACTAGAAACACAGCAATACAGTGATTACTGGTTACAAATAAATCATTACGAATCGCTGCATGCGCACGACGCACTCGCTATTGCAGTTAAAGGCGTTGCTGGCGGTTATAGAGCTTAAGTTCTTATTTTGCAGTGTTCAATATCCATACGGGAACATACTACTTAACTAACTAATTTAGGCACGTTAATTGCTTTACTTAAGCAGTGTCAATTTGTTGTTATGGAGTTACCGTATGGAATTCGCTTTATTATCAATTTTAGTATTAGTTGTTGGGGCCTCTGTTGTTGCGTCAAAGTTTAACGATGATGGCGGAAACCCTTATCCTTTTACCCGCAAGCAAAATGTATTTACTCAAGTAGAAAGTGCTTTTTTAAATTTATTAGAACGCGCAGTGGGCGATCAGTATAAAATTGTTAGTCGTGTAAAACTAATCGACGTGATTGATTGCAAACAAGGTTTATCGGCAAAGTCTAAGCGTGCAGCAATGGCTAAAGCTAAAAATAAACAGCTTGATTTTGTGCTAGTCGATAAAGAAAAAATGACCATAGTGGCAGCCGTAGACTTAGTAAACAATGCCAATAAAGATGGCCATAAAGCACAACGCGACTGGTTTGTTAATGGCGCATTAGAGGCCGCTGGCATCCCGCATATTCGTATGAAAGTAAAATCAGGCTATCGCCCAAGTGAAGTACGCGACGCTATTATGTTTAAACTCGGCAAACCTGCGGCTACGCAAACAGCTCGCCCTATTCGTACCCGAGTTCAAAAACCAGCGGTGCTATCACCCTCTCAAGCTAAAGCGCACTCTACAGCACTAGCCGAAATTTAACGTAAATAACATAATAAAAAGCGAGCAAAGTAAAACTGCTCGCTTTTTTGTTTTTTAGCGCTAACTTCACGTATAATCAGCGCATTCAAACTCAGGAACTTAACACTATGAATGTTGGTATTATTGGCGCAATGGAGCCAGAAGTTAAAATTTTGCGCGAAGCAATGCAAAATCCACAAACTTTAACTAAAGCTGGTTTTACTTTTTATACCGGTGAATTAGCAGGTAACACAGTAACATTGGTTCAATCTGGTATTGGTAAAGTAGCATCAACTATTGCAACTACATTACTTATTGACAACTTCGCCCCTGATTGCGTAATTAACACCGGCTCTGCCGGCGGCTTTGATCCGTCATTAAATGTGGGCGATGTAGTTATTTCGTCAGAAGTTCGTCATCATGATGTTGATGTAACTGCCTTTGGTTACGAAATAGGTCAAGTACCACAAATGCCAGCAGGTTTTGCAGCACACCCTAAATTAGTGGCTGCCGCAGAGCAAACTATTGCGCAAATTAGTGACGTAAAAACCTTAGTTGGTTTAATTTGTACCGGCGACATATTTATGTGTGACCCAATACGTATTGAAAAAGCCCGTAGCGACTTTCCTACAATGCTTGCAGTAGAAATGGAAGGGGCATCAATTGCGCAAACCTGTCATACACTTAATACACCGTTTGTGGTTATTCGCTCGATGTCAGATATTGCCGGCAAAGAGTCGCCGCAGTCGTTTGAAGAATACCTAGAAACAGCATCAATCAATTCATCTAAAATGGTAGTGGCGTTACTTGAAAAGCTAACGGCAGTTTCACTGTAAATGCTCAGCAATATGGTTCAAAATCACTTGGACTTTATTGTATTTATAATGGCGCTCCTTGCTGAGCGCTTTTTACCACTTGTTAGTTGGTATCATCCTAACACCGCTTTAACGGCTATTTTTAGCGCTATTGGTAAGCGTATTTATAAAGCAGCAGAACCCAATAGCTATCAATATTTAGCCGCAGCCCTTGCCAGTACACTTATTTTAAGTGTGGTACTTATTATTATTGTATTACTACTGGAATTTGCATTTTACCCTGAATTACTCGCCGGGCTTATTTTATATTTATGCCTTGAGAGTAAAGCTATTGATAAAAAAGCACTACGTATTGCTAAGCTTACCAAACAAAATCAAAAATCTGCCGCCCGTGAGCTATTAAAGCCATTAGTAGCCCGAGATGTTACTAAACTCTCTGGTGCAGGCATAATTAAAGCCTTAATAGAGAGCCTAATATTACGTACTGCAAGATATTACTTTGTGGTGATATTTGTTTTTTTAGTACTTGGCCCTATTGCAGCGCTTGCCTATCGATTACTTACTTTAATTGAGCAGGCATGGCGCAGTAACATTAAACCCAACAGCCCTTTTTTAAAGCCGCTTAAAATTACCTTGTTTATTATTGAATTTATTCCTATGCGCTTATTGGCACTGACTATTGCAGCCAGTAAAGCGAGCAAGCTAAGCATGCATTATATAAAGCATTATGGCAGGCACTTTTATCAAACTAATACCGGGTGGCTTTTAAGCACTTGCTCTGCATCATTAGGCGTACAACTAGGCGGGCCTGCAGTGTATTTTGGCGAACGTTTTAACAAAATGCGTATTGGTACCGAACGCCTCCCTATTGCTGAGGACGTGCCGATTACTATTAATAGACTAAATCAAGCGCGGGTATTTTGGTTACTGGTCGTTGTTTGCATAGAAATACTTAAAAACATTTAGCTAAGGGCGAGTTACACACCTATTATTAAAAATACAAAAAATATAAGCACAAAAAAACCAGCCGTGGCTGGTTTTTAGCGTTTTACCGTTTAGCTTTACGCTACAGTAATATTTGCAAACTTACGCTTACCTACTTGGTAAATAGCCGTACTGCCTTTTGCTATTTCAAGTTTAGTGTCTGTAATTTTATCTTCGCCGTTGAGCTTAACTGCACCTTGCTTAATCATGCGCATTGCTTCTGATGTACTAGCAACTAAGTTAGCTTCTTTAAGCAAGTTAGCAATTAAAATGCTGTCTTGCTCAATGGTTACTGTTAGTTCAGGTATTTCATCCGGCAGAGCTTTTTTCTGAAAGCGCTGAATAAAGTCATCATGAGCTGCTTGTGCATCGGCTTCACTATGAAAGCGCGCAATAAGCTCTTTTGCTAACTCAATTTTAATATCACGAGGATTTGTACCTTGCTCTACACGCTCTTTTTGCGCGTTAATACCAGCAATCGACAGCCCGCTTAATAAGTCGTAGTAACGCCACATTAGCACATCACTAATCGACATTATTTTACCAAACATATCGTTAGGCGCATCGGTAATACCTATATAGTTACCCAACGATTTAGACATTTTTTGCACCCCATCGGTGCCCTCTAATAACGGCGTCATTATTACTGTTTGTGGTTTTTGGCCTTCGTCTTTTTGTAGCTCACGACCCATTAGCAGGTTAAAGCGCTGATCAGTACCACCGAGCTCTACATCAGCCTCAAGTGCAACCGAATCCCAACCTTGCACTAACGGATATAAAAACTCATGAATAGCAATAGACTGGCCACTAGCGTAACGCTTTTTAAAATCATCACGCTCTAACATACGCGCAACGGTTTGGCGTGCTGCAAGTTTGATCATTCCAGCTGCGCCTAAATTTTCCATCCAGGTAGAATTAAATGCGACCGTGGTTTTTGCAGGATCAAGAATTTTAAATACTTGCTCTTTATAAGTCTCAGCATTAGCAAGCACGTCTTCGCGAGTAAGCGGCTTACGCGTTACGTTTTTACCTGTTGGGTCGCCAATCATACCGGTAAAGTCACCAATTAAAAATACAACCTCATGACCTAAGTCCTGAAAGGTTTTCATTTTATTAATAAGTACCGTGTGACCTAAGTGTAAATCAGGCGCGGTTGGATCAAAGCCCGCTTTAATTTTTAGTTTTTTTCCAGATTTTAATTTTTCAACTAACTCATCTTCAATTAATATCTCTTCTGTACCGCGTTTTATCTCTGCAAGAGCGGTTTGTAAATCCACTGTGTGTTACTCCAAAAAATTCTGTTAACGAAGGGGTTAATTATTAATATGCTCGCGGCTTATTACTAGATAAGTAGCACTTTTAGAGTCAATAAACCTATGTAACTAAGATAGCAAATTATTACCTAATTAAAACAACTTTTTAAACGATAGCGTCACTAAATAAGGCAAAGCGGCATAAGTTGCATAAACGAGTAAAGATAACTGTTTGCAACACTTTAAAAACAGCACAAACAGCTGCAGCTTTGGTTTTTAAATTACTAACGTGATGATGCATCATTGTTTTATTATTTTGCTCAAAAATACCGCGGTTTAGCCCTAGTTCTAGATTAATAAAACACCTAGATCATAAGCTGCTTTAATACTAAGATGCCTATAAGCCCTGTGATTTTAGCTTAATTTAGCATTAGTTTAAATCTACAAAATACTAGTATTCGTACATTATTCGTTATATCCTGCAAGATAATCTATTAATTTTCTTGACAGCAGAAAAAGGCACGTTATGGTTCACGTGGTTCACACGCTCCCCAAAAAACACAAATTGCTTATTTTAGGCTTAGTTTCTGCTATTGCTGGCTTAGCTTTTCTCCCTTCTGAAAAAGCCACTGCATCCAAAGACAATAGTGAAAACACGCTAGAAATTGGCAAGCGCTATGAGTTACAAGTTAAAGTTGATGACAACGAAAAATTAACTGCGTTAAACTCAGAGCAAGCAGCAGACAAGCTGCCAGAATACGACTTTGTTGATCACCAAGTAAAAAATGGAGATAACTTAGCTATTATTTTTAAACGTGCTGGCTTTTCAGCTCAAACGTTACATAAATTAATTAACACTAACGCAGAAACTCGCAAACTTACTAAAATTCACCCGGGTGAAACACTGAGTTTTGCCACTGCAAAAGATGGCGATTTAGCACAGCTGCGTTACGTTATTTCAAAAACAGACACTTTATTTGTTACCTTAAACGATGAAGGGCAATACGACACTTCAATCGATAGTAAAGAAATAGAAACACTAACTAAAACAGTAGGCGGCGAAATTTCTAGTAGCTTTTGGACTTCAGCAATAGCTGCAGGTTTAAGCGAGCGCCAAATAATGAACTTTGCCGATATATTTGGTTGGGATGTAGATTTTGCTAACGATATTCGCAAAGGCGATGGGTTTGGTTTAATTTATGAATCTCACTATGTAGATGGTGAGTTTATTGGTACTGGTAAAATTATTGCTGCGGAATTTGTTAACCAAGGCCAGCGCTATGCTGCAATTCGCCACACTGACGGTAGTTTTTATACTCCTGAAGGGCGCAGCATGAAAAAAGCATTTTTACGTGCACCAGTTAGTTTTAAATATATAAGCTCAAGCTTTAACCCGCGACGTTTGCACCCAGTAACGGGGCAAGTTAGAGCGCATCGCGGTATAGACTTTGCGGCGCGCACTGGCACGCCGGTAGTTGCCTCAGGTAATGGTAAAGTTATTAAATCGGGTTACAGTAAATATAATGGTAACTATGTATTTATTAGCCATGGCACACAGTACGTAACTAAGTACTTGCACCTTAATAAACGCCTAGTAAAAACAGGGCAAAAAATTAAGCAAGGTGAGCAACTCGGTACTGTTGGCTCTACTGGTCGTGTGACCGGTGCCCACTTACACTATGAATTTTTAGTTAATGGTGTTCATCGTAATCCTAAAACCGTTAAATTGCCTAAGTCAGAGCCGCTGCCACGTGCAGAGCTTGCCAAGTTTAAGCCTATTGCTGATAACTTTATTGCCCAGTTAGAGCGCAACCGCGAACTACAGTTAGCACTTAAGTAACATTAAATCATTATTAAAAAAGCCTTTGCTAGGTAACTTGCAAAGGCTTTTTTGTACCTATAATTTTTTTGCCTATGAATAATAGACTGACACACTAATTCATTAATACATAAATTAGCTGTACCACTAACGATACCATTACCAGTGGCCATATATACTTACTGTATTTTTTAGCGCCATCTAAGCCTATTTTACTTTGATACTTTTCTAATAACGGAATTAATATTAACAATGCGACAAACAAGCTAATTAAAATAACGAATATATTCATAGTAATACCTTAAGTGGGGGTCTAAATTAGGGTAACTCGTGCCCTTTGGCGCTGACATATAATGCATACCAATGCTCTCGGGTTAATTCTATATTTACAGCGCTGCACGATGCAGCCAGTCGCTTAGCATTAGTTGTGCCTATTACCGGTTGAATTAATGCCGGATGGCGCAGTAACCAAGCCAATACAATAGCCTCGGCAGACGTGCTATAAAGTGCTGCTAACTTATTAACTAATATAGCGGTATTAATATCTGCAGGTGATGCATTTTGCAGCTGTTTTCCTGAATATAATCCTTGGCATAAGCTACCCCAGCTTTGAATTTGTATTTCCTGCTCGGTGCAATATTCTATAAAGCCGGGAGTAAAGTTAATGTCTTTGCCATCGCGGTTACCGACATATACCCCCTCATCAACCCAGGCTGATTGCTTTAAGCTTGCTTCAATTTGGTTGGCAACTATGGGCATATCAAGGGCTGTTTGTAAAAACTGTATTTGTTGCTGCGACATATTAGACACCGCAAAATGACGTACTTTGCCACTTTCTTTTAAGCGACTAAATACCTGAGCTACTTCTTCAACTTGTATCAAAGGGTCGGGTCTGTGCAGCATAAGTACATCTAAATAATCAGTATTTAACCGCTTAAGAGAGCCCTCTACTGATTGCTCAATCCATTGCTTTGATAAGTCGTAGCGCTTTGGCCCTTGCTCATCGGCAAAACGAATTCCGCACTTTGACTGGATATAAATTTGCTCTCTCAGCTCTGGGCGCTGCTTAAGGACTTGGCCAAACACCTGCTCAGCTTTACCAAATGTATAAATATCGGCGTGATCAAAAAAATTAATGCCACCGGCTATTGCTGTATCTATACAAACATGTGCCTGCTGGGTATGAGTATTAGTTAAGGGGTCTTTATTCCAGCCTCCCCCAAGTCCCATACAACCAAATATGAGCTTGCTAACATTAGGTAAATATTTTGCCAAAGGAGTGTCATGCATGCCGGCTATCCTTAATTAATTACAAGTAGCTTACTGTAACAAAAACAGTCAATAAATTAAGCATAAAAAAAAGCGCAGTAAACTGCGCTAATCGGTTGGATTTTAAAATTGATGTTAGCCAACAAGTGCTAATAAAATACCTGCTGCAACTGCACTGCCTAGTACTCCGGCAACATTTGGCCCCATTGCATGCATAAGTAAAAAGTTATGTGGATTGCTCTCAAGGCCTACTTTATTTACTACGCGCGCCGCCATGGGTACAGCCGATACTCCCGCAGCACCAATTAATGGATTAATCGGCGTTTTAGATATTTTATTTAACCCTTTAGCCATAAATACGCCCGAGGCTGTACCTATAGCAAAAGCCAGTGCGCCAAGCACTAAAATACCAATCGTCTCAACAGTTAAAAACTTATCTGCAGCAAGCTTTGAGCCTACAGCTAAACCTAAAAATATAGTTGTAACATTGATGATTTCGTTTTGAGCACTGTTACTTAATCTATCAACAACACCCGACTCTCGCATTAAGTTACCTAAACAAAACATACCAACCAGAGGTATCGCCGCAGGTAAAAACATTGCTGTTAAGCTAAGTACCATTAACGGAAAAATAATTTTCTCTTTTTTAGATACTTTACGCAGCTCTGGCATTTTTATTTGGCGCTCTTCAACCGTGGTTAATGCGCGCATAATTGGCGGCTGAATAATTGGCACTAATGCCATATACGAATAAGCAGCTACCGCAATCGCACCTAACAAGTCGGGTGCCAGTTTAGAGGCTAAAAATATAGCGGTTGGGCCATCAGCTCCACCAATTATCGCAATAGCCGACGCATCTTGCAGGCTAAATTCAAAACCAGGTACATAGTTAAGTAAAATAGCGCCAAACAAAGTCGCAAAAATACCAAACTGTGCAGCTGCACCTAATAGCAACATACGAGGGTTAGCAATTAGCGCACTAAAATCAGTTAACGCGCCTACTCCCATAAATATTAATAGTGGAAAAATACCGGTATCAATACCTACATAATACACATAATGCAGTAAGCCGCCGGGGTCGGATAAACCTGCCACCGGAATATTAGTTAATATTGCACCAAAGCCGATAGGTAATAATAATAGGGGCTCAAATTTTTTGGCTATTGCCAAAAACAATAATAAACAGCCTACCGCAATCATAATCAACGCTGGAAATGTAAAGTTAGCAATGCCTGTGGCATGCCAGAGGTTTAAAATACCATCCATCCTCTATTTACTCCTAAGCTAATGCAATCATAGCGTCGCCGGTAGTTACAGCATCGCCTTCACCAACTAACACTTCAGCAATTGTTCCGGTGTGCGTAGCGCGTATTTCAGTTTCCATTTTCATGGCTTCCATAATAATCACTACATCACCTTCATTCACAACTTGCCCTGCTTTTACCTTTATCTTAAAAATATTACCGGCTAAAGGGGCGTTAAGTGTTTCGCCTGATGCAACCGAAGCAGACTGAGGAATATGTTCTGAGTCTTTTAATGTAACTTCTTTAAGCTCGCCGCCTTGAGCTACAACAACGTCGTAAACCTTACCGTCTACTTTTACGCTGTATTGCTCAGCTTTAACGCTGTTGTTATTTGAAGCTGATTTAGAGGGAGCTTTATTACTTTTATCTTCAACACAAGGAACTGGCTCAAATGCATCTGGGTTGTTACGGTTTTTAATAAACTTCAAACCAACCTGTGGGAATAATGCATACGTTAGTACGTCATCAATTTGCTCATCAGCAAGAGTTAAACCTTGCTCTTGTACTTCTTTTAATAATTCAGCCTCAAGCGTTGCAAGCTCAGGTGCAATATTATCTGCAGGACGACAAGTAATTACCTCTGCTCCATCAAGCACACGCTCTTGTAGCTCTTTATTCATAGGTGCTGGTGTTAGGCCATATTCACCTTTTAATACGCCAGCTGTTTCTTTAGTAATTGTTTTATAGCGCTCACCCGTTAGTACATTAAGTACCGCTTGAGTGCCTACAATTTGCGACGTTGGTGTAACAAGCGGTAAAAAGCCTAAATCTTCTCGTACACGTGGGATCTCAAGTAAAACTTCATTAAGCTTATCTGCTGCGCCTTGCTCTTTAAGCTGGTTTTCCATGTTAGTTAACATGCCACCAGGTACTTGCGCGAGTAAAATACGGCCATCAACCCCTTTTAAGCTACCTTCAAATGCCGCGTATTTTTTACGTACATCTCTAAAGTAAGCAGCAATTTCTTCAAGGTGATTTAAATCAAGCTCAGTATCACGCTCAGTCCCTTCAACTATCGATACAATAGTTTCAGTTGCGGTGTGTCCGTAAGTCATACTCATAGATGAAATTGCGGTATCAAGCATATCAATGCCTGCATCAATCGCTTTTTGATAAGTCGCAGTACTTAAACCTGTTGTGGCGTGGCACTGCATTGCAATTGGAATAGATACAGTTTCTTTTAGTGCTTTAATTAGTTTTTCAGCATCGTACGGCTTTAATAAACCCGCCATATCTTTAATACAAATTGAATGACAGCCTAAATCTTCCAACTGCTTAGCTAGCGTTAACCACATATCAAGCGTATGAACAGGGCTTACTGTATAAGAAATAGTCCCTTGGGCATGTGCGCCTACTTTTATAGCCGCTTTAATTGCCGTTTCAAGATTACGTACATCGTTCATTGCATCAAATATACGAAATACATCAACGCCATTTTTATGGGCACGCTCTACAAATTTTTCTACTACATCGTCAGCATAATGGCGGTAACCTAATAAATTTTGACCGCGTAATAGCATTTGCTGTTTAGTATTTGGCATCGCTTTTTTTAGTGCGCGAATACGCTCCCAAGGATCTTCACCTAAATAACGAATACACGAATCAAACGTAGCTCCACCCCACGACTCAATAGACCAATAACCTGCATCATCAAGCTTTTTTGCAATCGGTAGCATATCGTCAAGGCGCATACGAGTTGCTAACAATGATTGATGCGCATCACGTAGTACCAGTTCTGTTAATTTTAATTTAGCCATTTAAGTGCTCCTTTAATTATTGTTTGTTTTGTACTGAGCAATGGCAGCACTAATTGCGGCGATGTGCTCATTAGGCACACCTTGTGATTTAAAAGACGGTGTTCTGGCAGGCATTGCAAGCTCAGGCTCTGCAAAGCGAGATACCAGCTTAGACATAACCGTAACGCAGGTAATTAATAATGACAGAAACACAAACACCCCCACCATACCGGTTAGCATTAAGTTGCTTGCTGTTGTAAGTAAAGCAGCGATATCCATTTTCCTCTCCTATAAAACTTATACCGAAATCAAAATAAAAAATCATTTTACGTAAATAATTATTCACCGAATAATAACAAAAAACAGTGTTTTGTCTATAGCCTGTAAATTGGTAAAACCAATTTAAACAAAACTAACATGCTATTAATTAACTTAACACTACAAAAAGGACTAGATACGCGCTATTACATAGATAATAAAAATAGTGAATATAAATAAAAGTTATATAGGCGACCTAAAAACCGTTAATAATGCACTTAAAGTAAAGCGTTAACAGTTCTATTAGCATAAAGTAATTTCACCACTGGCAATTGGTCTTACCAAATATATTTGTTAATTATTCAACCATTTAAATAGCCGCTGTTATTAAGCCCGCTATGCTCGCAAGTCTCGAACTGCAATTTAATAGCTCTTAAACTCAATTCTAAAAATCAATATGCGCTAACTTCTCTTATAAAAAACTAACATCCATAATCACTTGTATCAGTATGAATAAATTACATAGCAAAGCGTAAAACTTACCATTGAGTGCACGCTGAAATAACACAAACAAAAGCAAACCATTGATTTAAAAGCAAAAAAAAACAATGGCACGTAACTCGCATCATATCCATTGAGCAAATTTGATAAACCAAGGAGAATACAATGTTACGCTGGACAATCACTTTTTTAGTAATTGCTTTAATTGCTGCAGTGTTAGGTTTTGGTGGTATAGCAGGCGCCGCAGCGGGTATTGCAAAAATTATATTTTTTATATTTTTAATACTTTTAGTTATATCTTTAGTATCGGGTGCCCTACGTGGCAAAAAGCC
Source organism: Pseudoalteromonas nigrifaciens (assembly GCF_002221505.1). Lineage (NCBI taxonomy): Bacteria > Pseudomonadati > Pseudomonadota > Gammaproteobacteria > Alteromonadales > Pseudoalteromonadaceae > Pseudoalteromonas > Pseudoalteromonas nigrifaciens. Next base: position 623,675 of record NZ_CP011036.1, on the reverse strand, counting down.
CTAGGTAACAAACTAAAGTTTTAAACTAATTAAAAATCATTTAAATCAAAATTTACAAGGAATTACATTATGAATTCGACAACTTTAAGAGCAGCACTAATTGGCCTATTCGCAAGTTTATTTATTATGGGCTGTGAAGATAACCACGCAGAAGATGCTGGTGAACGTATTGACGAAGCAGTAACTGACGTGCAAAACAAAGTTGAAGATGCATGTGAAGAAGTAAAAGAAGGTGTAAATGCAGAAGAAACTAACTGTTAATTCTTCTAATTTATTAAAAAAACGGCTCTAAAATGAGCCGTTTTTTTATGTGTGTAATAAAATAATATCTAAATTAAAGGTTGGATCTGATAAATAATAAACGCCAATATCTTTATCTATTATGCAGTTATTTATTATATAACTGCGCATTTACTGGTTAGCTTGTTAAAATGCATATAACTATGTTTTAAGAACTTCTATATGACACTTACAACAACCTACACGCTTGATAAGCCTTATTTTTATGAGTGCTTTGACGAATCAGTTGCGCATAGCAAGCGCGCGCAACCAAAATACTTTTTATTGGCGCTATTAGTAGCACTCGGTTTATTTGGAATTTATGGTTTAGACGATCATTACCTAGGATCTTTTCTGATCATGGTTGCGGTACTCGAATGTATTGCCTTTTATTATCGCCGTCCTTGGTGGGTTACTAGACAAATGCTAAGCAAAGCCTCGGGGTCTGAGGTCACCCTTACCTTTGACGAAGAAGGGATTAAATCGAGTAACTTTTATAAAAACACCCAACTTCTGTGGTCAGATATTAACGAAGTTATAACCACAGAGCGCGGCATACTATTAAAAAACAAAAAAGGTATGCAGTATATATCCAAGCACATATTAACTGCCGAAACACTTAATTTTATACACAAAAAAGCCACTCAGTGAGTGGCTTTTGGCAATAACTCAGTATGTAACTAAGTTATATACATTGCTGATTAAGCATTGCCAGGTTCAGGGTTAGACTTTTCAGCTTGAATACGCATGTAAATTTCTTCACGATGCACTGAAACGTCTTTTGGTGCGTTAACACCGATTCGAACTTGATTCCCTTTAACACCTAGAACAGTAACGGTTACTTCGTCACCGATCATTAGGGTTTCACCTACTCTACGAGTTAGTATTAGCATTCTTTTGCTCCCTTGTTCCAATAAAATTATAAGATTCCGCTAAAACATTTTAATGAAAATTAGACTAAAAAGTAAGTAAAACCTATCAATCTATTCATTTTCTGTTAAAAATATCTTATGTAATGCACGAACAGCCAACTCTAGGTATTTTTCATCTATTAAAACCGATATTTTAATTTCTGATGTAGACACTAAAATAACATTAATATTTTCTGCAGCTAATGCATCAAAAAATAAACTAGCAACACCCGAATGTGACTTCATACCCATACCAACAGCAGACACTTTAGCGACTGTTGTTAACCCAAAAATATTTTGTGCTGTTAACTGAGCTTGCTGCTCTGTTAAAACGTCTAATGCGTGTAAATAATCATTTGTGTGTACAGTAAAAGCATAGTCTACTTTGTCAACATTATGATTAACTTGATTAATCATATCTATTTCGATGCCATTATCTGCAAAAAGTTTCAAAATCTTTGCAAGATATCGTGTACCACTAAGTACACCCTCTACATTTATTAAACATTCATCACGATTAAACGCAATACCCGAAACGACATTACCAGGCATATCGCTCTCCTCAAAACTAATCAATGTACCAGCATCAGGGTAAAAACTTGATAGCACCCTAAGTGGCACATTGTGCTTTCCTGCCGCTTCAACTGAACGAATATGCAATACTTTAGCCCCTAAACTTGCTAACTCTAGCATTTCAGCAAAGGTAACTTGGCTCATTCGTCGTGCATTAGGTTCAACACGAGGGTCTGTAGTATATACGCCGTTAACGTCGGTATAGATCTGACATTCGTCAGCTTTTATTGCTCCAGCAATTTCAACCGCCGAAGTATCGGTACCGCCACGCCCTAATGTAGTTACATTTCCTTCAATATCACGGCCCTGAAAACCCGCAATAATTGCAATACGGTTATGCTCAAGCTCATGTTTTAAACGCGTTGCAGCTACATCTGTAATACGGGCTTTGCCAAACATATTATCGGTTAAAATATTAACCTGATCGGCTAATAAACTCACAGCAGAATGACCGCGTTTAATAATAGCCATAGCTAATAAAGCCACCGAAACCTGCTCGCCGGTGCTAATTAATACGTCAAGTTCACGGCTACTTGGCCGAGTATCTATTTGTTTGGCGAGATTAATTAAGCGGTTGGTTTCTCCCGACATAGCCGAGAGCACTACAACCACTTGATGGCCTTGTTGTTTAGTTTTAACAACAAGGTCGGCAACCGCTTCAATTCGCTCTATTGAACCAACTGAAGTGCCACCGAACTTTTGAACAATAAGTGCCACTTAAGCTTGTGTTTTCTCAGTAAACCAAGCTGTTACACTGTCTAATGCTGCAGTTAGGTTTTCTGGCTCAGAGCCACCCGCTTGTGCCATATCTGGACGGCCGCCACCTTTACCACCTACTTGGCTGGCCATATGGTTAACTAGCTCACCGGCTTTAACTCTACCGGTTAAATCTTTAGTTACACCTGCAATTAAGCTCACTTTATCATCGCTTGCAACACCTAGTGCAATAACACCCGAGCCAATTTTGTTTTTAAGATCATCAACCATACCACGTAACGCTTTTGACTCAGTGCCCTTAACGTTGGCTATTAATAGCTTAATACCGTTAATTTCTACTACTGAATCAAGTAATGAGGCACCCGCAGCACTTGCTAGCTTATCGTTAAGTTGCGCAATTTGTTTTTCTAGCTGTTTTGATTTATCAAGCAGCGCAGTTACTTTTTCAAGTACTGACGCGCTGTCGGCTTTAACTACAGCAGCTACATCATTTAGCTTTTGCTCTTGCTCACTCACGTAGGCAATCGCGTCAGCGCCGGTTACCGCTTCAATACGACGAACACCCGCAGCAATACCGCTTTCAGATACTATTTTGAATAAACCAATATCACCTGCGCGTTCAACATGTGTACCACCACAAAGCTCAATAGAGTAGTCCCCAATAGTAACTACACGTACTTCGTCATCGTATTTTTCGCCAAATAGCGCCATTGCACCTTTTGCTTTAGCGTCATCTATTGCCATAAGCTCGGTACTTAACGCAAAGTTACAACGAATTTCATCGTTTACTACACGTTCAATTTCGCGTAATTCTTCTTTGGTAACAGCTTCAAAATGTGAAAAGTCAAAACGCAAACGCTCTGCTTGAACTAGCGAGCCTTTTTGACCTACATGTTCGCCTAATAATTGGCGCAGTGTTTCGTGTAATATATGCGTAGCAGTATGGTTTTTCTTGATGCGTTCGCGGCGTGCGTCATCAATTGTTGCTTCTACTTTATCGTTAAGACCAATACGGCCTTGTACTATACCGTGGTGTGCAAATGCATTACCTAATTTAGTCGTGTTAGTTACTGTAAACTCGCCACCAGCAACGCTAATTACACCTGTATCACCAACTTGGCCGCCCGACTCTGCATAAAATGGCGTACGGTCTAGTATTACAATGCCTTTTTGGCCATCTTCTAGTAATGAAACCGACTCACTGCCAGCAAACACTTCAACCACAGTCGCACTATGGCTAGTGGTGGTGTAACCTTTGTAAGTTGTTTGTTTGTCTGACTTTAATTGATCGTTATAATCGGCACCAAATTTACCGGCCTGCTGCGCTGTTTTACGCTGCACCGCCATGCACTCTTCAAAGCCTTTATTATCAATCGTCATTTGACGCTCACGCGCCACATCTGCAGTTAAATCCGCAGGAAAGCCATAAGTATCGTAAAGTTTAAATACTAAGTCGCCAGGAATTACATCACCTTTAAGGTCGCTTAAGCTTTCTTCTAAAATAGCTAAACCACGCTCTAGCGTTTTACCAAACTGCTCTTCTTCAATGCGTAATACTTTTTCAATAATTTCTTGCTGCTTTGCAAGCTCTGGGTACGCTTGGCCCATTTGCTCAATAAGTGCAGCTACTAATTTATAGAAAAAGGCACCTTGTGCACCTAACTTATTACCATGGCGAACAGCACGGCGAATAATACGACGTAGTACATAACCACGGCCTTCGTTAGATGGCATAACCCCGTCAGAGATTAAAAATGCACACGAACGAATATGATCCGCCACTACGCGTAGTGATTTGTCGTCCATGTCTTGTGCGTTAGTAACACTTGCAGCAGCGGCAATTAAGCCTTTAAATAAGTCAATTTCATAGTTTGAATGAACGCCTTGTAAAATAGCAGCAATACGCTCAAGCCCCATACCTGTATCAACCGATTGCTTAGGTAGTGGCAGCATAGTTCCGTCGTTTTGACGGTTGTACTGCATAAATACTAGGTTCCAAATTTCGATAAAGCGATCGCCATCTTCCTCAGGTGATCCTGGAGGGCCGCCCCAAATATGCTCGCCATGGTCGTAAAATATTTCAGAACACGGGCCACACGGACCGGTATCACCCATTGACCAAAAGTTATCTGCAGTGGCAATTCTAATAATGCGATCTGCAGGTAAGCCTATATCGTTAGACCAGTAGTTAAACGCTTCTTCATCGTCATGGTAAATAGTAACTAACAGTTTTTCTTTAGGTAGCTTTACTTCCTCTGTTAAAAACTGCCACGCAAATTTAATCGCGTCTTGCTTGAAGTAATCACCAAAACTAAAGTTACCTAACATTTCAAAAAATGTATGGTGACGCGCAGTATAACCAACGTTTTCTAAATCGTTATGCTTACCGCCAGCACGTACACAGCGCTGCGAGCTAGTCGCACGCGTATAAGGGCGGCTTTCTGCGCCTAAAAATACATCTTTAAATTGCACCATACCGGCATTGTTAAATAACAAAGTGGCATCGTTACCCGGTATAAGCGAGCTTGAAGGAACAACTTGATGTTGTTTGCTGGCAAAAAAGTCTAAAAACTGTTGTCTAATTTGTGCGGTAGTCATGTGCTGCATGTGAAGGTCTCACCCGTATTTACTGTGCTTGCATTGCAAAATCGATTTCATCGTAGCTAAAGCCTCTATACATTAGGTAGCGCACGCGCTTGGCCTTGTCTTTGTACTCGAGGTCTGCCGGTGTATTTGAATATTTTTTATTGTACGCATCCTGCGCCAGCTCAAACCAATCTACTTCAAGCTCTTCAATTACTTTTTCAAGTAATGAACGGTCAATCCCTTTGCCCATAGCTTCGCTTTGAATGCGCCTTAAGCCATGGCATTTAAATATGTGTTTTCTAACAAAGCCTTCACAGTAACGTTGCTCGTTTACAAAATTGTGCTTTTCGCACCAATCAAGCAAGGTTTCGATAAACTCATCTGTGGCTTCTTTTTTTTGTAATTTAAACGTTAATTCTCGGCGTGAATATTCTTGCCTTGATAACAACCAAAGTACATAGTTTTTTAATTTCTGCTTTAACTTATCATCCATTAAGCGTCAAAACGCCCACTAGACTCACTACTTAATGGCGTAATATTGCTATCGTCACTTGGTGGTACAACCGGCATAAAAATAGCTTGATAAGATACAAAAAAGCTAATGTAGCAAATAGGCATTAAAACCAACAAGGGTAAGAACGATAAAAACATCGAAAGCACTATAAATAACCCGCAAATAATAGCATAAACGCTTAGCGGTAAAATATTATAATAAAACACCATAAAGGAGTTTTTAAGAGCGCTAAAAATACGCTGTTCTTTATTAAAGTAAACTAATGGAACCGCGTAAGCGAATGCAGTTAAATAAACAGACAACGCTAATAAAAATAGCACCACGCTTGCCATAGAAATACTCTCTAACATTTGGCTAATTGCTATATTAGGATCTAAATCTGGCTGCGCCATAACCGCAATTGCATCGGCAAATAAACCGTTTGCTAATAATGCCATTAAAATACCCGCACCCATTTGGTACAAAGCCAAACGCAGTAAACCTAAACGATTACCTTTAGTGGTAATAGGCTTGAGAATATCAGCGAGCATAATTTTACCGCCTTGCTGCTTAGTAAGCACAGCCTGATAAAATCCTGCGGTTAAAAATGGCGTAGCTAAAGCCGCTACCACTTGTAATAGCGGTAAAAATAACGACAACAGGCCAACAATACCAATAAATAAATGCATAAAAATAAAAGTAAGCGGCTGGGTTTTAAAAATAAGCCAGCCCGCTCTAAACCACTTTAGGGCAGCATCGGCCTTAAAAACTCGTAATTGTGTAGACATAGTTACTCTTAATTTAAGGTTTTTTAATTTTTTTGATATCTAACATGTGCGCGCCATGTTTAATTTTGGTTTCTAAATACGCTTTATTACCCGCAACACCGGCTTTAATGTGTGCGTGCGTACCCACAACCGAATCAACCGTAATACCAGCATCTCTTAGTGCATTTAGCTTTTTAGGGTTATTGGTCATTAATTTAACGTGGGGTAAATTAAGCGCATTTAGCATTAGCACCGCATCCGAAAAATCACGTAAATCATCGGCAAAACCTAAATGATTATTTGCCTCATAAGTGTTCATACCTTGCGACTGCAACACGTAAGCATCTATTTTATTATACAAACCAATACCACGACCTTCTTGGCGTAAATACAATAAAATACCGCCTTGCTCGTGCATCATTTCAATACACTCATTTAACTGCTCACCGCAATCACAACGCGACGAGTAAAATACATCACCCGTTAAACACTCTGAATGCATACGAATAAGCGGTACATCTTGCTCTGTATCAGCGTTGTTAAACACCATAGCAATATGTTCTTTGCCATCTTTTAAATCAGTAAACGAGATAATTTCAGCGGGAATATCACTGTTCTTGCCAACATTAAGCTGAACTCTTGCTCTTACTTGCGCCACGACAAATCCAAATATTTAAATAACTACGACACGATAATGAAGTGATATTATCACAAAAGAATACAAAAAGATCGAAATCCAAGGGTATTTATTGCAATTATATGGCGACGAGAAGCTTAATTATCAATGCATAATTACAATATATAATTCTCACTAAAGCCCTTACTGTTTACCTTTATTTACATCAATTCATGACTAATTATAAGTAAATTGTTAATGTGTTAAAAAGTATAATAATTATAATATGGAACATTATGAAACCACATAAACTCGCCTTACTGCTTAGCCTTAACCTTTCAGTTATTACTGCATCGGCTTTTGCAAGCGAAGCTACAAATGCAAACACTGCATTTTCTCAAGCGTACCAAAATTACTTAAGCGCCGTAGATACCAACGAAAACATACAACAAGCTGCCAAACTCGCTTACTCTTTAGGTGCTAAAGTATATGGCGATAACGCAGATAACACCGCAAATTTAGCCATTAATTACGCTAAAGCTATCAGCGGATTTAACCAGGAAGACGAAGCTAAACGCTACGAACTGTATAAACAGGCGTACAATATTTTAGCTAACAATCATGGTGAAAGCTCAGTCGAGACAATAGACGCCTTACTAGGTATGGCAAGCAATACTAAATCAGCGCGTCAGGCCGATAGCCAATTGGAACGTATAGTTGATATAGCAAAGGAGCTTAAAAAACCAAGATTTGTAGCCGACATGCAATTTGCTGCAGCCTCTTTGTTAGTTAAAAAGTTTGTGCCAGAAAAATACCGTTCTGCTAAACACTACGCCGAAGAAGCTGACGAGTATTACCAAGCAAACTTACCTGAAAACGCTGTAGAGCGTATCAAATCAGATTTTTTAATGGCCTCGTTTGATGAAGGTCGTAAAAAATATGATTCAGCAATTACAAGGTTAAACCGCATAGTCACCGTATTTGATAATAACTTAAGCTACGATCACAGCGCCGAGCTAAGCGCTCACTCTAAGCTTATAGCACTATACGAAAAGCAAGGCGAAAGTGAGCAAGCAACTAAGCACTGCTTAGCTATTGCTAAAATGGTGCCTTGGGAAGAAAGCCAAGAACAAACCCCGCTTTATCGTGTTAATCCTGACTACCCTATGGGCAAAGCACGCCAAGGTAAAGATGGCAGTGTAGTTATGGAATTTGAAGTAGACACCGCAGGCTTTGTTAAAAACGTGAGTGTGCTTGATTCAAATGGTGGCGTAACTTTTGAGCACTCGGCAAAAAAAGCGGTAGAGCAATGGCGCTATGCTCCTAAATTTGAAGATGGCATACCTGTAACAGCAAAAACCCAAGTACGGCTCGACTTCAAAATTAACCGATAACTTAGTGAACTACCCAGCGACTAAATATCACAGGGTTTTCTCGCTAAGTAATCATAAATTTTCTAATAAAAAAGGCGCAATTTAGCGCCTTTTTTATTCACTGTAACGCACAAGGCCATTACTTAAATATTGGGGGTTAATTTAGCTAATATTTTATCACTTGCTGCTTCAATTAAATCTAGCACCTTTTCAAAACCATCGTCCCCACCATAATAAGGATCGGGAATAGCACTTACAGCCTGCTCACCAAACTCTAAAAACAGTGCAAGCTTATACTGTAAATGTGCTGGGCAACGCTGAGTTAAATCGGCTAAATTTTGTTTGTCGGCGGCTAAAATCAAATCGAATTCAGTAAAATCACTACTGCGCACTTTACGCGAATAAATCCCTTTGAAGCTGTAACCTCGTTTTTCGCCCGCCTGCATAGATCGGCTGTCTGGTGAATTGCCTTCGTGATGACCTATAGTACCGGCCGAATCAACTTTAACGGCAATACCTAACTGCTCAGCACGTTTTTTTAATACCGCTTCAGCTGTAGGCGATCGACAAATATTACCTAAACACACAACCAGTATTTTTTTCATAGAGCCTCCCTCTAAACTAAACGCTATTAATTACTGAACTAAATAACCTTAAACACTATTGCATTGACGCAAGCATAGCCTGCTCATTTTGTAATAAAGTTTGCATTGCTGGTAATGCTTTTACACGCTCAAAAAGTGCAGCTAAATTTGGCCAGCGCTGTGCATTAATCTGCTCGCCCGCATGCTGCATATTGATTATTTGCGACGCAAACGCTATATCAGCAAGGGTTAACGCGTTACCTACAAAGTAATCATTATGACCTAGCACGCCTTCAAGATAGTCAAAGTGCGGTGGTAACTGCTCATTCATAGCCAACTTTACTAAACTTTCATCACATACTTTTTGCATACCTAAATTAATTACTCGCTGTTGAAACACAGTAAAAGTAGTTAACGGCGCAAGTTCATAATCAGCGTATTTTTCTAACCAGCGTACCTGAGCAGTCTGCTCGACAGTGTCGCCAAGTAATGCTGTATTCCCTGTGTATTTATCATCAAGGTATTGGCAAATAACACTCGAATCAGCCAGCACTAAATCACCATCTTTAAGCGCTGGTATACGCCCTAATGGATTTAACTCAAAAAACCAAGCCGGTTGATTAAACGGCGACACTATTTCTAACTTATAATCTAACTGCTTTGCAGCCAAACACAGACACACCTTGCGTACATAAGGAGAAAGAGGTACGCCATAAACAATTAAACTCATGTTAAACCCTTATCAGAAGAAAAAAGCGCAACTAATACGCTAATTAAAAAAGCTATTTAATACTTAAAATCGTTTTAAAATTGCTTTAAAAGTTCTTTAAAATACTTGCATCATAGTCATTGGCATCAAGTGTTAAATTATACTTAGCCGCCACACTATCCAGCTCAGCTTGCTTAATTGCTAAGTCATCCATAGTGATTGTATTGTCATCGAGCTGCCATAACAATTTAGAGCCCGCGTAACTGTAATGAATAGCCAATAGCGCATCACTATTACCTTCACGCCCTGCAGCCTTTAATTTCGCCATTTTACGCGTTATTTTATTAAGCGCTTGTTTAAGCTCCCACACATACACCACTTCAATCATAAACGGATGCGTGCGGTATTTATTAAGTAACCACGCAAGCCCTAATGCGCTAATAACAACGCCCGTTACGTTCCAATGAAAGTGAGTGCCGCTCTCATCAGGAAACAAAGCAATCAGCGTTTGCGATATAGCTAAACTCCCCACAGCCAAACCCACAGCACAACCGGCAATAACACGGTTTAAATGCTTACGATAACGCGCTTTATTTATTTCAATGAGTTGCATAACAGCCTAAAAATTAAGTGAACAAAATATAACTGCCGCCATTGTAACTAAACAATCCACTTATCGAAAAATCTATTTGCGTTCTTTTTGATTTAACAACAGCATTAGTGCTATTAGCCCTCTGCAACGTTAGGAGCTGTTAATCAATGGTTAGCCAACGAATTAATTTGCACTGCGCCTAGATGCGTAGGATAGTAACCAGATAATCGCTGTAACTGTATAGGACTATCATGCTTAAACTACTATTTGCTTCAAGTTTAATTTTTTCTTCTTGCTCGGTTTTGAGTAACAATTTAACAACCGAAGAGCTACGAATTGAAGCCGCCACCCACGCCATGCCTCAGGTGCTAACGGCCTTTGCTGATGAAGTGAGTCAATTTGAACAGCAATGGAAAAGTCTTAACAACTTCAAGCATGCAACAGACTTAATAACTGATTATTCAAGTCAATTATGGTTAAACGCCAAACAACGTATTGTTACAACTAAAAACTACGATGATCGCGAGCTTTACTGGGCACGATTACTTTCAAGTAAAATAATTCGCTCTGTTAAGCCAAAATTTACCCTCTCAGTTGCTGAGCAAAATAACCTTTTAACTCAGTTAGAAAAAGGCAGTCGCGGTCATAACGACCTCAGCTTTACTCAAGGCAGCACTAAAAAAATTATCCTTACCGGCTTTGACCCCTTTTTATTAGATAAAAACATAAATCAAAGTAACCCATCTGGGGTTGCTGCCCTCTTGCTAGATGGTCAAGTAATTAACTACCAAGGCATTAGCGCTGAAATTAACACCGTTATGGTGCCCGTTCGTTATGCCGACTTTGATCAAGGTATAATCGAAGCACTCCTCGCGCCCTATTACGCCCTGAATAATGTCGATATGATTGTTACTGTAAGCATGGGTCGCAAAGATTTTGATTTAGAAAGATTTCCCGGTAAGCGCCGCAGCGTAACTGCCCCAGACAATGCCAATATTATATTTGGCGGGACACAAACAGCTCCCTTGCTCCCAAGTTTAAATAACCAGCCACTGCCAGGTAACGAATTTGTACAATTTAGCCTTCCCGTGGCAAATATGCAGCAAGCACAAGGGCCGTATAAGGTTATTGATAATCATAAAATCACTACCTTAGAAAAAACTTACGAGCCTGCAACACTTGGCGAGCTGCAAAATAGCATTGCCGTAAATGGCTCTGGCGGTGGATACCTGTCTAACGAAATTTCGTATCGCAGTATACGCCTTCGTAATCAACTTAATTCAACCATTCCAACAGGCCATATTCACACACCCAGAATTCAACAGTTTGAGCCGAAAACGGAAGCAAAAATAGTAAAGCAAATTACCGCAATGCTAGAGCACAGCTTAAGTGCGTTGTAAGTAGCTGACTTGTCGGATGGCGCGGCTGCGCCGCTTATCCAACCTACGTATAAACAAAAAGCCTGCAAATTTGCAGGCTTTTTGTCATTCAAAATGAGTAATCATAAACACGCTTATAAAAGTAAGCGCGCATTTAAGCAGTGCGCTTAGCTATAATCGAAGTCTAGCTGCACATTCCACGGCATTAGGTCGGTAAAATCATCATCACCCTCATCTCGATTCGGCAACGTTTTAAATAAATGCACAAAGTAGTAATAAGGATTGATGTCATTGGCACGGCAGGTCATCACAATACTATAAAGTATCGCGCTGGCCTGAGCACCATTAACCGATTTTGAGAATAGCCAGTTTTTTCTACCAGTGGTAAACGGCCGAATATCTCGCTCAGTAATATTATTATCAATCCCTAGTTCGCCATCTTCACTATACCGCATTAATTTCGGCCATTGATTAAGCGTGTATTTTATCGCTTTGCCAATATAACTCCCCGCCGTTACTTTACCTTCGGCTTCATCAAGCCACGCTTTAAAGTGCATTAATATGGGTAAGGCTTTTTCTTGTCGTAACTGATACCGCGCTTGAGGAGATAACTGTTTGTTTTTAGCGTGGGTTTCCAGTTTATATAATTGGCTGATAAAGCTGATGGCTTTATGCGCTCGACCTTTGTTTTTCGACTCTGCTTTTAAGGCATCGTTATATTTGCGTCTAGCGTGTGCCCAGCAACCAACAGGGGTAATGCCTTCAATACCGTCATAAACACGGTAACCGTCGCACTGTAAATAGCCTTGATAACCGGCAAGAAATTCTTTTGCGCAAGCGCGACTTCGACCTGCTTGGTAATCGTAAATCACGACAGGCTCACGGCTGACCTCATTGCTGCGATAAACCCACATGTAGGAATTGCTGCTAGGGTTGTCACCTTCATCTAACACTTGTGTACGGGTTTCATCGGCACATAAACTATGCTCACTAAGCAAGTGACGTTGCATGGCTGCCACTAAGGGGCTGATTAGCAGGCCCGCTTTAATACACCAATTAGCTAATGTTCCGCGCGATAGTTCAAGGCCGCCACGGCCCAGTATGTCAACGAAACGATAAAGCGGTAAGGCATCGCAGTATTTGCCCGTAACAACCGCCGATAACGCTTCTGGACTCGCAATGCTGCCAGGAATAGGCTGCTTGGGTTTAGGCGCGGTGATTATTTTACTGGCCAATTGTTCATGCTCGCAATGTCTGCAAGCATATTTAAATTGTTTGTGCTTAATGACACTGACTTTCGCCGGAATAATCTTCACTTGCTCGCTGTCTTCACTACCACATTGATGTAGTTGTTCACCGCAACACTGACACGTTAACTCGGTTAAGGTGTGCTCAACTTCTTCTCGTTCAAAGTGCTCAGCCAGTATTTGTTTACCTTTCTTATGGTGTTTAGGCGGCTCAGTCGTTTTATGCTGCTCCGCTTCGTTGAAGGTACCTCGCGGGGCTTTTTCACTTTTTTTACCGTATTTTTGGGATTTACTTAACTTAAGCTCAGCAAGCAAGTGGTCAATCCGCGATTGCATTTCAACCTTATCTTCTTGCAGTGAAATTTTATCTTTTTCTAAGCCATCAAGCTTAGCCTGCATAAGTGCAAGCTGATTTTGTAGTTCGGTGATGAGAATAGTGTCTGGCATTTTAATAGCATGACACATGGGAAAGATCGTTCAAGTAAAAAAAACGATCTGGTTAATTTATATCACTGATAACCCTGATAAAGTTGAGTGGCGGGTTTTATTATTTACCGGTAAGCCAGATAATAACCATTGTAACTGCCGTTGTTCAATCCCCATGGCTACGTGTGCTTGAGCATGATTTGGCCATTGAAATCGTCCTTGCTCTAAGCGACGATAATAAAGCCAAAAACCATTGGTATCCCAAAACAAAATTTTTAATTTATCGCGTTGTTTATTACAAAAAACGAACCACGCTTGGCTTAAAGGATCGAGAGATAGGGTATCGCTGACAATAATACTTAACCCATTGATTGATTTTCGCATGTCGGTGAATCCCGTGACCAAGTAAACTTGGTGGGTGCAAGGTGTCACAGTACGCTCAATAATTTGGCGAGTGCTTGGTGCGCTAATGTCGACTCGAAGTCTATTTGATAGCCGTTTGGTGTGGTGAGTTTAATGATTGAAGGGTGTGTAAAGGCTTGCTCATGAATAACAAACGGGATCACCTGTTGCTTTTTAACCCTTATCGTTTCGTCAGAAAGGCGTTTACGCCAAACATAGAAAGTCGATGCGTTAATGTTGTTATCACGACAAAATTGAATGATGGCTAAACCACTCGATTTTTGCTGCTCAAAAATGCCTTGCCAGTGTTTTATTTTTTGCTGTTTATTCATAATTACCTCAGGTTAATATGCTGAGTAAATTATGCATAGGTACCATTAACATTGGTATGTGGGGTTAATTACGCGCTTACTTATAAAACAATTATGCTCGTTACTAAGTAGGCTATAAGTGTCAGGCCACCAGCGAACAAGGCATAGGGTAGCTGGGTTTTAACGTGGGTGAGTAAGTCACAGCCTGAGGCGATAGCCGATACTGCGCTGGTGTCGGATATGGGCGAGCAGTGATCGCCAAATATACCGCCACCTAAAATAGCGCCTAATACCAACGACGGCGGCAAACCCAATGCTTGAATAAGCGGCACGCCAATAGGGATTAAAATTGCAAAGGTGCCCCACGATGTACCCGTAGTAAACGACATAACCGCACCGGTTAAAAACAGTGCCGGTACCACCAAGTAAATAGGAAGGTAATCGCCCACTAAAGATGCCACAAACACACCAGTACCCAACTCTTTTAAGCTTGCTCCTAAAGTTAACGATAACAATACAATGCCTACTAATGGCAGTAATTCGCCCATCCCTTTAAAGCCTGTTTCAACTAACTTATGGTGGCTAAATTGGCGTGATGCTAGCATTAAAAAGTAAGCTACAACTATGGCTAAAACGGTTGCATACAATACCGACTTTGAGCCACTACCTTCTGCCAATACACCGTTACCTGTGTAAAACATAAAGCCCACCATGCTAACAATCAGCGTAATAAGGGGCACTAACATAAAGCGTGCTTTAGAGCCTTTTACTTCTTCTTTTAAGTCAGTTGTTTGTAGCTCTAGTTTTTGCTCAGCTTGTTTCATTGGGCCATATACTTTATCAAACGCAATGGTGTAAAAAACAATAACAAGCGTGATTATGGCGTAAAAGTTATAGCCTACGCTGCCCCAAAGTACCGATACAGCCGATTCACCTAACTCGTAGTTACTTAATAACCCTAGTACAAATGCGCCCCAGCCATTTAGTAATATTAAAATACATACCGGCGCACTGGTGCTATCGATAATATAAGCTAGGCGGGCGCGGCTCATTTTAAATTTATCGAATAATCCGCGCGATAAAATACCCGCAGTAAGTACACTCAGGTTTGACTCTATAAACACCGCAATGCCAGTAAACATAGTTAAAAAGCCAACTTGGCGCTTACTTTTCGCTATACCTTTGTTCATTAACATATTAACGGTAGCGGCTACTCCACCCGACTCGCGAATGTAGGCAAGCAAAGCACCAATCAAAATACTAAAAATTAAAATACGGGTATTGCCGGGCGAGCTTGCTACGCTAACAATACGTTCAATAGTGTTTAAAAAGGTATTAAATACACTACTGCCCTCCCCCTGTAATGCGAGTAAAAACTCTGACGAAGCCACTGCAAGCAACAGCGCCATAATGACCTCTTTGCGCCAAAATACGACAGCAATGGCGATTAACGGCGGTAAAATAGAATACCAAGACATAAATTAACCTTTATTTTAGTGTGCTTATTTACGGGGTAAATATTTTACACTTTGTTATCTAGCTTAAGTTTTACAGTCAAAACCCATTTAAGTAAACCACTAAGCACATTGATATATGCTATTTATACTGTCAGTTTATTGATTTAATAACGCTTCGTATATTAATGAAACAACCGAGCCATATTGTGCAGTTTCATAATTTTTACCACTAAATTGATAACTTTTTTGCGAGCCTGTAATTGGCGTATGCCGCGCATTAGTTAATAAAATAATCGCTAAGTCGTAAACGGGATCAATTACCGTTACTGTGCCTGTCCAACCTGTATGCCCATAAGCCTGTGCGCTTGCGTAAGGGCCAAAGTGCCAACGCCTTGCTTGGTTGTTACCAGCAAGCCTAAAGCCCAGCCCGTAGGTTTCATCGCTACTTTGTGGGGTTAAAAACTGCGCCAAAGCACTTGCACTAAAAAGCTGCTTATCGCCGTAACCACCATTATTTAATAGTAGCTGACAAAGTATGGCTAAATCTGGCGCATTACTAAATAACCCCGCGTGCCCTGCTACGCCACCTAGAGAATAGTACGCACGCTCGTCATGTACTTGGCCTTGTAAAACATGGGTGCGAATATTATCAAATTTGATTCGTCCGTCTCGCGTGTTACCACCCAGCTCTGTAGCGGCAAATTGCTGAGCATTAAAGCCTTTTTTAAGGGGGTTAAACACAGTGTTATGCAATTTTAATGGCGCATATACTTGTTGCTCTAGGTAATCGTCAAGTGAAAGACCGGTTATACGCTCAACCAATACTCCTAAAATCATGTAATCAATGTCTGAATAAACATGCTGCCCGAGCGATTTTGCGCTAAGTGGCACACTGGTAAGTAAGAGCTTTTTTGTAGTATGGCTATTTTGTGAGTAAAACACATCGCCATTGCTACTGTCTTTACGATGAAAATCAAACACCGGCGGATAGCCTGCGCTATGCGTGAGTAAATCTTTTACGCGTCGCTGCTCTCGACCATCGCCTTGATACTCTGGTAAATATAATTGCACTGGCTTATTAATATTTAATAGGCCTTCGCTTACTAACTTCATTAATGCAAAGTTGGTAGCAAATATTTTAGTATTAGAGGCTAAGTCAAATAAGGTATCGGTTTGCATTGGCTCTGGGCGTAATAGCATTAAATCGTTCTGTTGATACTGTTTTGCATCGCCATAAGCAGTTAATTTAATTAACTCACCATTTTTTACTACCGCTAAAACAGCACCAGGAAAACCCGCTTTAATATCTCGCTCTATTAATGCATCTACCTCACTAAAATTAGCCTGCTGATGCGACGCTTTATTTAAAGTAGGAAACGCAAAGCGCAGCGTTAAACTTGCTCCCGCTGGTTGAATGTTTGCAACTTTAAAGGTGTTAACCCCGTTATGCGTTAGCTTAGCTAAACTATATTGGTACACAGTATTAGCGCCGAGCAATTGCTTAATATTAAGCAGTTGATTATTTATATAAATGTCGGCACTTTTAGCACTATGATTTTGAATTAACAGCTGCCCATGGCCTTTATAGGCTTTAAACGTGCCGCGATTATTTACATACTTACGGCTACTAGGGTTTGGCTCAGGAAAGGTAACAATTACTTGCGCATTAGGCAGCTCAACAAGTTTACTTTGCGTTAATAGCGCCTTGGGCTCGAGCGGCTCTACAGAGGAGCTACATGCCCCCAGCATAAAACTTAAAGCCACTATTAATAACTTTTTTATACTGTAATAATTTTTATTTTTTAAATATAAGTACATAAGCTGCCTTTTACTCATATAACAAATAAGGTGCTCTTTGCTGTTTAAATTGCATCAACCCCGCCTGCCAAGTTTGCTTTATTAGTTGTGCCGATTGCCCCGCCTCAATAGCTAAGCGCAGCTTATCGGTACCTGCTAACTTATCCATAAAATCAGCGCGCTCAAAAAACGTAATATCATTATTATTAAGCTGCTTATAAGCACTTATTAAGTAGCTTAAATCTAACCCTTTAGTGGTGGCTTGGCGTAAGTCGAGCCCCTGCACTGCTTGGTTTTTAAATTTAGGGTTTAGGGCCGCGCCTTTAATTGCACGCGGGGTAAAACTAAACTCTCCTAAAGCAACCGGTGAATACCCTATAACCTGAAACGCAAAATCGGTGCCTCTGCCAATACTAATTGGCGTGGCTTCAAAAAAGCACAATGATGGATAAAGCGAAATAGCAGTATCATTTGGTAAATTAGGGCTTGGCTTTATCGGTAAACTATAGCTAGTTGCGCGCGTATAACCAGTAACTGGGATCACGTTAAGCTCTAAAACAGCAGCTTGATTGATCCAGCCTTCACCTTTGATCATATTTGCAAGCTCGCCCACAGTCATACCATGAACTATAGGAATGGGGTGCATACCTACAAATGACTTAAATTGCGGCTCTAATATGGGCCCATCAACATAGGCTATATTTGGGTTTGGCCTGTCGAGTACTAAAAATTCGATCCCCTGCTCTGCAGCTGCTTCCATCATGTAATGCATAGAGCTTATATAAGTATAAAAGCGCACTCCCACATCTTGAATATCAAAAATCATTACATCAACATCAGCTAAAACTTCGGCACTTGGTTTTTTATTGTTGCCGTAAATGGAGATAAGCGGAATACCCGTTTTACTATCAACGGTATTTTTTACGTGTGCCCCTGCATCGTGATCGCCACGAAAGCCATGCTCAGGTGCAAATATTTTAGTTATGTTTACGTTTTTTGCCAGTAGGCTATCGACTAAATGGGTTTTCCCTACTGTTGATGTTTGATTAACCACCAGCCCTACGCGTTTATTTTTTAACTGCGGTAAATATTTAGCATATTGCTTCGCACCCACAACAATTGAACCTTTAGCTTCATCAGCTTGTACGCTAAGTATTAAAGTAGCGCTTAAAATAAAAAATAACGTAATAAATAGGGTTTTAAACATACTGCAATATCCTTTTAAACAAGGCGTTTAAAGTAACATAGGTAGTGATAAAGAGCAGCTTTAGAAAGGGGTTAAGTGGGCTTGAGCAGGCTTTGAATTGATATAGTGATTAGGCTCTGCGTCTACGACGAATAAATAAACTCGGTGTCTACTGGGTAGCAACCTACATTTCACTTTATTTCAGGCATATCGAGTAGGGTGAGGCTTTTGCCTCATCCCTCTCACAGAACCGTACGTACGGGCCTCGTATACGGCTCCTGTATTCTTCTATCCCTTCGGCTTATTTTCTAAACGCCGATTGAGCAAGCCATCCTGTACTTACTTTTTCCATTGAATATAAACCTTGCTCCTCAAACCATTGGTTTGGCATCGCTACATTCGATAATGGACTTAGAGAGTTTCGCCATGAGTTCATTTTGATGAACTTAAATGGCGGCTTTTTCCCTAATTGTTTTAGTCGCTTATGCAACCTCGCTGGGTTTTTCCACAACCTTAACTGAATTGCCCTTAATCGTCGTCTCACCCACCTTGCCAACAAATTTAGCACTCGTTTACAATTGGCTATACTGAAATAATTTACAAAGCCGCGCACCACTGGATTGAGTCTTTTTATTACTTCAATTAAGTTCATGCCACTATTTCGCTTTGTTAATCGTTTAACTCTTTGTTTAAAGCCTTTGAGTTTTGTGGCTTTGGTACGCGTCCAATTACTGCCTATCTCCCCTCCCAAAAATTTTACGCCTTCACTACTATGCGCTATGTGCGTTTTCTTTTCGTTGACTGTTAACTTTAAGCCTTTTTCGAGTATCTGAGTCGCTACTGTGAGTGCATTCTTGGCTGCTTTTTCTGTGCAGCATAAGATCAATATGTCGTCGGCGTACCTCACTATTCTGTGATTTCGCTTTTTCATTTCTTGATCAAATGCATCTAGGTAGATATTCGCCAACAGTGGACTGATAACACCACCTTGTGGACTTCCTAGCTCACTCGCTTCCCAATTATTGCCTATCATTACTCCGCTTTTTAAAAACTGTTTGAGCAGTTTTAAGATGCTACCGTCTGTCACTTTGCTTTTGACGCTGCTTATGATCAAGTCGTGATCGAGTAGGTCAAAACACTTCGACAGATCCATATCAACCACCCACTCACGGTGATATTTACGAATAAATACCGTGGCTTTGCTGATGGCGTCATGACAACTTCGTTTCGGCCTGTACCCATAACTTGATGGGTGAAAGTCGATGTCGAAGAGCGGTTGGAGAATGTTCAATAGTGTTTGTTGTACTATGCGGTCGCGAACTGTTGGAATTCCCAGCAGTCTCACACCACCATCATCTTTCGGTATTTCTATCCGTTTGACTGGCTGTGCGCGATACTGCTTGCTTTGCAGTTCACCTTGCAGTTGTTTCAAGTTTTCTTCTAAATTCAAGGCGAACGCGGCTATGGACTGCCTATCTATTCCGGCCGCTCCTTTCGCTGCTTTCACTTTTTTGAATCCCTTGTACAGGTTATTAATATCTAATAATTGCCCATACAAGCTGTAGTAAACTGTCATCAATTGCCTTTGCTTACGGTATGTCTGTCGTTTCACATTGATGTATAGTGGTGTTCTTCATGAGGACATTAGGTGTGCTAGCCGAATGGCAATCTGCCTAAGTGGTCGCTCATTACTCCCATGCTCGGCCTTCAGTTCTCAGCGTCCACATTCCTGCTTAGCCGTCATCTCTTGCCTATTTCCGTCGAAATACATGTGAGCCTATACGTCGATACTCCTGATTTTCATACACTTAAAGAATACTTCCCCCCTTCGCAATCAATTAAAACTTTTGATTAAAATTGACCCTATCAAACATTCTGTTGATAGTCGGCTTGGTTTTGTCCTCCACACCATTACTGGCTTTCATCGGCCTAGCCTTACTCACTACTACGGGTTCATCTGCCACCTCACACCGACGTTAAACCTTGGGTTTCCCCTTGAGTTTAGGCCACTTATTTACACTAAGTTTAGATGCCAGGCTTCCCCAGTTACTGCACTGGCTCCCTGTTAGAAATCCCACCCTCAAGCACAGTATTGGTCTGACTAAGTATAGGGCGTTGCGCTATTTTGCACGCTGACCCACCAATACTGCCGAAACAGGTTACGGTTAGTTGTGTACCTCTAACTTCTTATGGCTTCCTTCAGACCCCACCGTTGGCCAGTGACGCCCTTGCCATTCAGATTATCTTCCCCTTAGTCAGGGTAATAAGGCATCTTTCAGCCTATCGGGTTTGCCAGCTTCGCTGGGCAAACAAAAAAACCGACTCAAGTGTCGGTTAATGTATGAAAGTGGTGGGCGCAGGAGGATTCGAACCTCCGACCGCTCGGTTCGTAGCCGAGTACTCTATCCAGCTGAGCTATGCACCCACTTTCATTGTTTGCTTATTTAAACTCTAAGCAGAGTATATAACTTTAAAATAAAAA
Organism: Pseudoalteromonas nigrifaciens; assembly: GCF_002221505.1. NCBI lineage: Bacteria > Pseudomonadati > Pseudomonadota > Gammaproteobacteria > Alteromonadales > Pseudoalteromonadaceae > Pseudoalteromonas > Pseudoalteromonas nigrifaciens. The sequence continues at coordinate 602,788 of NZ_CP011036.1, read as the reverse complement.
AACCGATTTTCATCGGCTTATTTTTCTTACACTTAAAAGTATATGAAAATATGAAAGTGGTGGGCGCAGGAGGATTCGAACCTCCGACCGCTCGGTTCGTAGCCGAGTACTCTATCCAGCTGAGCTATGCACCCACTTTCATTTTTACTTTACTTGTTTTTACTCTAAGTGAGAGTCTATAAAGTGGTGGGCGCAGGAGGATTCGAACCTCCGACCGCTCGGTTCGTAGCCGAGTACTCTATCCAGCTGAGCTATGCACCCACTTTATAGTTTACTTATTTTAACTCTAAGCAGAGCTTTTACTTATTTAGACTCTAAGCGAGTTATTAAAGTATGGTGGGCGTAGGACGTATCTTCTAAAATGAACCTCCGACCGCTTGGTTATAAAGCCAAACACTTTAATTGCTTATTTATGCTCTAAGCAGAGTTATTAAAGTATGGTGGGCGCAGGAGGATTCGAACCTCCGACCGCTCGGTTCGTAGCCGAGTACTCTATCCAGCTGAGCTATGCACCCATACTTTAAAACTTACAAAACACGCCATTAAAAATGGTGGAGAGGGAGGGATTCGAACCCTCGATAGAGCTACAAACTCTATACTCCCTTAGCAGGGGAGCTCCTTCGGCCACTCGGACACCTCTCCGTCTTGTGGGGCGTATAATAAAGAGTTCAGAAAATATGTCAAACACTTTTCTACCAAATGTGCCTATATGGTTATAGATTGTGCATCTAGTTAGTTTTAATGTGTAGTTAGTTTAAAATTCAAACAACTTTTAACTTTTTTCTGGTGGGTTAACGCCTAACACAGGCACTAAATCATCATTTAACTCTGCAAGATACTGCTCTTGATAACCTAACTTTTGAAACTCTGCAATACAGGCTCGGTAATAGGCTTGTCTTGCATCTTCGGTTTCGCAGTTATTGATTGGGTTTTCAATATGTTTATTTTTCATATTATAATTTATAAATCCATTTAATCTTTTTATTTAGAGCCTTAAATCAATTCTCTAAATTTCCGTCGTAGTGTAGCGAATAACTTTACACAAATGCAACAGTGCGTTTAAAAAACACTCAGATTAAAAAGTTATAACCCAGACACAAAAACGCCGCATTTAAGCGGCGCTTTATTACTTTACATTATTAAGCTTAGTCGGCTTGCGGGCGCATATGCGGGAACAAAATAACGTCTTTAATGGTTGGCGAATCAGTAAACAACATTACTAAACGGTCAATACCAATACCTTCACCTGCAGTTGGCGGTAAGCCATACTCTAGTGCGCGTATGTAGTCTTCATCGTAATGCATTGCTTCATCATCACCTGCGTCTTTCTCTTCAACTTGACGAGTAAAGCGCTCTGCTTGGTCTTGTGCATCGTTAAGCTCCGAGAAACCATTAGCCAGCTCACGTCCGCCAACAAAAAACTCAAAGCGGTCTGTAACAAATGAGTTTTCGTCGTTACGACGTGCAAGTGGTGATACTTCCCATGGGTAGCCGGTAATAAACGTAGGTTGAATAAGCATGTGCTCTGCTGTTTCTTCAAATATTTCACACAAAAATTTACCTGGGCCCCAAACACAGTTTTCAGGAATTTTAACGTGTACTTGCTTAGCGTACGTTTTTAATTGTTCAAAATGGTTTTCTGGGTCGTTAAATACTGCCGCATCAAACTCAGGGTTATATTTTAAAATAGCGTCGCTCATGCTTAAGCGCGTAAACGGTTGGCCAAAGTCGTACTCAACTGAGTCAATTACTTCGCCGTTTTCGTCTTTAGTTGTGTTAACCACAACTGCACTACCAAGTACGTTTTCTGCAACTGTACGTAGCATGTCTTCGGTAATGTTCATCAGATCGATGTAATCAGCGTATGCTTGGTAAAATTCAATCATAGTGAATTCTGGATTATGACGCGTAGATAATCCTTCGTTACGAAAGTTACGGTTAATTTCGAATACGCGATCAAAACCACCTACCACTAAACGCTTTAAGTACAACTCTGGCGCTATACGTAGGTACATGTCTATATCAAGTGCATTATGGTGCGTTACAAACGGACGCGCCGATGCACCGCCAGGAATAACCTGTAGCATGGGTGTTTCTACTTCCATAAAGTCACGGTCTGCTAAAAAGCGACGAATGCCTTCAACTACTTGTGAGCGAATGCGGAATGTTTCACGCGTTGCTTCGTTAGTAATTAAATCAACGTAACGTTGGCGGTACTTAGTTTCTTGATCTGATAAGCCATGGAATTTTTCAGGCAACGGACGAAGTGACTTAGTTAAGAGTTGGTACTCTGTCATCTCTACGTATAAATCGCCTTTACCCGATTTATTAAGCGCGCCTTTAACACCAATAATATCGCCAGTATCTAGTTGGCCATATTTTTCTTTTAAATCTTTTTGCACATCTTTAGACGCATATGATTGTACGCGGCCTTTCATGTCTTGAATTACAAAAAAAGGTCCGCGCTTTGCTAAAATACGTCCAGCAATAGACACTACTTGTTGTAACTCTACTAATTCTTCTTTGCTCTTATCACCAAACTGGGCTTGCAAATCTGCCGTGTAATGCTCACGACGGAATTGGTTTGGATGACCGTTGGCTGGGCAATTTTGGCGTATAGCATCTAATTTGCCACGACGCTCAGCGATTAACTTGTTTTCGTCTTGGATTTGATCAGTCATTTTTTTAGCTCTTTATTAGCTTGGTGGTTATAAACCAGATTTTAAGCTGGCTTCTATAAATTTGTCTAAGTTGCCGTCAAGTACCGATTGGGTATTACGGCTTTCAACGCCTGTACGTAAATCTTTAATGCGAGCGTCATCGAGTACGTATGAACGAATTTGACTGCCCCAACCAATGTCCGACTTTGAGTCTTCTTGGGTTTGTTTTTCAGCATTTTGTTGTTGTAACTCTAGCTCAAACAGTTTTGCTTTTAACTGTTTCATTGCTTGGGCTTTATTTTTATGTTGTGAGCGCTCATTTTGGCACTGCACTACGGTATTTGTTGGTACGTGCGTAATACGAACCGCTGATTCAGTGGTGTTAACGTGCTGACCACCTGCGCCCGAGGCACGGTAAACGTCAATACGTAAGTCAGACGGGTTCATATCAATTTCAATATTGTCGTCAACTTCTGGGTAAACAAATGCAGAGGCAAACGAAGTATGACGACGACCACTTGAGTCAAACGGGCTTTTTCGCACTAAACGATGCACGCCAGTTTCGGTACGTAACCAACCATACGCGTATTCGCCAACAAAGCGAACTGTTGCGCCTTTAATTCCTGCAACATCGCCGCCAGTAGCTTCCACTAATTCAACTTTAAAGCCTTTAGCTTCGCCCCAGCGTAAATACATGCGCAGCAAAATATTACACCAGTCTTGTGCTTCAGTGCCGCCAGAACCAGATTGTAAATCAAGGTAAGCGTCGTTTGAGTCATGAGGACCGCTAAACATACGACGAAACTCTAACGCTTCTAGTTGCTCGTTCAAGTCTGCTAGTTCGCTTTGTGCTTCATCAAAGGTTTCTTGATCTTCGGCTTCTACAGCAAGCTCAAGTAAGCCTTCAACGTCGTCAGTACCCGTCACTAAAGTATCGATAGTTTCAACAACAGCTTCTAATGCCGACTTTTCACGGCCGAGAGCTTGTGCGCGTTCAGGTTCATTCCATACGGCTGAGTCTTCAAGTTCGGCGTTAACTTCTTCTAAGCGTTCTTGTTTAAGAGCATAGTCAAAGGTACCCCCGAAGCAACTCAGTACGTTCGCGAATTTCCTTGATTTGGTTAATCACAGGATTCACTTCAAACATGGTCATTACTCCAAAATGGCTAGGTTATTACGCTCCTTAAAAAGGAATTAACGCAATATATTATCGTCAAATGATAAAAACGCCCGATTTTAACAAAAAACCGTGCGCTTTATTAGCACTTTATGCGATCTATTCTAGATATTTTTTAGCTGGCTTTTTCTAGCTCTCGGATAATTAATTGCAGGGTGAACTTGCCTCTAAACTCATTTATATCGAGCTGATACGCTGCTTTAACAAATTGTGCGTTGTTATCTGGCCATTCTTTTAAATCAATGCCAAAAGCTATGGCATCAACTAAGCGGCCTGATTGATGTTTTAATACCAGTTTTAAATGCTTTTCGCCCACTATACGCTGCTGAATTAACTCAAATGTGTGCTCAAATACCGGTTCAGGAAATTGCTGCCCCCAAGGGCCCGCTTGTTTTAATTGCTGGGCAAAATCCATGGTAAAACACTCATTTGGCAACTCGCCATCGGTAAATACAATGCAGCGTTTACTTTCTTCACTAAGCTGGGCGCTAACGGCAGTATCAAAGGCGTGTTTAAATTCGCTAAATTGCTGCTCGTTAATACTTAAACCGGCCGCCATGGCATGGCCACCAAACTTACTAATTAAGTGCGGATCGGCCGTACTTAGCCCTTCGAGTAAATCGCGTATGTGCAGCCCTTCAATTGAGCGACATGACCCTTTTATCTCACCGTTTTCGCCACCCGCAAATATAACTGTTGGGCGGTGGTATTTTTCTTTTAAACGCCCGGCTAAAATACCGATAACACCTTGGTGCCAATCCTCTTGGTATAAACAAATAGCGTCGGGAATATTGTCATCATTAAACGCTAACTTATCAAGCACAGCTTGCGCTTCATGCTGCATGCCTTGCTCTATTTCGCGGCGTGCAAAGTTTAAGCTATCTAGCTCACTGGCAATACGCCTAGCTTGATTTATATCGGTACTGAGTAAGCAGGCTATGCCTAAACTCATGTCATCTAAACGCCCTGCGGCATTTAAGCGCGGAGCAAGCGAAAAACCAAAGTCGCTGGCACTCAATCTTGAGGCATTACGATTAGCAACCTCAATGAGGGCAGTAATGCCTGGGCGAGTTTTACCACTGCGAATACGCGCTAGTCCTTGGTGCACCAATGTCCGGTTATTGGCATCAAGCGCCACTACATCGGCTACAGTACCAAGCGCAACTATGTCGAGCAGGTCGGCTAAGTTAGGCATAGGCTGCTGCGCAAAATGATTTTGCTCACGCAGTGTGCTTCTAAGGGCAATAAGTAAGTAAAAAGCCACACCAACACCTGCAATCGATTTAGACGGAAAGCTGCAGTCGTGCCTGTTCGGGTTTACTATGGCATCGGCATTAGGGAGTGTTTCGCCCTGTAGGTGATGGTCGGTAACCAGTACTTTAATATTGGCGGCTTTTACAATATCAATACCTGCAATACAGGAAATACCGTTATCGACTGTAATTACTAAATCGGGTTTAAGCTGTACTATTTGCGCAGCTAACGCCGGGCTTAAACCATAACCTAAGCTAAACCGATCAGGTACTAAGTAATCTAAATGAGCAAAGCCAAACATGGCCAAGCCTTGCATTAATGTAGCGGTACTGGTTGCACCATCAGCATCAAAATCGCCAACAATTAAAATATGGCTTTGGGCATGTAGCGCCTCAATTAACAAGTCGCAGGCTTTGTCCATATCTTTAAATAACTTAAAGTCGTGTAATGTGGCGGCGCTGTTATTTAGCTCATCGGCATGGGAAACATTTCGCGTGGCATAAATTTGCTTAATTACAGGGTGTAAATGACTCGGTAAATGTGAATCATCGACGTTTTCGCGCGTTTGGATCGTTTTTTTCATGCAGATTTTTAACTTATTTGGTTTATCATAAATATACAAAAAAAGGCCTTTCGGCCTTTTTTTATGCGCACCGTAAATTTAATTACTATGGGGCTTTACTAGCGTTAAGCGCAGCGCTTAATGCGGCAGCTGGCTGATAACCTGGGATCATGGTGCCATCTTCTAAAATAATAGCAGGTGTACCGGTAACACCAAAGCTTTGACCTAGCTGATAATGCTCAGCAACTGGCGCACTACAACCTTTAACTGCTGTAGTATTTGAGCCACTTTTAGCTTCGGTTAGTGCTTCTTGTTGATCTTTAGCACACCATACGTTCATTAAGTCATTATAACCTGAACCTTGTAGGCCACCGCGCGGAAACGCTAAATACTTAACGGTAATACCCGCTTCAAGTAAATCATCTAGCTCACGGTGTAATTTACGACAATAACCACAGCTAATGTCGGTAAATACGGTAATGCTATGTTTTTCGTTAGGTGCTTTGTACACTATCATCGAATCTTCGTATTCTTTTAACCCAGCTTGGCGTACGCCGTTTAGTGCTTTTTCGGTTAAATTACTACGATTATTTAAGTCTATAAGTGTCCCTTGCATTAAAAACTGTCCGTCTGGGCTTGCATAAAGCACACCTTGATTAGTGATCAGTTCTTTTAAACCCGCTACTGGGGTTGGGTTTATTTGCTTAACGGTAACGCCAAGCGCGGCAAATTTAATAACAATAGGATCATTAGCGTTAGGGGCTACAGCCACATCATTCGCTACGGCACTTAAACTAGTGCATAACATGGCACCTGCTAACATTAATTTTTTCATAATTCTTCTCTATTTTTATAAATACATATCAATTGACCGGCTTAGTGATAATAAATTTCATATTAAGCACGTGGATGATGCTGCGCATGTACCGATTTTAATCGCTCATTTGCAACATGCGTATATATTTGGGTGGTTGATAAATCACTGTGTCCTAACATCATTTGAACCACACGTAAGTCTGCCCCATGATTTAATAAGTGGGTTGCAAATGCATGGCGCAATGTATGCGGTGACAATGACGACTCAATTGATGCCAAAATAGCATAGTGCTTCACTCTATGCCAAAAAGTTTGTCGGGTCATGCCAACCCCTCGCTTTGAGGGAAACACAAAGTCGGTGGCGTGTTTAATCATTTGCGCCCGTCCCACCTTTAAAAACTGCTCAAGCCAATACATGGCCTCTTCGCCCAGTGGCACTAAACGTTCTTTATTCCCCTTACCTTTTACAAACACTACAGCTTGGCGCAAATTAATTTGTTCAATCCGCAGCCCTACAAGCTCACTAACCCGCAAACCTGTTGCATATAGTAACTCAAGCATGGCTTTATCGCGCAGCCCCATTGGCTCATCGGTATTGGGAGCGCTCAGTAGCGCCTCTACTTCAGCCTCCGAAAGCGTTTTAGGCAAAGACTGTCCTGCTTTAGGTTGCGCAATATTGAGCATTGGCGAGTCGCTAATTAACTTTTCGCGCACAAAGTACTGATAAAAACGCTTAAGCGCACTAATACTACGCGCAGTACTACGCGGCTTTAAGCCTAGATCAACTCTATGGGCTAAATAGCTTTCAACGTCTAGGCCGGTTACAGTCATTAAATTTTTGCCTTTTAAAAACTGGCAAAACTTATCTAAATCGCTGCGATACGCCGATAGTGTATTTTCACTCACCCCTTGCTCTAAATACAAACAATCTAAAAAGGTTTCTAGGTAATCGTTATTGCTTTTTGGTGCCGTGCTTGGTTCTGAAAAGTCGTCAGCTAGCGTTGTCACTTTTGTGCTCTCATTTTTGTTATAGCCATTGCCTAAGGTATCAATTAAAAACACCTTACGGTAAACTTGAGCTTATCATATCAGGCAATTACACAGTGATAAATACGATGCAAATTGGTTTATTTTTTGGCTCTACTACCTGCTACACCGAAATGGCAGCAGAAAAAATTCGCGACATTATTGGTGCCGATATCGTTACCTTGCATAATATTAAAGACGAACCACTAAAAAATGCAGAGCAATACGATTTCATTATTTTTGGCATTTCAACCTGGGATTTTGGTGAAATACAAGAAGACTGGGAGTCAAAGTGGGACGACATAGCAGACGTAAACTTAAATGGTAAAACCATCGCGTTATTTGGCATGGGTGATCAACAAGGTTACGGCCAGTGGTTTCAAGATGCGCTTGGCATGCTACACGACGAAATAAGTCCGCAAACATTTACCCAGTTAGGTTTTTGGCCAAACGACAATAGTTACGAGTTTGAAGCATCTAAAGCACTCACCGAAGACGGTACACACTTTGTTGGTTTAGCCCTTGATGAAGACAGCCAGTACGAGCTAAGCGACGAGCGTATTGCCACTTGGGTTGAACAGGTAATGACCGAGTACAGCGAAACCCTGTAATACTGTTTATTATTGTTGTACTTGTAAAGCGCAGCCACACTGCGCTTTAATTTTATTGGCTAACTACTCTACTCTTAGCCAATATTGGTTACGATAAAAAAAGCCAATATAACCACGCACTTCTAATTTTTCACCAGCATCTTGAGTCGTTAAGCGTACTGTATAGCTTTTACCGTTATTTGGGTCGAGTATTTGACCGTCTTCCCAACTACCATCACCGCTATCTATCACATTATCAATAATGGTCATGCCTAATATGGGCTGATCTTTTTTATCGCCCGAGCACTGCGAGCACACTGCATTTTGCTTATCTTTATTTAATAATGTTTCAATGGTGCCGCTTAAAACCCCGTTATTTTCAACAATACGGACATACGACTTAGCTTCATTAGTGTCTTCATCAATGGTTTTCCAAAGCCCAACAGGCGTCATACTGGCAAGTACGCTCTGCGTTGTAAAAAATGTAGCGGCTAAGGCGCTTAATAATACTGATTTAGTTCGTTTTTTCATTATAAGTTACCTGTATACATATAAACTCATCATACCAGCACTGTTTACCACATTACATCTTCAAATAAAATGCTTTGCATAGCGTAATATAATCTTCGCTATAGTTGTTTTCATTATCTTTTATACACAAAGCTGATTCCACAATGCTCTGGTTTATATAGCTAAAGGTCATTAGGTTTCGGCTAATCGCTTTATTTGGCGTCGCCTTTACTTGGCAATGAGTATTTAAAAAAAGCCCGTTTTGAGTAGCAAGTTCAATAAACACCGCAGCCTCTGTAGTGGGTAAAATTAAGCTAAAGGTTGAGCCTGCATGACTGAGCTTTTTAAAAGCACTAATTAGCTCAGCAAAACTTAAACCATCTGTATGGCGCGCAATATTACGCGCCTCATTATTACCTTTTAAACTGTGATTAAAATACGGCGGATTGGCTATCACTACATCAAACGGCTGCGCGCTGTTAAAAGTTTGAATGCTTTGCTGGTGCACCTCTATATTTGGCCACGGGCTAGCGGCAATATTTTGCAACGCTTGTTGGTAAGCATTTTTATCAACTTCTACCGCCGTTATAGTTAACTGGGGGCTGCGCTGTTTGCACATAAGCGCCAGCAATCCCGTGCCTGTACCTATATCGAGCAAGCTGTTGGCATTACTTAAATTAGCCCATGCTCCAAGCAAAATACCATCGGTTGATACCTTCATTGCACACTGTTCGTGCGCAACTTTAAATTGTTTAAATGCAAAACCAGACATTTTTTCACCTTTTCATTCACCAAGCAGGCGTAACCGAGTATAATTAGTGCCATTGTCCTTTATTTTTGACACTCTATGCAATTTTCTGAATTTGATCTTGATAACAAGCTACTCGACGCCATTAATAAAATGGGTTACGAAACGCCAACCAGCATTCAACAACAAGCTATTCCTGAAGCACTTCAGGGGCGTGACATTTTAGCATCTGCGCCTACAGGTACAGGTAAAACAGCCGCCTTTTTAATTCCGGCTATTCAATATTTATTGGATTTTCCGCGTCGTGATCCTGGTTTTGCGCGCGTATTAGTAATGACGCCAACTCGTGAGCTAGCTTATCAAATTCATGAACAATGCGAACTACTTGCTAAACGTACTAACCTTAAAATTGGGGTAGTAACAGGCGGTATTAACTATGGTACGCATAAAGAGATTTTTGAAAAAAATAATGACATTTTAATCGCCACCCCAGGGCGTTTAATGGAATATTTAGAAACCGAAAACTTTCATGCTGAACACGTAGAAATGCTTATTATTGATGAAGCCGACCGCATGCTAGACATGGGCTTTAAAAAAGAAATGAGCCGTATTTGTGATGAAGCTAAAAATCGTCGTCAGTGCTTTTTATTTTCAGCAACCCTTGAAGGCGACAGTGTTGAAAGATTTGCTGAAACAACGCTAAACGATCCAGCATTGCTTGAAGCTGAATCGTCACGCAAAGAAAAGGCTAAAATTCACCAGTGGGTACATTTAGCCGACGACTATCATCATAAACTTGAGCTGTTAGTTAATACCCTTAATGGCCCAGACGTAACTAAAGCCATAGTGTTTGTTAAAACCCGTGAGCGTCTTGAAACGCTAATTGGTGAACTAACAACTAACGACGTTAAAGCAGCCTGGTTACGCGGCGAAATGCCGCAAGACAAACGCATGAAAGCGATGGAAAACTTCCATAGCGGCAAAACCCGTATATTAGTTGCTACCGATGTAGCGGCGCGCGGTATCGACGTGGCTGATATTAGCCATGTAATAAACTTTGACCTACCACGCACAGCCGATATATACGTACACCGTATTGGCCGTACGGGCCGCGCTGGTAAAAAAGGCATCGCTATTTCACTGGTTGAAGCGCACGATATTGGCATTCTTTATAAAATAGAGCGCTATATTGAGCAAAAACTTAAACGTCGTGTTATTAAAGGATTAGAGCCAAAGCATAAAGAAGCTAAGCCGCCGGCTAAAAAGCGTAAAGATCCGGTTAAAATGAAAGCGAAGAAAAAAGCTAAGGTTAAAAAGAAAAAGTAACTTAAGCGCATACTATAAGTAGTATTATATTAGCCGACAAAAATGTCGGCTTTTTAATGCCTGCTCCTCCATAACTGCATGGTTTAGGGCTATGTAATCTCTACTTAGTTTTATGTAACAATTGCCCACCTGAATTCCCACTTAATAAAATAGCCTTTATTTTCAGTATATTAAATATGGAACGATAATTGTAACTATCATGGTAACTCTGCCTAATTTGGCTACCCGATTAATTGCAATGTAAGGATATGATTATGAGCCGTTTAAAATTAACTATCGCTTTAGTATCATTTTGTTGTTTGTTTTTATTAGCATGCGCTACAAAAGTGAGTGCTACAACAAATATGGTTGTCGTTAGCAGCCTAGCAACCCAACCTAACTTACAGCAATCGATTACCCACACTTTGCGTACCAACCCCAATTTAGCGCTAAGCGATATTCGCGTACAAGTTAAAAATGGCGAAGTAGATTTATACGGTAAAGCGCAAACAGGTTTTGAGCGTGCGTTGGCACAAAAGTTTTTAGAAAATATGGATGGCGTAAAAATCATTCGTAACAAAATTGATATTATTTAAGTTTTACTTAAATAACTTACATAAAAAATGCCGCTTATTGCAAAATAAGCGGCATTTTTTTCAGTGCTCATATATTCAGTAATCAAGCCCAAGCTTAGTAATAAGCCAAACAGGCTAACTACTTTTTAAGCTATGAGCTCTATTTAGCTCTTTGGCGATTACTCGCTACCTTTGGTTTTGTATTGGCCTTATGAAATTGGCTAAAACCAGTATGGCGCGTTAATGCTGGGCGCCCACCTCGACTACTTCCTTTTGCAGCTCTTTCGTCGCGCCCTTCTTCTGGCACTAAGCAATTTGGCGCTTTACCTATTAGGTTAGCTTTACCCATTTTGCGCAGTGCTTCGCGGATCATTGGCCAGCCCGCAGGATCGTGATAGCGTAAAATTGCTTTATGTAAACGACGCTGGCGCGCACCTTTCGGCACAGGTACTACTTCGGTATTATTTTTAATATTACGCAGTGAGTTCATCTCGGTATGATAAATAGTGGTCGCATTTGCCATTGGAGATGGGTAAAAATTTTGTACCTGATCAAGTTTAAAGTCGTTCGACTTAAGCCACAAAGCCATGTTTACCATGTCTTCGTCTTTAGTACCTGGGTGCGCCGAAATAAAGTATGGGATTAAATACTGTTTTTTACCCGCTTCTTTTGAGTACTTATCAAATAACGCTTTAAACTGATCGTAAGCTCCCATACCTGGCTTCATCATTTTTGATAATGGTCCATCTTCGGTATGCTCTGGCGCTATTTTTAAATATCCACCTACATGGTGAGTAACTAATTCTTTAACGTAACGTGGATCTTGCACGGCTAAATCGTAGCGTACACCCGAGGCGATTAATATTTTTTTAATGCCTTTAACTTCACGGGCTTTTTTATACAGCTCAATTGTTGGCGTATGATCGGTATCCATATGCTTACATATTTCAGGGTATACACACGATAAACGTCTACAGGTACTTTCTGCTTTTTTGCTAGTACAACCCAATTTATACATGTTGGCTGTTGGGCCACCTAAGTCAGAAATAACCCCGGTAAACCCGGGTACTTTATCTCTAATTTGCTCAATTTCTTCAATTATTGATTCTTGCGAACGGCTTTGAATAATCCGCCCTTCATGTTCGGTAATCGAACAGAAACTGCAACCACCAAAACAGCCTCGCATAATATTAACTGACGTTTTAATCATGTCGTAGGCAGGTATTTTTGCATCCCCGTAGCTAGGATGAGGAATACGTTGATACGGCAAACCAAATACAGCGTCCATTTCATGTGTTTCTAGTGGATATGCTGGCGGATTAACCCAAATAGAACGATCGCCGTGGCGCTGAAAAATAGCACGAGCACAACCTGGGTTAGTTTCTTGGTGCACAATACGAGAAGCATGTGCATACAATGGCTTATTCACACTTACTTGCTCAAACGCAGGTAATTTAACGTAGGTTTTTTCCCATGGCTTAGGGCGCGCTGGCTGAATAGTAATAACCTTGGCGGCTTCGGCTTTTAAGTCTATACCTGCTTGTTTAAATTCTGATTTGCTACAGCCAACATCATCTGCGCCATACGGGTTTGGAATTGGATCAATTTTACCTATTTTATCAATAGCGGTAGAGTCACTGCCACGCCAGCCTGGTAACGGCTCTTTACGAATAACCGCAGTCCCTCGTACATCTTGAATGGTATCGGTACTTTCGCCCGCTGCAATACGATGAGCAACCTCAACCAGTGGGCGCTCCGCATTACCATATATTAAAATATCGGCTTTAGCGTCAAACAAAACACTACGACGCACTTTTTCTTGCCAATAATCGTAATGAGCAACACGGCGTAAACTTGCTTCAATACCACCTAAAATAAGTGGTACATCTTTATACGCTTCGCGGCAACGTTGTGAGTAAATGATTACCGCACGATCAGGGCGTTTACCACCAATGTTGTCTGGCGTGTAGGCATCATCATGGCGCATGCGTTTTTCAGCAGTATAACGGTTAATCATCGAGTCCATGTTGCCAGCGGTTACACCAAAAAATAAATTGGGTTTACCCAGCGCCATAAACGCTTCTTTAGAGTCCCATTCTGGCTGGGCAATAATACCCACTCTAAAACCTTGCGCCTCAAGTACTCGGCCAATTACTGCCATCCCAAAACTAGGATGATCTACATAAGCATCGCCACTAATAATAATTATATCGCAGCTATCCCAGCCAAGTGCATCCATTTCTTCGCGTGTAGTAGGTAAAAATGGTGCTGTGCCATAACACTCTGCCCAATACTTTGGGTATGAGAATAAGCCGCGCTTAGCTTTAAGTGTGCTCATAAAGTTGACCGTTTAATAACAAAAGGCGCAAATTATACCCTATACCAACCTACCTTGATAGAGCACTACTTTGCTGTGCCGCGTGGTTTTAAATTGAAGTTTCGTTATTTTTTAGCACTCATACACCTCTATTAACTATTACTTTTCATAGGTTGTGGCTAAGTATCTAGTTCAATTAAAAAATAGCTGCTATAAAATTAACCTCGAAAGTTAAGCACACCCGAGTTAATATGCTAGATTAATAATAAGTTACGAGTTTGTAACCTAATTTATCTGAGGTTTTTTATTAAAATATTAAAAACGTTAGTGCAATTTTTATTAATTTTACTCTTACTTTTTATCGTTATTGGCCTATTACTACCACAGAGCTATAACGTAACAAAGAGTATTAACATTAATGCTAATACGCACATAGTAAAACCCTTAATCACTGATTTTTCGCAGTGGCATAAATGGTCGCCTTGGAAGAAGCTAGATCCCTCAGTGGAACTTTCCTTAGGTGAGCCAAGCACAGGGGTTGGTGCTCATCAATCATGGCAAAGTAAATGGGGCGCAGGTGAAATGACCACCACAGCGTTAAGTGCAAACAAAATGGTGTTGAATATTTTATTTGCTCAAGAACACATTATTGCCGCTAAAGTAATATTTACGCAAAATGCAAAAACGGTCACGGTTACTTTTCAAATTACGGGGCAAGCCACGCTGCCTTTAGTTTCTGGGTATGTGGCTGTGCTTAGTGAGCACATTTTAAGTAACGCAGTATCACTGGGGCTCAATAATTTAAAAACAGTAGCGCAGCTAAGTGATGCACAAACAATAATGGAAAATCATGGCAGTCAAAACCGCACAAGCAAGAATTAATCTCGCTAATACCATAGAGTCGTTACTGGGCTATCCTATTATTAAAGTAGGCAATAATGAGCAAAGTTATGGCCCCCAAGGCAAGGTTAAACCGCTATATCGCATTAATAGCGACAATACAGTTTTAGCTAGAGCACAAAAAAGACAAGACTTACTGCTCATTAAACAACAGCAAAATATAGAAACAATTTTAGCTATGGCAATGGATTTTTGTCCTGACGTAGCCAGTAGTAAACAACCCGATGCCGATTGGGTAGAACACTTTGTAGCACTATGTGGTGATACCTCAAATCAATCTATGCAGTCACTTTGGGCAAAAATACTCACCGGTGAAACGCTTAACCCGGGGACTTTCTCAATAAAAAGTTTGCAAACACTTAAGCATATGACCCAGCGCGAAGCTGACTCTCTACAAAAGTGTGTACCCCTCTCTGGTTATAATGAAAAAGACGATAGCCACTTTATTTTACTAGGGTTTTATAAAAAACCATCACTATTTGATTTGTTACGTAAGGGCAATAAAGTATCTTTAAATCTAGGAAAAACAGGGATTAGCTTTCCTGATATATTAACTTTAATGGATTTAAATTTACTATATCGAAAAGAGATTGAATCTGCGGTACTAAAAACTGGGCAAGAACTTACGTTATCGTTTTTATCACAAAAAGTAACGTTAAAAGCAAAAAATAGCGATTTAGTATTGAGTTATTATAAGTTTACGCAAACAGGTGATGAGCTATCTAAACTCATTAACTACCCGGTAAATAAAGTGTATAAGCAGTTACTTAATAGTGCACTTGAGAGTGAATTTGAACTAGCGTGGCATACTACTAAGTAGCAAAACCACGCTATATACTATTAATTAGCAGTGTAATTAAAAGTGTACTTGAATGCCCGCAAATGGACCCGATGCATCAATATTAGTGTTAATATCATCAACATCGTCTAGCTCTAATGTCATTGAGCGGTAACCTGCTTTAACAGCAACATCTATTGCTAGGTTATCAATAAATTCCCATGCAATACCCATTTGGTAATCTTGAACTTTGCTATCGTCTATTGCTAAAAAGCTGCCTTCAAAAAACACGCTTAACCCGGTAAAAGGTAAACCTGCTTCAGCACGGCCGTAAACTAATGGTACAAAGCCTGAAAATTCGACAGTTTCAGATTGCTTACTATCACTTGCATTATTTTGAGGGATATATTCTACACTTATTTCGCCATCAAACTGTTTAGCATTTATACCTAAATCGATAGAGATTAAGTCGTTATCAAAGATTTCGTAATAAAAAGTGTAATCTATGTGAGTTAAATCACTCACTGTATTAATATTCCGACCCTTTTCAAAACTCTGATCACCAAAGATAAACTGACTATTAAGCTCTGTAGCACCGGCCAGCTCAAGCTCTGTGTATCTTAATTTAATATTAGGTACTAATGGCACTGGATGCTCAAGTGCAGCGTAGTAGCTTACGAAGGTTTCATCGTCAAAATTAAAATCTTGTAGTGCATTTCCTTTATAAGAAAAGCTTCCTTCGTTATCCGCTTTCCAACCATCAACACCTACATACAAGCCTAGTAAGGTATCAGCTTGCGCTGCAGGTGCTAAACATGCCATTGAAAGGGCTGCTGCTAAACAATACTTTTTCATTTTCTATCCTTGGGTCAATAATTCGCTAAGTTCAATAAGAGCCGCGTTGGCTCTAGATATATAATTTGCCATAACCAGTGAATGATTTGCTACATAACCAAAACCATTCCCATTTAATATCATTGGGCTCCATACTGTTTCTTGAGTTGCCTCAAGCTCTCGTATAATTTGCTGCACACTTACGCGTGCATTCTTTTTCTCAAGCACATCGGCAAAGTCATATTCTACCGCTTGTAAGAAATGCAATAAAGCCCAAGTAGCACCGCGCGATTCATAAAATACATCATCAATGTCTAACCATGGCGTTTTAGCTTGCTGTTGTAATGGAGAAAAAGTGGCTTGTGTATTTGATGTATTACCCGCTAAATCAGTGTTTACTTTATCTTGGCCTACACTAGCGCTTAAACGCTGACTCAAGCTACCTAAACGCTTTTCAGCTTCTTTTAGCCAACTGCGCAAGTTATCGGCGCGAGCATAGAATTGACTGTCACGCTCATGGTCATTCGCTATTTGAGTACGATATACCAATAAGTAATCAATGCCTTTTTGGTACTCACCTTCAGCGCTTGGCCACGCCCACGCTTCAGAGCTAATATTAAACTGCGGCTGTGCTTTTTTTAGAGCTTCGTGTTCAGTTGATTGCGATTGCGAACGGCTAAAATCTTTACGCATAGAAAGGGCTAAATCACGCACCATTTCGAGTGCGCCATATTCCCACGCAGGCATATCGTCCATTATTATACTTGGCGGCAAAACATCATTTGATAAATAACCGCCTGGCTTTTCGAGTAACGTACTTGCTACCGTTATTAATGTTGATGTTGTTGTATAACCAATAACAAATTGCTCATTACGTTGCTGCGCTTGCTGCTTTGCTTTTTCTACCACATTAAAACGAGCAGGCTCCGTATTCCAATAAACAGCTATTGCGTAAAAAATAATTAGTAATATAGCTAATGCAGCAACTATTTTCCCTTTATGTTGTGACATTGATCCTCCTAATGATGAGTATGTTGTTTTGATGCTTGTGATTGTTCTGCTTGTGATGCAAGCGATACCACCTGAGCATTGGTAAATACACGGTTGCCATCACTAAAATATAGTGTGAGTTTGCGTTGTTGGCCTACTTTTAACGGTTCTTGTGGTTCAAAAATCATTAAATGATAGCCACCAGGCTTAAAATCGATTTGTTGATGGGCGTTAATTGTTAACGATTCAACTTTTTGCATTTTCATCATGCCATCTACGTGCGAGTGCTCATGAATTTCAACGCGACCTAAGCCATCAATAGTTGCTTTAGTCAACGTAGCCACAGTATCACTATGATTTATAATACTTAAATAACCTACACTTGAAGTTGTGGCAGGTAAAAACTCCCTTACTTGTGCATTACTAACCTTAATAATAGCAACATCCGCATCGTGATCATGCCCTGAATGTGCCATCGATGATGATGAAAAAAGACTTAAAACCGACACCAAAACAATTGAAATACACTGTTTAATCACCACTCTAATCCTTGTTAAAACATAATGCTAAGTATCAAATTTAACATAGTTCAGTTGCAATAGTCAGTTAATTTGGAGTTAAGATGCTACTTTTTTGTTATCAGCTACTAACCAGCAAAGTACCGCAATAAATAGTAACGGCCAAGCAATCATCAGCGATCCAAATAAAAATGCCAATACAGTTCCGACTAATGCAACTGCTGCTGCGCCAACTAATCCTATCGTTATTAGTATGCAACAGCTACAAAAATAATAATAGCCGCTAAAGCTCCTATTAGCTCAAGCCCAATCCAACTTGTATCTGCAATCCAAAGCGGTAATTGCCAAGTATCAAGTGCATCGCAGAGACAACATCAGTAAAAAATAGTAAATAAACAATTATACATACGGCTAACGCTTTCATTTAGCTCTCCTTAATTCAATCTAAATGTAAATTAGCTTAAATTGCTTTTTCTTCTAGGCAGCAATGCGCAATAAAATAACCTAGTGCAATTGCAAACGGAAAACTCAAAAATAATAAAATAGTGACAAGTCGTGTTGACCACACAGGTAAATCTAATCGCTGCGCTAAACCACTGCACACACCAGATATTTTTTTATCAAGTGGATCTTTGTACCAACCACGTTTGCTGTTAAAACTATTCATAATTATCTCCTTAAGCACTCTGTTTTAAGTTAGTTTTTAAATCAGCTTTTAAGCGAGCTAATTCTGCATCTACTTGTTCGTTTTTCGCCAAAGCGTCTATTTGTGCAGCTATAGTATTTTCTGAATCAGTAAGCTCGTACGCTTCTACCTGTGCTTCAATACCTTCTACGCGCTGCTCTACTTTCTCAAATCGAGAGAGTGCATGTGCAACTTTTTCACTTTGTAATTGGCTATTTATTTGCCCCCTTGCAGCCACTATATTGTGCCGCTGTACTAACTGTGTTTGCTTGGCTTTAGCCTCGGCTATTTTTTGTTGCAAACGCTGACAATCCGCTGTCATTTTAGTTATTGATTGCTGCAGCGTTTCTAGTTGCAGCTGCTTTGCTACAACTGTGTTACTAATGGCTTGTTTTTCAAGTAAAGCTGATTTTGCTAAATCATCTCGACCTCTCTCTATTGCTAGTTCAGCTTTATCCTGCCAATATACTAAATTGTTATTTTTATTTTCAATTTGACGTTTAAGTGTTTTTTCTTCGCACAACAAAGCCGCTGTCGTAATGCGACACTCAGTAAGTGCATCTTGCATCTCGCTGATCATTAAATTAAGTAATTTTTCTGGATCTTCTGCCTTGTCTAATATCGACACGATATTTGCTTGAACAATATCGGTTACGCGATTAAATATTCCCATGAGATTCTCCTGTTAACTTTTTAAGTGATTACACAAATTAGATTCCAAGAGTTATGCCAAGTAATAATATAAACAGTAAAACACATTAAATTCAGCAACTTAAACTTATAATTTATAAATTAAAGTTACTTTTAACTGAATATGATTAAGTGTAATTAGCCAATAAACTAAACTTTTGACTATTTTTTAGGATCAAAAAAGCCATCCGAAGATGGCTGTATTTATTCATTTATTAAATTATTCACTTAGCTGATTATTTAGGTACAAAACTCAAAGCTTTATCCATTACCGATAAGTCGGCTTGTTTTCCATGGCCATTTTCAGACAGATGACGCCTAAATCCACGGGCACCAGGCTGCCCCTGAAAAATCCCCAGCATATGACGAGCAACATGCCAAAAGTTAGCTCCTAAGCGCATTTCGTCTTCAATATAACTATACATAGAGCGCACGACTTCATGACGAGATTGCGTGTTAGCGATATCACCATAAATCTTTTCGTCCACTTCATTGAGTATAAATGGGTTGCTATACGCTTCTCTACCAATCATCACACCATCAATATGCTGTAAATGCTCTAAACTTTGTTCAATTGTTTTAACGCCACCATTAAGACTTAAATCGAGTTGTGGATAATCTTTTTTCAACTTATAAACACGTGGATAATCAAGCGGCGGTACCTCACGGTTTTCTTTAGGGCTTAACCCCTTTAACCAAGCTTTACGAGCATGAATAATAAAATCATCACAACCAACATTATGCGACGCTTCTATAAGTGCACACAAAAACTCATACGAGTCTTGCTCATCAATACCAATGCGCGTTTTAACCGTAACAGGTATATTTACTTCTGCTTTCATTGCCGCCACACAGTCAGCAACTAATTGCGGCTCACCCATTAAACAAGCACCGAAACGACCATTCTGCACGCGATCTGACGGGCAACCTACGTTTAAGTTAATTTCGTCATAACCACGCTCACCCGCAAGCTTTGCACATTGTGCAAGAGCCTGTGGATCAGAGCCACCCAGCTGCAATGCAACGGGCCCTTCGTGTTGATTAAAGTGTAGGTAGTCGCCTCGGCCAAACAAAATAGCACCCGTGGTGATCATTTCCGTGTACAACACTGTATGCTTAGTCATTTTACGATGAAAAGTACGACAATGGCGATCAGTCCAATCCAACATGGGTGCTACAGAAAAGCGTCTATCGAGTGGTTTCATTGGTACACCGTGCTATATAAGTTTAAGTACATTTCGTTCAATTTAAATATCTCTTTTTTGCTTATTTACACACATTTAGATCTATTATTAATAAATAACTACACCGTAGGGAACAATCAAAAGGGGTGTTTTAGAATATAAAATCAGGCGTATCTGCGCTAAATTCAAACATTATTATATCAGAATAAGCAAAAAATATAGATACCATTTATATTGAAAACGTCAGCGTTCAAAGTTCAGCCACCCACATTTCACTTTCCTGCAGACGTAAAAAAGCCCGACTATTTCTAGTCGGGCTTTCTACAATTTGGAGCCTGGCAATGTCCTACTTTCACATAGCAAATGCTACACTATCATCGGCGCTGTTTCGTTTCACTACTGAGTTCGGCATGGGGTCAGGTGGGTCCAAAACGCTATTGTTACCAAGCAAATATGGTGCAAAGAATGAATGACAAGCACATAGTGCTACCATTTTCTTTGCGCAAGGTGCCTCAACTTTAACGCTGCGCGCTAAGAGCACCACTGAATTTGGAAAATATCTGATAATATTTTTTAAGTCTTTGCGTAAATATCTACTTTAGTCATATTAACTTCTTGCTTGAACTGTCACATAAAACGCGTTTGGCGTTGTATGGTTAAGCCTCACGGGTAATTAGTACAAGTTAGCTTAATGCCTCACAGCACTTCCACATCTTGCCTATCAACGTTGTAGTCTCCAACGGCCCTTCAGAGAGCTTATAGCTCTAGTGAGAAATCATCTCGAGGCCTGCTTCGCGCTTAGATGCTTTCAGCGCTTATCAGTTCCGAACGTAGCTACCGGGCAATGCCATTGGCATGACAACCCGAACACCAGCGGTTCGTTCACTCCGGTCCTCTCGTACTAGGAGCAACCCCTCTCAATTCTCAAACGCCCACGGCAGATAGGGACCGAACTGTCTCACGACGTTCTAAACCCAGCTCGCGTACCACTTTAAATGGCGAACAGCCATACCCTTGGGACCGACTTCAGCCCCAGGATGTGATGAGCCGACATCGAGGTGCCAAACACCGCCGTCGATATGAACTCTTGGGCGGTATCAGCCTGTTATCCCCGGAGTACCTTTTATCCGTTGAGCGATGGCCCTTCCATTCAGAACCACCGGATCACTATGACCTACTTTCGTACCTGCTCGACGTGTCTGTCTCGCAGTTAAGCTGGCTTCTACCATTACACTAACCGTACGATGTCCGACCGTACTTAGCCAACCTTCGTGCTCCTCCGTTACTCTTTAGGAGGAGACCGCCCCAGTCAAACTACCCACCAGGCACTGTCCGTAACCCCGATTCAGGGGCCAACGTTAGAACATCAAAACTACAAGGGTGGTATTTCAAGGTTGACTCCAACAAAACTAGCGTCTCATCTTCAAAGTCTCCCACCTATCCTACACATGTAGGTTCAATGTTCAGTGCCAAGCTGTAGTAAAGGTTCACGGGGTCTTTCCGTCTAGCCGCGGGTACACAGCATCTTCACTGCGATTTCAATTTCACTGAGTCTCGGGTGGAGACAGCGTGGCCATGGTTACACCATTCGTGCAGGTCGGAACTTACCCGACAAGGAATTTCGCTACCTTAGGACCGTTATAGTTACGGCCGCCGTTTACCGGGGCTTCGATCAAGAGCTTCTCCCTAAGGATAACCCCATCAATTAACCTTCCGGCACCGGGCAGGTGTCACACCGTATACGTCATCTTGCGATTTTGCACAGTGCTGTGTTTTTAATAAACAGTCCCAGCCACCTGGTCACTGCGGCTCCCGTCCGCTTAGAGAGCAAGTCTCATCACAGATAGGAGCGTACCTTCTCCCGAAGTTACGGTACGATTTTGCCTAGTTCCTTCACCCGAGTTCTCTCAAGCGCCTTAGTATTCTCTACCTGACCACCTGTGTCGGTTTGGGGTACGATTCCATATAATCTGAAGCTTAGAGGCTTTTCCTGGAAGTATGGCATCAGCAACTTCATCACCGTGGTGACTCGTCTCGTGTCTCAGGTTTAGTGTTCGTCCGGATTTACCTAAACAAACGCCCTACTCACTTTCACATGGACTACCAACGCCATGCTTGCTTAGCCTGCTCCGTCCCCCCATCGCAATTATATCGAGTACAGAAATATTAATCTGTTTCCCATCGACTACGCCTTTCGGCCTCGCCTTAGGGGTCGACTTACCCTACCCTGATTAACATGGGATAGGAACCCTTGGTCTTCCGGCGTGGGAGTTTTTCACTCCCATTATCGTTACTCATGTCAGCATTCGCACTTCTGATACCTCCAGCAACCCTCCCGGGTCACCTTCAACGGCTTACAGAACGCTCCCCTACCACTCAGAATAAATTCTGAATCCGCAGCTTCGGTGCATAGTTTAGCCCCGTTACATCTTCCGCGCAGACCGACTCGACCAGTGAGCTATTACGCTTTCTTTAAAGGATGGCTGCTTCTAAGCCAACCTCCTGGCTGTCTGGGCCTTTCCACATCGTTTCCCACTTAACTATGACTTTGGGACCTTAGCTGGCGGTCTGGGTTGTTTCCCTCTTCACGACGGACGTTAGCACCCGCCGTGTGTCTCCCGGATATTACTTTACGGTATTCGGAGTTTGCAAAGGGTTGGTAAGTCGGGATGACCCCCTAGCCTTAACAGTGCTCTACCCCCGTAAGTATTCGTCCGAGGCTCTACCTAAATAGATTTCGGGGAGAACCAGCTATCTCCCGGTTTGATTAGCCTTTCACTCCTAACCACAAGTCATCCCCTAACTTTTCAACGTTAGTGGGTTCGGTCCTCCAGTTGATGTTACTCAACCTTCAACCTGCTCATGGCTAGATCACCGGGTTTCGGGTCTATACCTTGCAACTATTCGCCCAGTTAAGACTCGGTTTCCCTACGGCTACCCTAATCGGTTAACCTCGCTACAAAATATAAGTCGCTGACCCATTATACAAAAGGTACGCAGTCACCCAACAAGTGGGCTCCTACTGCTTGTACGTACACGGTTTCAGGTTCTATTTCACTCCCCTCACAGGGGTTCTTTTCGCCTTTCCCTCACGGTACTGGTTCACTATCGGTCAGTTGGGAGTATTTAGCCTTAGATGATGGTCCACCTATATTCAGTCAAAGTTTCACGTGCTCCGACCTACTCGATTTCACTTAAAATGTCTTTTCATGTACGGGACTATCACCCTGTATCGTGGCGCTTTCCAGCAGCCTTCCATTAACACATAATAAGCTTAAGGGCTGTTCCGATTTCGCTCGCCGCTACTTTCGGAATCTCGGTTGATTTCTTTTCCTACGGGTACTTAGATGTTTCAGTTCTCCGCGTTCGCCTCGTTAACCTATGTATTCAGTTAACGATACCTGCAAGCAGGTGGGTTTCCCCATTCGGAAATCCTAGTCTCAAGTGCTTTTTACTAGCTTGACTAGGCTTATCGCAAGTTAATACGTCCTTCATCGCCTCCAACTGCCAAGGCATCCACCGTGTACGCTTAGTCACTTAACCATACAACCCAAACGGGTCTTTGTTGTGTGACAGTTTAACTTCGCCAGAAGTCAATATTGAATACTAAAGTAGATACCAATCAATCAACTCAAAGAGTTAACTAAATGGCACTGAATGGTACTGCTACCATTCTTTTTTTACTTTTGAAAACTCTTGATAAATACAATGTATCTATCAGAATTTTATTATCAGCTTTTCCAAATTTTTAAAGAGCATATTAATTAGTTATCCCAAAGAATTAAACACACTTCATTCTCAGGTCGTTTATGACCCGATAAAGAATATTTATTTTTAAGAAGTAAAGTGGTGGAGCTAAGCAGGATCGAACTGCTGACCTCCTGCGTGCAAGGCAGGCGCTCTCCCAGCTGAGCTATAGCCCCACATATGCTGGTCTTACTGTTTGTATACCGACTTATTTTTAAGACAAGGCGTAAGTTGAGGCCGTTTAGTTTACTAAACAACGAAGCTTACAACGAAGTATTAAAAAGAAGTGGTGGGTCTGAGTAGATTTGAACTACCGACCTCACCCTTATCAGGGGTGCGCTCTAACCAGCTGAGCTACAGACCCAAACAATAAGTGTTGTTCTCTTTACAATTAACAATCATCTGTGTGGACACTACGAACAAATAAGTTCTAAATCGTATAAGGAGGTGATCCAGCCCCAGGTTCCCCTAGGGCTACCTTGTTACGACTTCACCCCAGTCATGAATCACTCCGTGGTAAACGTCCTCCCGAGGGTTAGACTATCTACTTCTGGAGCAACCCACTCCCATGGTGTGACGGGCGGTGTGTACAAGGCCCGGGAACGTATTCACCGCGTCATTCTGATACGCGATTACTAGCGATTCCGACTTCATGGAGTCGAGTTGCAGACTCCAATCCGGACTACGACGCACTTTAAGTGATTCGCTTACCTTCGCAGGTTCGCAGCACTCTGTATGCGCCATTGTAGCACGTGTGTAGCCCTACACGTAAGGGCCATGATGACTTGACGTCGTCCCCACCTTCCTCCGGTTTATCACCGGCAGTCTCCTTAGAGTTCTCAGCATTACCTGCTAGCAACTAAGGATAGGGGTTGCGCTCGTTGCGGGACTTAACCCAACATCTCACAACACGAGCTGACGACAGCCATGCAGCACCTGTATCAGAGTTCCCGAAGGCACCAAACCATCTCTGGTAAGTTCTCTGTATGTCAAGTGTAGGTAAGGTTCTTCGCGTTGCATCGAATTAAACCACATGCTCCACCGCTTGTGCGGGCCCCCGTCAATTCATTTGAGTTTTAACCTTGCGGCCGTACTCCCCAGGCGGTCTACTTAATGCGTTAGCTTTGAAAAACAGAACCGAGGCTCCGAGCTTCTAGTAGACATCGTTTACGGCGTGGACTACCGGGGTATCTAATCCCGTTTGCTCCCCACGCTTTCGTACATGAGCGTCAGTGTTGACCCAGGTGGCTGCCTTCGCCATCGGTATTCCTTCAGATCTCTACGCATTTCACCGCTACACCTGAAATTCTACCACCCTCTATCACACTCTAGTTTGCCAGTTCGAAATGCAGTTCCCAGGTTGAGCCCGGGGCTTTCACATCTCGCTTAACAAACCGCCTGCGTACGCTTTACGCCCAGTAATTCCGATTAACGCTCGCACCCTCCGTATTACCGCGGCTGCTGGCACGGAGTTAGCCGGTGCTTCTTCTGTCAGTAACGTCACAGCTAGCAGGTATTAACTACTAACCTTTCCTCCTGACTGAAAGTGCTTTACAACCCGAAGGCCTTCTTCACACACGCGGCATGGCTGCATCAGGCTTGCGCCCATTGTGCAATATTCCCCACTGCTGCCTCCCGTAGGAGTCTGGGCCGTGTCTCAGTCCCAGTGTGGCTGATCATCCTCTCAAACCAGCTAGGGATCGTCGCCTTGGTGAGCCATTACCTCACCAACTAGCTAATCCCACTTGGGCCAATCTAAAGGCGAGAGCCGAAGCCCCCTTTGGTCCGTAGACATTATGCGGTATTAGCAGTCGTTTCCAACTGTTGTCCCCCACCTCAAGGCATGTTCCCAAGCATTACTCACCCGTCCGCCGCTCGTCAGCAAAGTAGCAAGCTACTTTCTGTTACCGCTCGACTTGCATGTGTTAGGCCTGCCGCCAGCGTTCAATCTGAGCCATGATCAAACTCTTCAATTAAAAAGTTTTATGTCTTTCGACAGCTCAATGAATTCTGAATTTATTTTAATATCTTTCGATATTGAATTGACTGTGCCGAAGCAACTTATAAATAAGTTACTTCTGTTGGTCACTCAGTTTTCAATTGAGACTCTAATTTGTTTGCCTTACTTAGCGAACTAAGCTTGGCTGTTAGAACTCAATCTGTACGAGTGCCCACACAGATGATTGCTTTATATTGTTAAAGAACGTTGCGACAACAAAGTAAAACTTCATCTCGCTAGGGCTGCGCATATTACGCTTTCCTATTTTTTTGTCAACACTTAAATGTAAACTTTATAAAAATCTAAATTTAAGTTTTACTCGACTCACTGATTGACTCTTGCCTCGCTAAGCGTTGCTGTCTGCCGTCTGCCGTCTGCCGTCTGCCGTCTCAGTAGGGTCGCATTATAGGGCGCAGCCAGTTTTACGCAAGCGTTTTTTAAAGAAAACTTAAAATAAAATACTGTTCGCTTGATATTTAAACCAAACGATTAAAAACAATACTAAACCATCTGTATTTTGGGTAACTCGACTTGGTTTTACATTCTAAGCTGGTATTGAGCAGTGCATAATTTAAGCACCACTCGATTGTTTGGGTAAATAAAGTGTGCTTATTACGCTACGCATATTAAGCATGCACAAATAGTAAACAAAACTAAAAGTCATGCAATTCTTTATAAGTAATAACCTGAGTAATTAGAAATTAGAAATTAGAAATTAGAGAAAGCCAATGTACTTTTAATGTAGTTTAAAACTAATGGCCTTCATTATTTTACTATATAGTACTGAGGCTACTACATAGGTATTATTTACTTGCTCATTTACTACAAGCAAATATCCAAACAAGCGTTATCGCTTATTAATGGAAAATAGCGACACTATATAATAAGTACTGCCCTCCCTAAAACCAAACTCGCTACTATTAATTTAACCTCTAAAGATAAACACGCCTTAGTGAATAGCTTTAACAAACGCGTTTAATTTAAACACTGCAACTTAAATACAGTGTGATATTATATCAAGGTAGCATAAGGATAAGAGAACGATGAATATAGAATCACTCGTAAGTAAAGCAAAACAAGTATGTGACAACCGTGGTGCGCGATTTACACCTATCCGTGAAAAGGTGTTTCGTTTACTTGCAAGTGCGCAAGGTGGTGTGGGCGCGTATGATTTGCTTGAGCAATTAAAAGTAACAGAAACTGGCGCTAAACCTGCCACGATATACCGTGCATTAGATTTTTTGGCTGAGCTTGGTTTTATTCATAAAATTGAAAGCACTAATGCATTTATGTTGTGCCATCATTTTGATCATATTCATCCTGTACAGTTATTAATTTGCGATACCTGTGGTTTTGTTAAAGAACTGCATTCAACCGTTATTTCGCATGAGCTAAATAGCTTAGCTGCGGAAGGTGGGTTTGTTGTATCGGCGCAAACAATAGAAGCACATGGAAGGTGTGAGTCTTGCAGAGTTGCATAGTTTTAGTAGCGATATAAATATTTTATATAGCTATTTTTTAGCACTAATTTAAGAGTAAATTATATGAATGTAGAGTTCATCAACCCTTTTTTATCTTCTTTAATCAATGTATTAAGTACAATGGCTCAAACACAATTAAAGCCAGGTAAGCCACGCATTAAAACTGATGAGAAAGCCTGTGGCGATGTATCAGGCCTGATCGGAATGGTTGGACCGCAAACACGAGGCTCTTTTTCAATAACTTTTGATGAGCAGTTAGCACTAACTATCATGGAGCGTATGCTTGGCGAACGTCCGGATAGTATAAATGAAGAAGTAACCGATATGGTAGGCGAAATTACTAATATGGTTACAGGTGGCGCTAAAAATTTATTGGGTCAAAAAGGTTTCGACTTTAATATGGCAACTCCAATAGTTGTATCTGGTAAAGACCATACTATTACCCATAAAAGCCAAGGAAAAAAAATACTCATGCCATTTACCTGCGATGCGGGTAACGCCAATATTGAAGTGAGTTTCGATAAGTTATGAGTTGGCAACAAAAAGTCATTACTTTAAAACCTCGTATCCGAGGTTTTCATTTAATTGATAACGAAATACTCATTCAAATTCCCGAACTCACAAATTATAAGGTGGGTTTACTGCACTTATTTATTCAACACACTTCAGCTAGCCTAACCATTAATGAAAATGCCGACCCTACTGTACGTATGGATATGGAGAGCCACTTTAATGAATTTGTTCCGCAGTGCCAACCCTATTATCGTCACGATTATGAAGGTGACGACGACATGCCAGCTCATATAAAAACCAGTATTTTAGGCTGTGAGTTAAGCATCCCTATTACAAATGGCTATTTAGCTTTAGGTACATGGCAAGGTGTTTATTTAGGTGAGCATCGAGACAGCGGTGGTACTAGGCGAATTGTAGCAACCATTCAGGGCGAGTTGTTTTAACAAGTCGCCTCTTCAACACTTAAACTGCACTCCCGCCGCATGCCCATTAATTACCACAGTAAAAACACATCACTTTATTGGTAAAGAACTTGTCCTTCGCGAGTAACTATCGTTGCTAATTACTAAAGGCTTTAACGCAATTTTTTATCGAACGCATAGCGAGAAAACTAAGTGTTCTTTAGTCGCTGGGTAGTTCACTGCATATGAAATTAGATAGAGAAAGATTGTATTTAAAATAAGAAATTTTTATGGCTTTTTGTTTGGGATATTTTTGATAGATATAAAAGATTGGAGCGGTACACGAGGCTCGAACTCGTGACCTCGACCTTGGCAAGGTCGCGCTCTACCAACTGAGCTAGTACCGCATTATAAAGTAGTCAGTAATTCGTCCGTTGGTGCGCGAAAAATCGCGTTCAACATTCTGGCAACTGAACTAGTACCGCATTTTTATTCAACACTGCAATTTCTTTTGGTTAGAAATTGGAGCGGCACACGAGGCTCGAACTCGTGACCTCGACCTTGGCAAGGTCGCGCTCTACCAACTGAGCTAGTGCCGCATTATAAAGTAGTCAGTAATTCGTCTGTTGGTGCGCGACAGGTCGCGTTCAACATTCTAGCAACTGAGCTAGTACCGCATTTTTACTTCTAGTTATATAAATAACTTCAATTTCTTTTGGTTAGAAATTGGAGCGGCACACGAGGCTCGAACTCGTGACCTCGACCTTGGCAAGGTCGCGCTCTACCAACTGAGCTAGTGCCGCATTTTTATTTCTTTAGTTATTTTACGTTGGTGCGCGACAAGTCGCGTTCAACATTCTAGCAACTGAGCTAGTATTGCTTTATATTTAAACAACTCAAACACACTAACCCCGCGTGGGTTATCGTCTTGAGCGGGGCAGGATTCTACAATAATACAGTGTGTTTGCAAGTGTTTTTTATAAATTAAAGAATTTTTCTCTATAGACCTTTAATTCCATAATCGAATCTTTAATGTCGTCTAGCGCAAGATGTGAGCCTTTTTTATTCACTTGTGCAAGTACCTCTGGTTTCCAGCGACGCGCGAGCTCTTTAATTGTGCTTACATCTAGATTACGATAGTGAAAAAAGTCTTCCAATTCGCGCATATATTTATTCATAAAGCGACGATCTTGCCCTATGGAGTTACCACACATCGGTGATGCACCTGCAGGTACCCATTGTTTTAAAAAGGCTATTGTTTGCTCAACCGCATAGGCTTCGTCGTAAGTACTTGCCTTGCAGCGTGCTGTTAAACCCGATTTTCCATGCTGAGTGGTGCACCACTCATCCATACTATCAAGTAACTCATTACTTTGATGAATGGCAATAGTTGGTCCTTCAGCTAATATATTCAAATCAGCATCAGTGACAACGGTCGCAATTTCGAGTATTTTATCGGTCTCTGGTTCGAGTCCGGTCATTTCAAGATCGAGCCAAATTAAGTTTGATTTATTAATATTCATAATTACCTAAGCGGTGCTTTCCTTTAGATCCAGCGCATTTCGATATATCATATTAGCATCATACGTCGAGCTAAAGCATTTTTTAGCTAAGTCGACATTTAACTAAGGTTATAGGCCTCCTGTGGCAAAACAAAAAAAATTAAGTAAAGGCCAGTCTCGTCAGATCAAGGCTAATCATCAAAAGCGTATAAGCAGTGCCGATGCAAGGCCTGCTAAAAAAGGTGCGCAAGAATGGCAAACTGATAATTTAGGCCAAGTAGAAAGCGCTATTGTGATCAGTCGTTTTGGTCAACATGCTGATGTGGAAGTTGAAAGCGGCGAAGTACTACGCTGTAATATACGCCGTACTGTGTCTAATTTAGTGTGTGGGGATGAAGTACTGTTTCGCCGCGCTAAAGTAAGCGAAGGCGATTTAGCTGGTGTAATTGAAGCCACGCAAGAGCGTCGCTCACAACTTACTCGCCCTGATTTTTACGACGGTGTAAAAGTAATAGCTGCTAATATTGACCAAATATTAATGGTGTCAGCAGTACTACCCGAATTTACCCCAAGTATTATCGACCGTTATTTAATAGCCTGCGAAGATATGGGTATAGAGCCTATTTTAGTACTAAATAAAATAGATTTAATCGATGCGCAAGGTCTTAGTGAAATACAAAAAGTACTCGATGTATACCGCAAGCTCGACTACAAAGTTTTATTGGTTAGTAATATAAGTACCGATGGCATTGACGAATTAAAAGATGTACTCGTTGGAAAAAACAATATTTTTGTTGGTCAAAGTGGCGTAGGTAAATCTACTTTAGTTAATACCGTACTTCCAGATGCTGAAATTTTAACTAAAGAAGTTTCTGAAAACAGTGGTTTAGGCCAACATACCACCACGGTATCTCGCCTACATCATTTACCAAGCGGCGGTAACTTAATAGATTCACCAGGTATACGTGAATTTGGTTTATGGCACTTAGAAGTTGATCGTGTAACTTGGTGCTTTAAAGAATTTAGAGAATTTATAGGCGGGTGTCGATTTAGAGACTGTAAACATTTAAACGATCCGGGCTGTATAATTAAAGAAGCCGTAGCTGATGGCAAAATTTCGCAATTGCGCTTTGACAGCTACCACAGAATTTTAGAAACAATGGCCGATGGCCGTGCAGGCTCTCGCGCGCCTCGCGTATAATTTAGGAAAAAACCAGTGAGTTTAGATAAATTTAAAATCGCAATGCAGTACGCAATGCCAAAACACTTTATTTCACGCGTAGTAGGAAAACTAGCCGCTGCTAAAGCGGGTGTGTTAACAACCACGTTAATTAAACTGTTTATTAAGCAATACAAAGTAGATATGAGTGAAGCTAAACACCCAGATCCTGCTCATTATGAAAGCTTTAACGAGTTTTTCACCCGTCCGTTAAAAGATGGCGCACGCCCAATAGTTGCAGACAGCGACATTATTATTCATCCAGTAGATGGCGCAATTAGCCAATTAGGCGATATTGTTGACGGCCAACTAATTCAAGCTAAAGGTCACGATTACAGCCTACAAGCACTACTTGGTGGTAATAAAGACGATACAACCCCATTTTTAGGCGGTAAGTTTGCAACTATTTATTTAGCGCCAAAAGACTACCACCGTATTCATATGCCAATTGATGGCACATTAAGTAAAATGATTTACGTACCAGGCGATTTATTTTCAGTAAATCCGCTGACTGCGCAAAACGTACCTAACTTGTTTGCACGTAACGAACGTGTGGTTGCTATTTTTGAAACTGAAATAGGCCCACTTGCTATGGTACTGGTTGGCGCAACTATTGTTGCCAGCATTGAAACTATTTGGGCGGGTACAGTAACACCACCAGCTGGTAGCGATGTATTTAGCTGGAACTACCCAACCAAGGGCGAAAACGCTATTAGCCTTAAAAAAGGTGAAGAAATGGGCCGCTTTAAACTTGGCTCTACCGTGGTACTTGCTTGGGGCGACGACAAAGCGGATATTCTTGATGATCAACTTCCTGAAACAGTGACCCGCTTAGGCACCCCGTTTGCCAAAATTGATGATTAAGATATAGATATCGATATCGATATAGATATCAGGTAAAAAAACCCCGCGTTTATGGTAATAAACGCGGGGTTTTTATTTTTCAGTGAGTTTATAAATTCAATCGCGGTGGAAAATAACTCGCCTACAGTTTGCTTAAATACCGAGTTTGGCTGATCTCTGCCTGATACCTAACACCTGAAACCGTGGCTTTACCTACACTCCTTACAGTCGATATCTTTCACCACTTTAAATTGTTGCTGCTGCAAAGTGAGTGCATTAATACTCATAAACACACAATCGCTAGAATGACCTAATAACATATTGAGTGTCAGCTGCGCCTGCATTGAGCCGATAATACCTAACAGCGGACTAATTACTCCGGCGTTATCACAATTGATAAGCGGCGCAATATCGCTTTGTGGAAAAATACAGCCATAACACGGGCTATTAGCATTTCTTAAGTCTAAGCTAATCAGCTGCCCTTTTGTTGCCAGTGCCGCACCGGAGATTAATGGGGTTTTATGCTGTACACAAAAGCGATTAACACTGTAACGAGTGGTAAAGTTATCACTGCAATCCAACACAATATCCGCATTATTGAGTAATGCTGCGCTATTATCTTGAGTAAGCTTTTCAGCGTGAGTAATTATAGTGATTTGGTTATTCAGACTTGCAAGCACTTTACCTGCTGCAACCACCTTTTTTTGCCCTAAGTGATTTACTTTATAAAGCACTTGGCGCTGTAAGTTCGAAAGCTCAACCGCATCATCATCAATTAAAATAAGCTTACCAATACCCGCAGCAGCTAAATACAGCAATGCGGGGCTGCCTAAGCCACCCGCACCTACTACTGCAACACTTGCCGACTTAAGCTTTAACTGTCCTGCAAGTCCCACTTCTTTAAGCAATATATGGCGACTATAGCGCAGCATTTCTTTATCGCTAAGTTCATTCATTTGGCTATTAACCTGGCCCACTTTAATTTATTGCCGCTTGTAACGCACTTATTGCCTGCACATAATCATCAGCTTCGCTAATTGCACGTACCACAGCCACACTACCAACGCCTGTTTTGGCAACTTGGCTGGCACGCTTTAAATCTATACCGCCAATTGCCACTGTTGGGTAGCTTTGCATTAAGGGGACAAATTTAAATAACTTTTCTAGTCCCTGTATTTGCCCTGTCATATCTTTGGTAGTGGTAGGATAAATAGCGCCAAATGCCAAATAACTTGGGCGGTAATTATGTGCGCGGAGCATTTCATAGAAGCCATGTGTAGAAAGCCCGAGCCTAAGCCCTGCATTTTTAATCGCCGCTAAATTAGTGTTTTCTAGATCTTGTTGGCCTAAATGCACACCATATGCACCATGCTTAATTGCAAGTTGCCAATAGTCGTTTATAAATACCTGCGCATTATATTGCTCCCCCAGTGCCACCGCTTTTGCCACTAATTCGTCAAGTTGTGCATCGTCTTTATTTTTAACTCGTAACTGCGCAGTTTTAACGCCCTGTTGTAAGCACTTTTCTAGCCAGTCAACACTATCAACCACTGCGTATAAACCTAATGATTTACTTTCGCAGGGTGCAAAATCTGCAGCCATATTAAAATCAAGCGGAACGTCAAAATCGAGTTCATCACCTAACCAACTGCCCGCTTCTATTACTTGGGGGTAATCGGCTAAGTTGGTTGGAAATGAGGTTTGTGCTACTGGGCCAATTCCTTCTCCGTAGCGCACCGCTACTTTCAATCCTTGATTAATATAAGCTTTAGCTAAAATAAACGCATCTTTTAACGGGTAGTCTTTTGCTAAGCAAGCAGCAATAACCGAGGCCATACTGCAGCCTGTACCATGGTTATGTGGCGTTTGAATTTTTTCATTTCCCAGCCAGTATTCTTCGCCTTTTTGAGTGAAATTATTTATGCAGTAATCTATACAGTAGCCGCTTGGATAATCCCAATGTCCGCCTTTTATAACCACGGCTTTTGCGCCCCAGCTTAATAACTTATTGGCAGCTTCTTTTATTGCTGCGGGGCCAATTAAGTACACGCCAGTTAATAACTGAGTTTCGTGCGTATTTGGGGTTATTACATCCACCAGCGGTAATAAGCATTCTTTAATCGCACTTACTGTGTCTTCCTCTGTTAATAAATCGCCGCTAGTAGCAATAGCTACTGGGTCGTAAACAATAACAGGGGACACTGGCCATTTGGCTTTGTAGTGGCTTATATGTTCACTGATCAATTGAATTTGCTGCACATTTGCCAGCATGCCTATTTTAATTACTTTGGCTTTCATATCTTTTTCGAGTGCCAAAAGCTGCGATTCAATAATATCGGTTGATACGGCATTAATTGCCTCAACACCTAAACTATTTTGCGCAGTCAGTGCTGTAATAGCAGTGCACCCATGCACACCAAAACTTTGCATTGCTTTTATATCGGCTTGAATACCTGCGCCACCGCCTGAGTCTGAGCCGGCAATCGTCCATACTACGTTATTCATATTCGTCTCACTTATTCTTGATGCCAAAATGGCATACCCATAGTCGGGGTTGAAGGGGCTGCAACGTCTTTTTCAGGCATTGCTTTGGCGTTATATGCAAAACGTCCAGCCTCTACCGCGGCTTTAAATGCTCGGCTCATGGTTATAGGGCAACCCGCTCCAGCAATCGCCGAATTTAATAATACTGCATCATACCCTAGTTCAAGTGCTTGGCAGGCATGCGAGGGCAAACCTAAACCAGCATCCACTATTAATGTTGTCTCTGGTAAGCGCTCTCTGATTGTTTTTAAATTATAACTGTTTAACAAGCCTTTACCTGTACCAATGGGTGCACCCCATGGCATTAATACTTCACAGCCTAAAGCATTTAAACGCTGGCACAGCACTAAATCGTCTGTGCAATATGGCAGTACTTTAAAACCATCATCAATCAGTATTTTAGTTGCCTCAAGCAGTGCAAATGGATCGGGCTGCAAGTTGTAATCGTCCCCTATCAGTTCAAGCTTAATCCAATCGGTAGCAAACACTTCACGGCACATTTTAGCAAGCGTAATGGCCTCTTTAACACTATGACACCCTGCTGTATTTGGTAAAATTTTAAGCCCAGTATTTTTTATTAACTGCCAAAAATCATCACCCGCAGCCGCACTTTGCTGACGCCTAAGCGACACCGTGACTATTTCAGCGCCCGATGCAACAATCGATTCATTCATCACTGCAGGCGACGGGTAAAGCGCCGAGCCTATTAGTAATCGGCTTTTTATTTGCTCACCATAAATAGTTAAATAGTCATTATTTAGCATAGCTGTTATCCGCCCTGAATCGGCGAGAGCAGCTCAATACTATCACCCTCAGTTAATTGATAATCGCTATGCTGGCTTTGCGGTATAAACTCACCATTAATCGCCACCGCAAATGGCGCAACACCACCAAAATCTTGCAAACAGTTAATGAGCTTATTACTGCTAATAGCTATTAACTCACCATTAATTGTTATGTTCATTTAATTTTCACTCTATGCATAAAAGGGCATTTGCCACTAAACTTGGCGCTAACATGTAACCATGACGATATAAGCCATTAATGCTAATAACTCGCCCAACGTGTGTTACTTGTGGGCGGTTATCGCAAAATGCCGGGCGTAATCCTGTTTGAATATTTAATAGCCGCGCTTCGGCAAAACCGCTGTGCACTGTATAAGCTGCCGAAAGTAACTCTAAAGCAGAGCGCACTGTGGCTGGGCCTGTATCTTGCGACTCTATTTCAGTCGCGCCAATTACGTATTCATTATTGGGTTTAGGCGCTATATAAATGGGGTAACGCGGATGCATTAAGCGCACGGGCCTCGTTAAACTCACCTCTGGCGCGTATAATCTAGCGACTTCTCCACGTACGCCCCGCAGAGGCTTATCATCTTTTGCGCCAAGCCCTCGGCAATCAATAATATAATCAAACTCTCGGTTATTAATTTTATTATCGTTAATCGTGACCCGTTGATTAAATACAAACTTTACTTTGCGCTTATTAAGTTGTGTAAAGCTGGCTTGATAAAATGCCTGATTATCTATTTGCCCGTCGCAGGGTAAAAATAATCCCTGACTAAAACGATTAGCAAGCTCAGGCTCTAACATTTCAATTTGCTGGGAGTTCACCGACTCCCCGGTATAATTAGCTAACGGTTTTAGCCGCTGAGCAAAGCTTAGTAAATCGCCTTTATCTTGCTGATGCGCGACAACTAATGTGCCCTGCTGTTGAAAAAAAACCTCACTATCAAGCTCATCAATAACCCCAGGCCAACGCTTTATAGAATCAAGTCCCATTAAAGCTAAATCAGCCTCGCACAATACCGACTCAGCAAGAGGAGCAAGCATAGCCGCAGCCACCTTGCCCGCACTGTTTTGGGTATGTTCATTATCAGCCTCAAATACAGTAACTCGGTGTTGCTTGCTCAACTCAAGCGCCGCCAATCTACCGGTCAAACCAAACCCCACCACTGCAATATTGTAAAACATAAAAGTTCCTTTTAGCTGCGAGCTCTCACTACGAGCAGCAAGGTATTAAACTCCCCTCGCTGCTCGCAGCCCAATACCTTAAGCTGACTTATATCGCTTTATGATATATTTCTGATCCGGTTTTTTTAAACTCGTCCGATTTAGCTTTCATTTGTGCTTCTACATCAATCATTTTTATTGTAATCGTATCTGCAGCATTAGCAGGGTCAATGCCACGCGCTTCTAAATCTTTTGCATATTCGCGTACTTCTTGACTGATTTTCATTGAGCAAAACTTAGGGCCACACATAGAGCAAAAATGCGCTACTTTACCCGACTCTTGCGGGAGTGTTTCATCGTGATATTCGCGGGCACGTTCTGGGTCTAAACCAATATTAAATTGGTCATGCCATCTAAACTCAAAGCGCGCTTTTGACAGCGCATTATCACGCTCTTGCGCACCGGGATGGCCTTTAGCTAAATCGGCGGCATGGGCGGCAATTTTATAAGTAATTAAGCCTTCTTTTACGTCTTCCTTATTTGGCAAACCTAAATGCTCTTTAGGTGTTACGTAACACAGCATTGCACAGCCATACCACGCTATTTGGGCCGCACCTATACCCGAGGTAATATGGTCATACCCAGGTGCTATATCGGTAGTTAACGGGCCTAAAGTATAAAATGGTGCTTCGTCGCAATGTTTAAGCTGCTCATCCATATTGGCCTTAATCATGTGCATTGGCACATGTCCTGGGCCTTCTATAAATACTTGTACATCGTGTTTCCAGGCTAACTTTGTCAGCTCACCTAGAGTGCGTAGCTCGCTAAATTGAGCTTCGTCGTTGGCATCAGCAATCGAGCCTGGGCGAAGGCCATCGCCAAGCGAAAAACAAATATCGTATTGTTTTAAAATTTCGCAAATGTCTTCAAAGTGGGTATATAAAAAGTTTTCTTTATGATGCGCTAAACACCACTTTGCCATAATAGAGCCACCGCGCGATACAATACCGGTTACTCGTTTTGCGGTCATGGGTACGTAACGCAGTAGCACACCGGCATGAATAGTAAAGTAATCGACGCCTTGTTCAGCTTGCTCAATGAGCGTATCGCGAAAAATCTCCCAGGTTAAGTCCTCCGCTACACCGTTTACTTTTTCCAGTGCTTGGTAAATAGGAACTGTGCCAATAGGTACAGGCGAGTTACGTACTACCCATTCGCGAGTTTCATGAATATAACGCCCGGTTGATAAATCCATAACGGTATCGGCACCCCAGCGGGTAGACCACACCATTTTTTCTACTTCTTCTTCAATCGATGAGCTTACCGATGAATTACCAATATTAGCGTTTACTTTTACCAAAAAGTTACGCCCTACAATCATAGGTTCGGTTTCGGGGTGGTTAATATTGTTGGGTAATATAGCGCGGCCACGCGCAATTTCGTCGCGTACAAATTCAGGCGTAATAAAATCAGGAATACTGGCCCCAAACGACTCGCCTTTATGCTGCGCGGCTAATAATTCAGCATGAATTTTTTTGCGGCCCATGTTTTCGCGTATCGCTACGTATTCCATTTCAGGAGTAATAATGCCTTGGCGTGCGTAATGCATTTGCGTGACATTTTTACCCGCTTTACCGCGGCGTATTTTAGGTAAATGTTCAAAACGAAGATGATCAAGCCCTTCATCAGCCATACGTTGTTGCGTAAAGCGTGAAGTAACTGATTCAAGTAATTCGGTATCACCGCGACTTTCAATCCATTGTTCACGAAACTTTGCTAAGCCTTGGCGTACATCAAGCTCAAAGTTTGGATCGGTATACGGGCCTGATGTGTCGTAAACACGTAGCGGCTCGTTTGGCTCATACACTGGGTTTTCATCACTGCCGCCAATATAAGTATCGCTCAGGGTTATTTCACGCATTCCTACACGGATGTTGTTTTGCGTACCCTCAACATACACCTTATGCGAATTAGGAAACGGTTGTCCCGTTAAGTTATAAATATATTCAGATGCAGCGGCTCGCGTTTCACGACGCGATGATTTTTTTGCAGTATTCGACATGACTTACCTCATAGTTTATGGGTTGTCTTGTACGAAGAATTGAGAAGGCAAAATGCCTTATTGGATCGTAGATTGGTTAGGCAGTTTACTGTCATAGCCAATCTTGGCAGCCAACAGAACTTAATACCGGATGGTATAACTTGTACGCATAAAAAAAGACGCACAAGCGTCCTATTTTAGGCAGCTTGTTCCCTACGCAGGTATTAGCCTGATCAGGTTCACGGATCCCGCTTTCGCGATCTCAGCCTTAACTAATTATTTAGTTAGGCACTCCGACAAGTATTAATACCAATTATTAAATATACCTTTGCCACTTATAACTGCAGCTGCAATGCTAAGTTGCTTAGGTATCAAATTGGTATTTGTAATTTATTAATTTGCGAATAGTATCTAGCAAATCAGCGTTGAGTGTACGCCAGTTAAAAATCGCCTGCAAGAGGGCGTTTTTTATTTCGCAATAAATACAAATGTTTTCTCGCCCTGCATTACCAATTGCTGGTCTTGCATTTTAAGCTGCGCGCCTTGTTGCAGTGCGTGTAGTAACTGCTGCTCAAACTTATCAAGTTGTTGGCCACACGACTTACGGGTCATCCCTATTTTGTTAACTGTTAAGCTACTATCGTCCAGCTCACCTTCACCAAAAAAATTATTGCAGCCAGCAAAACCATTGACTTGCAGTGCTTCAATAAAACCCACCGACGCATTAAACGAAGGCGGAATAGCTAGGCCATCAATACGTGATAACTGCCATTGAGTATGTTTAAGCTGCTCTGAGGTAACCGTTTGCGTTGATGCACAACCAACACATAAACCGATTATAAGCATGGGTATTGCTGCTAATTTCATGTTATTACTAATTATTTGTCTAATTACTGTAATAATAACAATTTTTAGCGAGTTAATCCGTTAAAAATACATGTTTAAAGTGTAAATTTTATTCTAAGATAGTTTGAAAATTACGCTGTTTTTTTATTCAGAATCCGTTTTAAATAAATTATCTATTTGCGCTGGTAAAAATGGCCGACCTTTTTCATTTAAAGCTGTGCCGATTACCAATGCATTAAGCATTATTCTTTCATCGTGTTTACGGATCAGAGTTTGTTTAAAAGCAAATTTAAGTCGGCTAATACGTTGTGGCTCTACAGCTACATAAAATTCATCGCCCGGTAATAATGACTGTTTATAATCCATTTCGCTGCGCATCACGACCAGGTTAATTTTATCTTTGGCAAGCTGAGCAAAATCAACCCCATGTGCATGCAAAAATTCATGGCGCGCATGCTCTAAGTAATTAAAATACACACTATTATTTACAATGCCTTGTAGGTCGCATTCGTAGTCACGCACTTTAAAGTCTACTGTAAAGGTCATATTCGTAATCCAAATTATTTAACGTATAATTGCCGCGTTTATAGCACATGTACTGAAATAATTGCTACCATGCAAGTCCCTAAAATGGAGTTAAGTAACTTAATGAACTTACGTTTGTCTTTAATTACCGCCGCATTATTACCACTGTTTGGTGCATCAGTTACCGCCAACGCTGACGATACAGATCTAGAACGCATTGTTGTTACTGGTGATTTTCAACGAGAAAGCATTCAAACCTTAAGTGCTAGCGCCAGCTTATTTAGCGAAGATGAAGTTAATTTACGAGGTGCAACCTACCTAGATGAAATGCTTGGGAGTACTGCCAATATTAATTTTGCTTCTGGAGCTTCTCGCGGTCGTTATATTCAAATTCGTGGCGTAGGACTACGTTCACAGTTTGTTGACCCCATAAATCCTTCGGTTGGTTTAGTTATTGATGGCATTAACTACTCAGGCCTTGGTGGCAGTGCATTATTATTTGATATTGACCAAGTAGAAATTTACCGTGGCCCACAAGGTACACGCTTTGGTGCCGACGGTATGGCCGGTATGATCCAAATGCAATCGGCGCAAGCAACAAGCGATCCTAGTTTAAAACTACAAGTAGGTGCAGGCACTTATAACAGCCGCGAAGCTGGTCTTGCTGCAAGTACAGGTTTAACCGACGATACCAGCGCTCGTGTTAGCTACTTTCGTAGAAAATCAGATGGCTATGTAGATAACCTATACCTAAATAAGCCAACTCAAGGGCAAGACGAGCAAGTAGCTCGCTTTAAATTAAACAGCCAAGTGACTGCCAATTTACGCACAGAATTAAATCTACACTATATTGATATTAATAACGGTTACGATACCTTCGCACTTGATAACGGCCGTAACAGTGTTGCCGATGAACCCGGTGAAGATAACCAATTAAGTTACGCTATCGGTCTAAATAACACGTATACGGGCTTTGATTTATTTGACGTAAACCTAAGCTTATCGGCAATCGACAGTGAATTATTTTATAGCTTTGATGAAGATTGGGTATGTAACGATCCGAGTAAACCACAGCTTTGCGCCGCCGGTTTGCACCCTGAAGGTTACAGCTCAACTGATGTTTACAGCCGCGATCGCGATGATCAAGGGGTCGATTTACAATTTAAAAGCAAAACCGGCAACTGGGTTGCAGGTCTTTACTATCAAAACCGCGACGTAGATTTAGAACGCCAATATACCTGGTTAGCTAGCCCATTTAACTCAACGTATGAAACCAATAACGTGGCAGTATATGGCCAATTAGCGACTCCTATTGGGCCTAAAACCACCTTAATTACTGGCTTACGTGTTGAGCAATACCAAGGTGATTACACCGATAATAACGGTTTTATTGAAGATACCGACGACATTATGGTTGGCGGAAAAATAGCGCTTGAGTACCAAGTAATTGATCGCACCATGATCTACACCAGCATTACCCGTGGTTATAAAGCAGGCGGCATTAACTCAGAAGCGCTCGCTAAAGCCAAAGATGAAGGCTTAAACCTTGATGCTGAATTTTTTAAACAACACACCAGTTTTGATCCAGAATACTTATGGAGCGGTGAGTTTGGTGTTAAGGGATCATCCCTTGATGATAAATTTATTCTACGTTTAGCTGCGTTTTACATGCACCGCGACAACATTCAGTTAAAGTCATGGCAAGTACAAGATCAGAAGTTTACCGGTTATGTAGATAACGCGAGCTCTGGCAGTAACTATGGCCTTGAACTTGAAGGTAGCTATCAGCTAACCGACGATTTACTTATTACCGGTAGTGCTGGTTATTTAAATACTAAAATAAATAAATTTGTAACTAAAGCGGGTTTAAACCAAGACGGTCGCGACCAAGCACAGTCACCTAAATATCAATACGCACTGAGTGCTCGTTATAACCTTACCAACGAGCTTTATGCCATGGTAGGTGTTGAAGGCAAAGACGATTATTACTTCTCAGATAGCCATAATGCACAGGCACCAAACAGTAACTTAGTGAATGTAAGCTTAGGTTATGAAGCCGATAGCTGGGCTGTACGCGCCTGGGCACGTAACGTGTTTGACGAAACAGTACCTACTCGCGGTTTTGAGTTTGGCAACAACCCACTTGATGGTTACGCTGATCATACCTACACCCAACTAGGTGAGCCACGTGTAGCTGGCGTTACCTTTACACTTAATTTATAAAGTAAAGCTGACAGCTTTTAGTACTCTGTTAAAAAACCGCGTTTATTAAAATAAATGCGGTTTTTTATGTGCTAGTCGTAGAGCCTGATCATGCGAGAGGTTAGTTACTAACTGACAGCCCCCCTGCATGTTAAGTTGCTTTAAGCCCTTGTCACATCAAACGCAATAACTTCTTTTATATTACTCTTTTGCGTGGCTAACATTACTAGCCTGTCTATGCCCAGCGCTACCCCTGCACAAGGCGCCAATCCATGTTCAAGCGCAGCAATTAAATGCTTATCCATTGGTACTTGCTTTAAGCCATTTTGTTTACGATATTCATTATCGTCATTAAAACGCTTAGCTTGCTCTGTCGCATTAGTTAGCTCGTTAAAGCCATTAGCTAATTCCATATTTTTATAATACAGCTCAAACCGCCCTGCTACGCGACTGTCATGATCGCAAATTTGTGCCAGTGCTGCTTGCGATGCCGGAAAGTGATACACAAAACACGGCTTATGTTGGCCAATTGTTGGCTCTACTTTCATACAAAATAAAAGCTGCAGTAAGGTATCTCTATGCGTTTCATTTTTAGCTATATCAGCAAACCCTTGCTCGCAGGCAAGTTGTTGTAATTGCTCTAAACTAGCAGTAAGAGGATCAAGTCCAAGTACTTGTTCAAATGCGTGTTGGTAAGTTAACCGTTCACTCGGCGCAACATCTAAAATAAGCTGCATTAGCTCATCTATTTCAGCCATTAATGCAAATTCGTCAAACCCTGGTCTATACCATTCCAGCATAGTAAATTCAGGATTATGATGGCTGCCAGCTTCTTCGTTTCTAAATGCTTTACACAACTGAAATATAGGCCCTGAGCCCGCCGCTAACAAGCGCTTCATTGCAAACTCTGGAGAGGTTTGTAAATATAGCTCAAGGCCGCTGGCGTGCCCTGGGCCTACAAATCGAGTGTTAAAACTCACTAAGTGTATATCGGTTACACTGGCTCCGCTTAAACTGGGGGTTTCTACTTCCATTACATTGCGAGCATAAAAGAACTCGCGAATACTGCGTAAAATAACAGCTCGCTGCTTAAGTGTTGCAATACTTGCACTGGGAGCCCAAAGATTTACTGACATATTTTCTCCAAAAAAAATCCCAGCTTTTAAGCTAGGATTTTATAAAGCGACGCTTAAAATTACTTAACGCGGCTTACGTATTCACCGTTACGAGTGTCTACTTTAATAACTTCGCCTATTTGTACAAATAGTGGAACACGTACTACAGCACCTGTACTTAATGTTGCAGGTTTACCGCCAGTTCCGGCTGTATCACCTTTAAGGCCCGGATCAGTTTCAGTGATCTCCAACTCAACAAAGTTAGGTGGTGTTACTACAATGGGATTACCGTTCCATAATGTAATTGTACACACGTCATTTTCAACTAACCATTTACCCGCATCGCCTAACGCTTTTTCGTCAGCAGCAATTTGCTCAAATGTTTCGTTATTCATGAAATGCCAAAATTCGCCGTCTGTGTATAAATACGCTAAATCAGTATCCATTACATCAGCACCTTCAACAGATTCACCCGATTTAAAGGTTTTTTCAAGTACTTTACCTGAAATAAGTTTACGGATACGAACACGGTTAAACGCTTGGCCTTTACCAGGTTTTACCATTTCATTTTCTATGATACTACTAGGCTCGCCATCCATCATAATTTTTAGGCCGCCCTTGAACTCGTTGGTGCTATAATTCGCCATCGTTTCCTCTATTTATATTTTTTCGAGTAATCTACGTGCCAATGATACAAAGAAATGAAGCAAATTTGCATAAAAACTGGCAAAAAGAATTAGCAAATGTAGTTACCTGCCCAAAAGTGTTGCTAGAAATGGTCGGTTTATCGAGCCAAGTCCATGATAACGACATAAAAGCTCGTAGCTTGTTCCCAGTTCGTGTGCCAATACCATTTATAAAAAAAATGCGTAAAGGCGATGCAAACGATCCATTATTATTACAAGTTATGCCGCGCCATCAAGAATTCTTAACTAAAAGTGGTTTTAATAAAGATCCCCTGCTTGAGCAAAGTAACCAGCAGCCAGGGCTATTACACAAGTATAAATCGCGTGTTTTAGTAATGTTTAAAACCGGTTGTGCAGTAAATTGCCGCTATTGTTTTAGACGCCATTTTCCGTATCAAGAAAACCAACTTAATAAGCGTAGCCTGCTAGATGCGCTTAGCTATATAAAATCCGACAATAATATAAATGAAGTGATTTTAAGTGGTGGCGATCCGCTTATGGCCAAAGACGATGCCATTAGTTGGTTTTTAGATGAGCTTGAGCAACTACCACAAATTAAACGCATGCGAATTCATACCCGTCTGCCGGTGGTTATTCCGGCGCGCATCACCGATGAGTTATGCGAAAGACTTGCAAGGTCGCCATTAAAAATTGTGTTTGTTAATCATATAAACCATGCCAACGAAA
This sequence comes from Pseudoalteromonas nigrifaciens, assembly GCF_002221505.1. Taxonomy (NCBI): domain Bacteria; kingdom Pseudomonadati; phylum Pseudomonadota; class Gammaproteobacteria; order Alteromonadales; family Pseudoalteromonadaceae; genus Pseudoalteromonas; species Pseudoalteromonas nigrifaciens. Next base: position 558,366 of record NZ_CP011036.1, on the reverse strand, counting down.
TAGACGACGACTTTAAAGCCGCAATGCAAAAGCTTAAACAAGTAGGTGTAGTGCTATTTAATCAAGCGGTTATTTTAAAAGACGTGAACGATACAACTGCAGCACAAGTGAATTTAAGTGAAGCGTTATTTGATGCCGATGTATTGCCCTATTATCTACATTTGCTAGATAAGGTAGAAGGGGCAAGCCACTTTGACATTAGTGAGGAGCAAGCAATAAAAATAATGGCAGAGCTGTTAGAAGCCCTACCTGGTTTTTTAGTGCCTAAATTGGTCAGAGAGATTGGCGGTGAAAAAAGTAAAACGCCAATCGATCTCAAGTTAATTTAAAGCCGTATTTAAACGTAAATGTTTACGTTATTACCCAGTGTTGCAGTCGCCGACTTAGTCGGTGTTTGCGCGCTGGATGACTGCGCAGCACCCTCAATCAGTGCTAATGCAGCTGCGCCATCAGCTAGTTGCTGTTTTTTAGACAATGCAGCGCTCAACACCTCGCCGCCTTGGCTTGAACTTGGCATTACCGGTAAATTTCCACCTGATATATTCATAAAATTAATCCACCTTTAATCAGTGTTTGTTGTGCAATTATTTAAAAGGAGTTAAACAAGGCACAGTGCTAAAAACCTGACTTTTAAATATAATCCAAGTAACATATACAGTATACGCATGCTACATAATAAATTATCGGCAACTCAATACAAAGCTTTAGGAAAACCATGGATTCTATTATTGAACAACTCAACGCTAACTTAAAAATTGTTTACCGACAGGCGCTTGATGCTGACAAAAAACTCGACGAGTTACAACAGCAAGGTCACGGCAAATTTAAAGCACTCTTTACAGCCGACTCAGGTTTTACCTTTGAAGCTAAACGCTTTAAGCCATATGTGCTTGATGTAGCAGCCGACGTAGAGAGCTTATCTAGTGACGGTTTTAATGAAGAAAAACTTAAAACCACTGTTATTAAATTACAGCAACTACTTACTTTGTTAGCTACGTTTAAGTAACGTAAACTTTAGTTAAAAAGTTTATGATTCTATAAGCATTAAAAGCGCCGCTATTTAGCGGCGTTTTTGTAAAGCTTAGTTAATCAACTTTCGGTAATATTTCCTCACCAAACCACTCTGTAAGTAAGCGCTTTTCGTAATTAAATGGCTCATCTCGGCCCATTTTAATTTTATCCATAAAGCCCATATCTTTGAGCTTTACATCACTTGCTGCACTTATTACCTCACCTTTATCATTGGTAAGTGAATAATTAAGTTTGAGTTGCGGAAAATAAATAGGCTTAACCACCCTGATTTCATTTATACCGCCATAGCGTACATCGCCAGCTAAATCGACATCAGTAATCTCTAGGCTAAGTTTGTAGTCTTTTGGCAATTGCTCTGCAAGTTTAGCAACATGCTCTTCAATACTGCTCGCTATATGCTTATGGTACGAAGCTTTACCTTGATTGGATTCGCGTACATCACGATAGTCTTTAAAATCATGCCATTTAATAGCCGACTCACCCGCATGGGCAAGTGCTGGTAGTGCAAAGCACATTAACATTGCGATTTTGTTTACTGGATTCATATCACTCTCCAAAAAGGTGCGCCGAATATTACATTATTGCAATTAGGGCATGCTCAGTATTAACTAACACCTAAATAACTGAGTTCATTTTAACAGCTGTTTATTAACTATAACTATAACTATAACTTAATCTTATGACATAAGTGTTATTTAAAGCGTTCGAAATGTAATCAAATATGTAAATCTAGCTTTTTTAAAATAACAGCGTATTTAAAGCAGATAATGCATGTAAAATATCGCAATTTATGGTGCAATCAACATTATTGATAAAAGGTATCCACGGAGCATTCATGACTATTTTAGTAACCGGTGGCGCAGGCTATATTGGCTCGCACACTGTTTTAGAACTTTTACAACAAAACAGTAATGTTGTTGTTATTGATAATTTAAGCAACTCATCATCAGAGTCACTTACGCGCGTTAAAAAAATTACCGGTAAAGAAGTAACTTTTTACCAAGGTGATATTCTCGATAAAGCATTTTTAGACTCAGTATTTGCTAAGCATACTATTGATAGCGTAATTCACTTTGCTGGCTTAAAAGCGGTGGGTGAGTCGGTTGTAAAACCAATTGAGTACTATCAAAATAACGTACAAGGTACATTAACACTAGTTGATGCGATGCGCGATGCGGGTGTATTTAAGTTAGTATTTAGCTCATCTGCAACCGTTTATGGCGACCCAGCAAGCTTACCTATTAAAGAAGACTTTCCTGTTGGTGGCACCACCAACCCTTATGGCACATCAAAGTTAATGGTTGAAATGATGTTGCAAGATATCGCAAAATCAGACGAGCGCTTTGCCTTTGCTATTTTGCGTTACTTTAATCCAGTAGGCGCGCATGAATCGGGGTTAATTGGCGAAGATCCGAACGGGATCCCTAATAATTTATTACCGTATATTTCACAAGTTGCCGTGGGCAAGCTCAAGCAACTAGCCGTATTTGGCGATGATTACGACACAGTAGATGGCACCGGCGTGCGCGACTACATTCACGTAGTCGACTTAGCTTTAGGACATTTAAAAGCGCTGAATAAAATTGCCACAAACACCGGTGCATTGGTTTATAACCTAGGTACAGGCAACGGTTATTCAGTACTGCAAATGGTGAATGCCTTTATTAAGGCCAGTGGGCAAGCAGTACCATATCAAGTGTCACCACGTCGTCCAGGCGATATAGCCGCTTGTTACGCAGCTCCTGAAAAAGCCCTGAATGAACTAGACTGGCAAGCGATGCGCGGTATCGATACTATGATGCAAGACACCTGGCGCTGGCAGTCAAATAACCCAAATGGGTATAAGTAGAAAACCATATACCTATAATCAATATGTCCCTATTTTTATAGGGGCATGTTAATTATGATTGGAGTAAGTCATTTATTTAATTCAATAAAGATATACGTGTTCAAATTTAAGCTCAGAGTTTAAGGTTTAGAGTTTAACCTAGAACCTAGCCCTGATTTACTTCCTAGTACGATTATTATTTTTACCAATTTTGCATTTCGACTATACGCGATTGCGTTCGTGCATATTCAAAGCTTAGTTTTTTACCTTGATACAAGGTGTCTATATCAGCCTGTGCATTTATAACCAGTAACTTATGGCAGTCATAAAACTCATCGACCAAAGCAATAAAACGTCGTGCTTCATCATCAAAAAAGTGCTCGTCTAGAGTTTGTTTTTCACGCTGGTAGCTGTCCTCTATACCGTGCACTATTACTTTACCGGTTGCTCCTACACCCATTTTTGGCACGTTTGCCACATATAACACAGAAAATTGCTGAGCTAAAAACATGTAATCGTTAGCACTTCGTGGGCCAGAGCACAACGCCATAAAATCAATCATTAAGGCATTTGCTGTTTTTAATAAATAAGGCAGCGCTCTACCGTGTACCGTGATATTGCCACAGTGCGATGCTTGCGGGTACTGCGTTAAAAATTTAGCTTTAAAGTCATTACTGGGTAAATTAATAAAGTAATGACTACTATTTTTACCATAACGAAAACGATGATCCTCCTCTCCCGCTACATTAACTATCTCGCAATAATTATTAATTAAATCTATGGTAGGTAAAAATCGTGCTCGCTGCAGGCCATTGTAATAAAGCTGCTCTGGTTTTGCGTTTGAAGTGGCCACCAACACTACACCTTGTTTAAATAATGCATCAAACAGCCGGGCCATAATCATAGCGTCGCCAATATCGCTAACAAAAAACTCATCAAAACATAGCACCCGAATATTTTTGGCCCAATTTTTAGCTATAATTATTAACGGATCTTTTTGCCCTTGTAACTGCCCTAACTGCTGGTGTACCTGCGCTATAAAGTGATGAAAATGCAGCCGCTGCTTTTTACTTATAGCAACATTGTTATAAAATAAATCCATTAGCATGGATTTACCACGCCCTACCGGCCCATACAAATACACACCTTTTATGAGTGGCGACTTTTGCCACCAGCTGTAGTGTATTTGTAATTGTTCACTAAGCGAATTAAGTGCCTGTACGGCATTATTTTGCGCAGCATCGAAGCTAAGATCGCCCGATGCAACCTTAGCTTGGTAAAGGCTTATTATTTGTGTGTCCTGCACTGTCATGGTATTTCACTATCCGTTATAATCGCGTCCATTGTAGCCGACTCAAAATGTGAACCCCAATGAAATTCCCTTGCCGCCTAGATAAATTTATTAGTCATTTAGCAGAGCTGCCACGCTCAAAAGCCAGAGCCAGCATTAAACGCCAAGCCGCACTCGTCAATGGTGAAGTGGTCACTGCTTTCGATTTTCAAATTAAGCAGCAAGACGAAGTCGTTTTTCAAGGTGAACAACTCGTATTTTTAGGTAAACGCTACTTCATGTTAAACAAACCCGTTGGTTATGTAAGTGCCAATAGTGATGAGCTACACAAAACGGTATTCGATTTAATTGACGAGCCAAATATGAGCGACTTTCACGTAGCAGGCCGCCTCGATATTGACACCACTGGCTTAGTTATCTTAACCAACGATGGCGACTGGTCGCATAAAATAACGTCTCCTAAAAACAATAAATTTAAAACCTACTTAGTAGAAACCCAAGAGCCCATTACTGACGAATCGTTAGAGGCACTGCGCGAAGGGGTACAATTACATAACGAAAAAGCTCTAACCCGCCCGGCAAAAGCAGAGCGCCTCGCTAATTACGGCTTACGTTTATCTATTTGTGAAGGTAAATACCACCAAGTTAAGCGCATGTTAGCCGCTGTAGACAACAAAGTGGTTGAATTGCACCGCGAACAAATTGGCAATATTAAACTAGACGAAAACCTAGCAGCGGGTGAATATCGCTTGTTAACAGCCGAAGAAATTAAACTGTAAAGAATTTTTTAGGCTTCAATCAAGTATTAATAACGAAAGATAAGGCAGCCTAAAAACACAGCACTTTTAACACAGATAACGAGCATAACAGAGCTTCGAGACTCTAATTTATTAAAAGGATATAACAGTGAAAGTATTAACCGTATTTGGCACCCGCCCAGAAGCGATAAAAATGGCGCCGCTAGTACATGCATTAACTAACGATAGTCGCTTTGAAGCTAAAGTTTGTGTAACGGCGCAGCATCGTGAAATGCTAGACCAAGTACTTGAGCTGTTTAAAATAACCCCTGACTACGATTTGAACCTGATGAAAGCGGGCCAAACATTACCAGAAGTAACCAGTCGTATTCTGCTAGAGTTAACGCCCGTACTTAAAGAGTTTAAGCCAGATGTAGTGCTTGTTCATGGCGATACAGCGACTACTTTTGCAGCAAGTCTGGCGGCTTATTATGAGCAAATCGCAGTAGGTCATGTCGAAGCAGGCTTGCGTACAGGTAATATTTACTCACCCTGGCCAGAAGAAGGTAATCGTAAATTAACCGGCTCACTTACAAAGTACCATTTAGCACCCACCGAAAATTCAAAAGCTAACTTATTAAAAGAAAACTACGCGGCTGAAAACATATCTGTAACGGGTAACACAGTAATTGATGCGTTATTAATGGTTAAACAACAAATTGAAAATGATGCAGAATTAAGCAATACACTCGCATCGCAATTCCCAATGCTTGATGAAAATAAAAAGCTTATATTGGTTACAGGCCATCGCCGTGAAAGTTTTGGTGGTGGGTTTGAGCGAATTTGCGAAGCATTAGCGCAAACCGCAAAAACTCATCCAAATACGCAAATACTTTATCCCGTGCATTTAAACCCGAATGTACAAGAGCCGGTAAAGCGCATTTTAAAAGATGTTGATAACGTACATTTAATAGAGCCACAACAATACCTGCCATTTGTATACTTGATGAATCGTGCTCATATTATTTTAACTGACTCTGGTGGCATTCAAGAAGAAGCACCAAGTTTAGGTAAGCCTGTATTAGTTATGCGTGATACCACAGAGCGCCCAGAGGCAGTTGAAGCAGGTACAGTGAAATTAGTTGGTACCGATGTAGCTAAGATCACCGCAGCATTAAATGAGTTGTTAACTGATGATGCTGCATATAAAACAATGAGTCGCGCTCACAACCCTTATGGTGACGGCAATGCATGCCAACGTATATGTGATATTTTAGCGCGTTAAAAGTTCATGGCACTAGGTTCTAGGCAATTTATAACGACGAGGCCTAATTGTAAATGCGTGCTTGGCTAATTAATTACTGAAACCTGAAACCTAATACCAGCTCTTAATTTTTAAGACTTTATTTGCACTAAATCAAAGCTCACCATACCTGGTACTATGGCTTGTAGGCGAGATTCAGTCACATCAAGGGCGTTTAAACATTCGCAGTATTCTGCAGCTTTTAGTTCGAGTTGGCGGGCTTTTTCTTGGAGTGATTTATCTATTTCTGATGAAATAATATCCATGCGTTGGCTCATGTCGTTCATTCGATCTTCAATATTACCTTCGCGCGATTTAAATGCATCGCCTAACGACATTAAAATAGCCCCGAGGGAGCCATGCACTGCCGAGTGAATTTTTTTGCTAATATCTTTAGTGAAAAAGTCGTCTATTTTGGAAAGTGATTGCGGCGCAATAAAGAAAAAGTCATCGCCGCGTTTAAACTTATCCATTAGCGCACGTTCAACGTACTGCAATTGCGTTTTAAGCACTTCTGATTCTTTATCTGTCATGCCTTCAACAACATGCTCAATTGCACTGAGCCCTAAATTAACGCCATCGGTGGCTAAGTTAACGAGCTCAGGAACAGTTTGACGAATACCGCTGCTAAACTGCTCAAGGACTTTACTTTCGTCATCACTTAAGTCAATCCAATAGCCACGGATAAACAATTGGTTATTATTATTAATTTGTACGCGGGTTTGGCCCTTATCAACAATGCGAATAATATCATCAGTAATGATTAAACCGTGACGAAGCTCTACATCACACTGCTTTTGCGCAAATACGTTATTGCTTAAAAGTGCTACAGACAACGCCAATATCGAACGAGATAAAAACGCCATAAACACCTCAAAATAGCCACAACAGAAGGCCGGTAGATTAACAAAAAAACAACTTTATGCAAGCAAAAGTAACACAATAACAAAGACAGCTCTGCGTATTGAACCTATGCAATGAGTAATACAAAAAACACCGCGTTTAAATTAAGCACGGTGTTTTTTAATTTCTTAGTTAAAAGCCTCCTGCTGCTTTATTGCTAAAAGCGATCCTTTTAAATTGGCGAACCTGGCGGGATTGGTAATGCTTTAAAGTTATCTGGCCAGCTACCTGTGGTTAAAAACAGGTTAACTTGTTCAGCTAAATATTGTTTAAACGCGCTTTCACCTATACTGGTGTTGCTTAGTAGTGAATTTTGTTCAAAGTCATCTTTTAGCTTAGTTAAATAGTAACGCAGTTGTGCTTGTACTTCTGGACTTACGTTATCGCTGGCCACTAAATCAGCCATTGTTTTAGCACTTAAAAATTGCACTCGCTGAGTGATCTTTGCCACCATGTTATTGGATGGCAATGCCAAAAAAACCTGCTTATAAAGCTGTAAAAGTAACTCATCTAAACTATAAAAATCATCACTGCGTGCTTGTTGTTGCGCAAGGCGATTTAAACGCTGTGCATTTAGTAATAACGATAAGCTATGCTGCACGGCAACTTCAGGTAGGGCCATAGCATCAAGGGTTAAACCGGTGCGCCCCACTATACTTTCACGCGTTCTAGACTCACCATACGCTTTAGGTGGAATAAGTGCGAGTATTGACTCTGGCAACACTAAATTACGGCCCTCAAGAGTGGTTAAAATAGCTTTAACCGCTTGTTGTTGCGCTTGCTTAGCAACCACTTGCGCGCCTTTTACAGGTTTATCACCGCGTACTTCGTACTCGTAATTTACTCCAGCAATTAATTTAGCCACCGCCTCTACTTGATAACGGTGAAATAAATACAAGGGCACCAGTTTTTCTTCTAATTGCGATAACGCCTCTCCCGTTTTTATATTATGAATACCAAATTGTGCGAGTGCTTGCTTACGCACTTCTAGTACTCTTAATAGCTCTTCGCTTGGTGCTGCGCCGTTATCCCACAAATGAGCCGTAGGATGCGCACCACCGGCAGCGCGTGCGTCGCTATCAGATATAAACTCGAGCCCTTTAGTGTTGTTTTCTTTTAAAATAGCCGCCAATGCTGCTGCTTCGTTTTGATTAGTAAAGTCGCTGTAGCCGTATTTAATAACTTGTGTATCCCACACGCCCATACCCGTAGCATAACCGCGTGACACATCAAGCTTGCCTTGTTCATCAAAGCTAAGCAGCGGATGCGGATAATCCATTACCGAGGCTCTATCGCCCACTGAAGCGGCAAAGTTATGAGAAACCCCCAAGGTATGCCCAATTTCGTGAGCACTTAACTGCCTAATACGATCAAGCGCCATGGCTTGTAGAGTTTTTGCTATTTCATTGCCGTTTAAGTAAGGCGCAGCCAGCGCTTCTGCAATTAAAATATCTTGGCGTACGCGCAGTGAACCAAGCGTTACATGCCCTTTTATTATTTCGCCGGTGCGCGGATCAATTACCGAACTGCCATACGACCAACCACGAGTAGCACGATGCACCCACTGCACTACGTTGTAGCGAATATCCATAGGATCAGCGTTTGTTGGTAGTACTTTTATTATAAATGCATTTTTATAACCCGCTGCACTAAACGCTTCATCCCACCACTGTGCACCTTCAAGCAATGCACTTTTTACCGGCTCCGGCACCCCAGGATCAAGGTAATAAACAATCGGCTCAATAGGCTCGCTAATAGGTAAACTCGGATCTTTTTTAGTTAACCGATGGTGCGGTATATATCGCACATACATAGACTCACCAAGTGCTGCAGCATAGTTTTTATGCTCAATACTCCAAAAACCCGATTGTGGATGGAAGTTGCGCGGGGTGTAGTTATCGTCTGGTAATTTAATTAGTGAATGGTGCATATGCACCGTTAACGAATAAGCGTCAGGGCTTATTTCACGCACAAACTTACCCGGTTGAGTACCGGCAAAGGTCAGCACAGCTTCAAGCTCTGTATTATTAATAAATGCTTTAGAGCGACTCATATAAACTGCACTACGCGATTCGTCTAGATTAAAGTTACCTTGTTTAGTCGCTGCCAGGGTACGATTTACACCGTGTACATCACTAAGTAAATACGGAGTGTAATCGATTAATAGCGCCCGCTTATTTTGCGCAACCACTTTAAAGCCCGCTAATATACTTGATGCAAACGCTTCATTAATACTTTGCTGCTCGGCTTTATTACTGGTATTTGCGCGATAGTAAGTATTTACAGCACGTAGCATTACTTTGTCGCCAAAGCGCTCAAATTGCACTAAGTGTGTATTACCAAGCTGCCCTCTATCGAGCCCTATATCGTTAGAGCCCAAGCCATTTGGCAAGCTTTGCTGTAGCAAAAATTGCTGCTCTAGTTTATCTACTTTTAAATAAACCTTGCCGTTTTCTGTATCGTAAAAAAATGAAAAATATCCCGGAAAATGATTCATCTTTCCAGTAAATTCATCAATAGACTTAATTGCTGCGTGCGCTTGAGTTATCATAGTGAGCAACACAGTAAAGAGAATGTAACCTAGTAGTTTTATTTTTTGCATAATCTTATCTTTGTTATTGGCGTTTTAAGTACGATTAGGTAACCCCATTATAGGGGGGAATTTAAACAATACAGTTATTTAAGACGAATTTCAGCGCTCCAAACTAATCCCTCTCACATTATGATTAGTTTAATCACGTTATCAGGAAAATAGAATGCGTAGACTTCCTCCAGTATTACTTGAAGATGGTTGCCCAAGAGAATTAATCTCTTTGATCAGAACTATTTTAGCCGCATGTAAAGAAATTTCATTTCGTGTTGGCCAAGGCGAATTATCGGGTGTATTAGGCTCAACACTTGACGAGAATATTCAAGGCGAAACTCAAAAGAAGCTTGATGTTTTAACCAACCAACTGCTTAAAGATATATTATTGGAATCGGGCTACGTAAAAGCCATCGCCTCTGAAGAAGAAGACTACACAGTTGCTGGTAATCCTGATGCAGAATATATTGTAGCGTTTGACCCACTTGATGGCTCATCAAACACCGACATAAACTCGTTAGTAGGTACTATTTTTTCAGTAATGAAAGCGCCTGAAGGCGCAGATCCTACTGACCAAAGTATTTTTATGCAACCGGGTATTAATCAAGTAGCGGCAGGTTATGTATTGTATGGCCCATCGACTATATTGGCGCTAACGACAGGTAAAGGCACCCGCTTTTTCACCCTAGATAAAACGCACGGCACCTTTTTATTAACTCAAGATTTTGCAAAAATACCAGCAGATACCAATGAATATGCTATTAATGCGTCAAACCAACGCCATTGGCAACCGGCTATGCAAAACTACATTAACGACCTTGTAGGTGGCGACACTGGCCCACGCGCTCGAAACTTTAATATGCGCTGGATTGCTGCAATGGTAGGCGATGTACACCGCGTATTAAGCCGTGGCGGGTTATTTACCTACCCAACCGATACCAAAAACCCAAGCCAGCCAAATAAGCTTCGTCTGCTTTACGAAGCAAACCCTATGGCCATGCTAGTAGAGCAAGCTGGCGGGATTGCGTCAACTGGCACCGAGCGTATTATGGAGATACAGCCTAATGCCATTCACCAGCGCGTAGCTGTAATTTTAGGCTCAAAAAACGAAGTAGAAACCTGCTTGGGATATCATAAGTAATAAATAGAAATACAAGGTTTTAGGTATCAGATTTTAGGCGAGAATTAAGCCAGCGCGGTGTTTAAGTTAACCGTAGATACAAGGCGGGGCTTTATGCCGCGCTTATTAAATTTATAAAATGCGCGAGGTAAACTCCCGCCTACGGTTCGGTATTTTATCAACACCTGAGATCTCGTACCTTTAATACTTGACTAAAAATCAGCCACGCTTTTACTCTTGTAAAAGCGTGGCTAATTTGGCGAGCTTTTCATAATTAAGCTCGCCCATTTGCTCACTGTTACTAAGTGCATAAATAACGCCCTCACATTCAGCGCAATCAATATCATCTCGCGCTTCAATCACATTCGCCCACAGTTCCAAATCATCAAGTGCTATTTCATTGTGTAAACAACGCTCAAACACATTTAGCATGATTGACGTACTTAGGGTAAATAATGGCTGTTTTGCTGCTGCCGCAGATACAATAACAGCAATAGCCTCGTCTTTTTCTGAGCCGAAGGTAATAAACTGCGCTAATGCTTTTTGTATATCCATAATATTGTTATTCTGCGCTCACCGTGATTTAAAAGTAAAATAATGACCCAAATTAACTGCCCCCAATGTAATGCTGCTCTTACCTGTAATGTGACTGACATATCAGCATGTTGGTGCAACGAGTTACCCGCTATTTTACCGTTAGATCTTAACGCTACAAGCTGTTTATGCCGTAACTGTACGCTGGCTAAAATAAACACTTACTTACAAAGCCTTTACTCGCAGCCGATTAAAATACAACTCGCGTTTGCTAAGCAATTTAAAAATAATGGAGAGCTGATTGAAGGGCTCGATTACACTATGCAAAACAGCTATATGGTATTTAGTAAGTGGTTTTTTTTAAAGCGTGGCACATGCTGTAAAAATGGCTGCAAAAATTGCCCGTATAAGTAATAGCAGGTGTTAGATTTTGATACGACCTCGATAAAGTAGATACGAGGTTTAAGTTTTGGGTAGCTGGTTGGGGTTTTATACCTCGCTTTTTTTAATTAAAAAGCACGAAATAAATTCGCATCTACAGGTTTGGTGTTTGTCGTTAGCGGAGTTTTTCAAGTTAGTCGTCGCATCTACGAAAGAGCAGTGTTCAGCTAAAAAGCTAAACTAATTTAGTGTTTAATTAATGCCTGATCTCTTCTCATTTACGCTCATTATCTTCTCCTTGTGCAAAAAGTGTTTAAGTGAAATATTCACAAAGAGCATAAGAGACGCTGCGCTTTAGAGGAGTAATTAGTTATGGCTAAGGGCTATGAGTTAAGGCAACGAGCAATATGGTGTAATCTATTGCTTTTGTTTGCTCATTGGCTTCTCATTGTGCAAGTAGGCTTTATATTTTTAAGCGATATTAGATGAATGCGAAGTGAATTTGCACGCAGGGCCGGTATTTAGGTTTAGCGCGGTGTTTGTTACAGGATCGTTTTTACTAATAACTCACCGCGGCTTTATCTACTCTTTATTTTCTTCCCCATTCACTCCATGAACCGTCGTAAACACTTAAGTTAGCGTAACCGCACTCATCAGCAAATAACGCTAATATGCAGGCGGTTATACCCGCGCCACATGTAAATTGTAGTTTTTCTGCATTACCGACTAGGGCTTTAAATTGCTGCTGTATTTCGCTAAGTGACTTAGCCTCACCACTGCACAATAATTCGCTATAAGGTAATGAAAGGCTATTAGGAATATGGCCGCTGCGCATATCAGCACGGGGTTCAGGGTCTTCGCCTGTAAAGCGTTTATGTGCACGCGCATCGAGTAATACTATGGCCGGATCATCAATTGCGTTTTGTACCTGTTGCTTATTAATAAAATAACCCGCTTTATAACGTGCAAAAAAATTACCATTATGTTTTGCCTTGCTATAGCCTTGCTGTACCGGGTAGCCACTCTCAAGCCATTTACTTAGCCCACCACTGAGCACTTTTACATTATCAAAGCCCATAGATTTTAGCATCCACCATGCCCTAGCTGCGCTAAACAAGCCCTCATCTTCATAAATAACAATGTACGAATCGTGGTTAACGCCTGCCTTTTGCATTACTTGAGTAAATTGCGTTTCGCTACGCAAAGTATTAGGTAATGGGTTAGAGCGATCTGCTAGTTCATTTTTAATATCAAAGCGCTGCGCGTTAGGCAGCATAGCTATTGGAGAGTACTCCCCAATAAAGGATGCGCGCAACATCCCTGCATCAAGAATAACGAGTTTAGCTTGCTCTAAACGCGCATATAACCATTGTGTGCTGACTATATTTTTCATTTTTTACCAAATTTGAAGGCATGCAATAACTATATTTTGTTAAAGTCTGCTTATAAATAAAATTTAGGCTGGTTACAAATTAGAAAAATGCTAAAATAGCTGCTTTGATATTTCTAAATAGAGTAAAAATTATGTCAATCCCTTTTTACATTATCAACATGCAAGGCTGTGAAGAGCGTTGGGAAGCAACTCAAAAGCAACTAACCAACTTGCATTTAACGGCTGAACGCTTTGAAGCTACCATTGGCAAAAATCTTAGTGAGCAAGAGATCCTCAACTGGTATTGCCCGAAAAAAAATAAAAAACGCTACAACCGCGATCTGACATTGGGTGAAATTGGATGCTATGTTAGCCATATGCGTATTTGGCAAAAAATAGTTGATGAAAATATATCTTTTTGTGTCGTATTAGAAGATGATCTCTCCATTAAGGCTTCACTTAAAGATGTTGTTGATGTAGCGATTAAATTAAATAATTGGGATTTAATAAAGCTATCAAATGACCGAAACTTTCCATTTATAGACAGTGCTATATTAGAAAATAATCTAACAGTAGGCAACTATAAAAAAGCCCCTAACGGTACTCAAGGCTACATCATTACATTAAGCGGCGCTAAAAAGCTACTGCAAAGAAAGCCATTTTTTAGACCTGTAGATGTCGATATACAATTTCACACAGAAGTAGGGCTAAATATGATTGGCATAAAACCCTACCCAATTGCCGAAGATCGAAGTTTTATTAGTGAAATATCAACTATGAATGGCGGTAAACACTCTAACCACAGTACATTCATCAGAAATTTAATCCACAGATCGAGTATTTATAGGCAAAGACAGTATAAAACAGCAGATCTTTCTAGCATTATTGGTAAATAATAAAAGCGCCATCTCATCTTTCGCAATGTTCGATTACATTTTAATAATATTGCTCCGTAACAGCGCCATTTTCGATATTATTTTATTTTGTACCGGATGGGGTATACTTTGCTCGTCCATCGCATTAATTAGCAGATCGACTACATGATTAAAATCTTTTTCATTAATATTCATGCCGGTATGAATAGCAACCATAGAGTCGCCTTTATACTCACACGGGCCGTTTGTTAGCGCGCATAAGTGGCTTATAAAGCCTTGGCGAAAATGAGTAATGTTACTGTGCTCAAAATAGTGAAACACTTGCCTGTCATTACCTATTTGATAAATAAAGCTATCCACTAGGGGCTGTTGATCTTTGTAGTACATATATCAATCAGCCCACATTGGTAGCCACATCATAGTAAATGCTAAAGCGAGCATTGAATGATAATTTCGTTCAAGCTTTTCATACCGCGTGGCTATCCCTCTATATTGCTTAATACGGCCAAATGCATTCTCAACCAAGTGCCGATATTTGTACATGCACCAGTCAATATCTTCATTGCCTACTAAACTGTTGCCCTTACGTGGAATAACGGGTGTAGCGTTATTATCACGAACAAACGCTCTCAGTTTTTCACTGTCGTAGCCTTTATCTGCGACAACCATATTACTTGTTGGGCAATTAGCTACGAGTGACTCTGCATGGACGATATCATGCGTATTTCCACAGGATAATTCATAATAAACAGGCAACCCTCCGCTATCGACTGCAAGATGAATTTTCGTAGAATTTCCACCTCGGCTCTTTCCAATTGATTCATTGTCAGCAGTTCTTGCACCGCAACTATGTTGATGAGCCCTGACAATACTGCCATCAATGAAGACCCAATCCATGTCCGCATCACGAGATAATGCGCGAAACAGTTCATTCAAAATCCCTTTTTTGGACCATAAATTAAACCGTCTGTAGATAGCACTCCAACGGCCAAAATCAGAAGGTAAATCTCGCCATGGAATACCTGTGCGCATCTTATACAGTATGCCTTCGAGCGTTTTTCTATGGTTGGGCTTATTATAAATTCGACCACTTAAGTACATTACTTTTGATAAGACATTCCATGTCCCGTCTGTTAACATTAATCTTGGCATGTAGGTTCGGTGTAAAGTTTTCTGGCGAATTCAATTATACCTTATCTTCATGCTGTTTGTTTTTCATACCACAAAGATCAACACGCCCTAGTTTTTCTATGCCGGCATTACCATTTATTTGCTGATACAAACTCTGTTTAGGCTTGCTGCTACAGCCAGCTAATACACTTGTAGCCAATAAAAATAGTATAAAAACTCTCATTACCAATATCCTGTCACCGATAAATACCAACCGATTTGATCGCTTGCTCCAGCTATACTGCCTAAATCTAAGTAGGCGGCGGTTACGCTCATATGTTTATTTGGCATCCAAGCTACAAACACATCTTTCCAATCTTGCTCGCCTAATCCTAGGTTATTTGTTTTTTGACGATACTCAACACCTAACGCTACTTCACGGCTTAAAAATATCGCTGTGCTTGCCTCAAATAACAATTTATTGCTGGTATTATTACCGCCATAACCCAGTAACCCTAGTTGGTTGGCTTTGCTGTAACGGGTGGTCACGTTCCAAAACCAGTTGTATCCTTCAATAGCACCTAAGTGTAATTTGCTTACCGCTAAGTAAAAGTCAGTGCCGCTGGTGCTCTGTGCACCCACTAGCTTTGCAACCGTGCCATCGTCTAACGACTTATGCTGTATACCCAAACTTACTTGTGGCCAACTACTGTAAACAATGTCGCCATATAAACGAACTTTAGCACCAGTTATCGACTGCTCTATTTGCGTACTCAGCGCGGGTACATCAAACTCTTGCTGCGCATAGCTAAGCTCAACGCGATTAAACAAATTAAGCTGTGCGCCACATACATCTAACGTATAGTCGGTTACATCTGCACGGCTACAAAAGCCATTAACCGAAACCTCATCCTCACTGGCATACCCCGCAAGTTGCGCCCACGGAACAAGGCCACCGCCACCAGCCCCCTCAACTTGAGACACCCCAGGAGTAGCTAATAATTTACCGCTACTCGCAGCAGTAATAAAACTGGCTGTGAGTAATACCCCTGCCATAAAACACTTAATGTACGCCATCGTATTCCTCTAACCACTGCTCTAATAGCTCAGCTTTTAATGGCCGACTTAAATAATAACCTTGGGCGTGATCGCACTTCATTTGCTTAAGTAGCGCTAAAGTACCTACAGTTTCTACTCCTTCGGCAACTACCGAAAACCCTAATTGATGCCCTAAAGTAATACTCGACTGCACAATAAATTGATCTTTTTGCGATTCATCTAGTTTTAAAATAAAGCACTTATCTAATTTAAGCTCATCAATTGGCAGCATTTTTAAACGCCCTAACGATGTTTGCCCTACGCCATAATCATCAAGCGATATTTTTACCCCAATAGCTTTTAAGTTTTCGAGGGCAATTATGCCTTTTTCTTCATTTTCAATCATATCGCGCTCGGTGAGCTCAATGGTGATCAACGCAGGGTTAACCTTATGCTTTTTTAAAGTACGTACTAATGACGAATGAAACCCCGCAAACGCAATATCTTGTGCCGATACATTGATAGCCGCTTGTAAATGTATGCCTTTTTGCTGCCAAGCGGCAACTTGTGCAATAACGGTATTAACCACCCAGGCGGTAAGCTCTACAATTAATCCCGACTGTTCGGCTAAATCAATAAACACCTCAGGCGACACCCAACTACCATCTTTACGTTGCCAGCGAATTAAGGACTCAACCTTATCAACCTTTTGTATTTTCATATTTAGTTTTGGCTGATAGGTCATAAATAACTGGCCGTCATCATCGCTTATAGCTTGCTTAAGCTCATCAAGCATAACTAAGCGCTCTAAATGCGCTTCGTCTTCGCCTTGTTGATAGTAATGAATATTTTGATGATGGCTGGTTGCGCTTTCTACTGCTATAAGTACTCGACGAATTAGATCCTCAGCTTGTTCACCGTGTAGCGGATATTGCACCACCCCCACACTAAAGCGTAAATTTATTTTTAAGTTTTGAATGGTGTAACCCGCTTGGAGCTGCGCCATTAAAGCAATAATGCCGCGTTTAAATTCGCTCACTGCCCCCGCCGGAAATACGGTTAAAAATTCATCACCACCAATACGCGCATGAAACCCACCCAACTCCTCTGAAAACTCACGAATACGATGTGCCACCGCTTTTAAGCACTTATCACCAATGCGTGGCCCCAACTTATCGTTTATATGTCGCAGGCCTTTAATATCGATAGCTACTAACGTGTGTGCAGTGCTTTTATTTAATTGTTTAGCTAGCATTTCTAGCATAGCCGAGCGGTTATAAAATCCGGTTAGCGCATCATGGCGAGCTTGGTAGCTAATTTGCTGTTCACGTTCATTTATATCGCTACCCATGTTATGAAAAGCATCCATAAGGGTAGCTATTTCACTGCTTTGTTTGCTGCCTTTAAATTCAAAATTATAATTACCCTTTGCAAATTGCTTAGCCACCACGGCCAATTGCGACAGTGGTGTAGTTAAATTATTTGCTAATAAACTACTGGTTACTACCCCAACAATTAAAGTAAGTATGGCAAGTATAATCAGCGTAATAAATAGCTGTTCAAAATCGCGATAGCTTTGGGTTAAATCGGCGCTGAGTAAAATTATTACCGGGTGAGCTTGCAGTGCAGATAGCTCAATTTCGCGATTTTTATACACTAAATAATCACCAAAAAAGCGCGACGTCGTTTTGCTATTAAAATAATTAACTGGTTGAAAATTTGCTGGAGGGGCTACCAGTGAGGTTTTTACTAAGCTATCTGCGTTCGCTATAAAGCTTACTTCCATACCGGTTAGGCTTTTAAGTTCTGAAGCTACATTACTGGTTATTTTAAAACCCACCAAACTGTAAGCTATGGTGCGCGGGGTTTTAACTGGCAGTAAAATAACCTGATACAGCTGGCCATTTAATACCACAAAACTAGAGCGCTCCGCGGTAGTTAATAACTCACTCATTAAAGGCTGCAGATTATCGGTAAAGTTGTCCTCATCATCATTGGTTGATATTAACAGCCCCGACAAATCTAACAGCAGCATTAAATCGGCATTTATACGCTGGCTATGATTGTATAAAACACTGCTTATAGTAGCAGCGTCACGCGTGGCAACCGCTTGTTTAAAGCCAAAATCGGAGGTGAGTACTTTAGCGGCAGTTAATAGTAGGTTTTCTTTCGAGTTTAAATATTGTTTATAAACATTTTGTGCCACGCTTATGTCTTGATTGACTTTTTCTTCTTGAAACTTACTTGTAGACCACCAAAAGCTCAGCAAACTAACCACAGTGGTTAATAACACCAAGCCTACACATAAAATGGTTATACGGTTTCGCAAATTGTTAGTCATTACCGCCCTTAAACTGACTGCCAAAGGTGTTACGTGGTGCTGGCGAGGAAGTATTTATGGTTATCGGTAAAATAGCTTGTGGCTCTATATTCATCATTTTTTTATTTTCTAAAGGCGCAGTTTGCAACGCATGCCAAATACTTATTTGCAAAGGCTGCGTAGTAACAGGCAAACTTACAACTCCGTTTTTATCGGTTTTATAAACTTGCTCACTCTTAGCCACATAGATATAACCCACCATAGAATCATGAATATTACAGCCTAGTACCACAACACCTTGAGTGTCAAAAATAATTGGCTCTTTGGGTTGCCCTGAGTAGAGTTTTAATTGAAAAGATTTAGCGCTTGAAAACGAATACACGTTATGGCGAATATTATCGCTATTAGGAAAGTTAACTAATTGCCCTTGCTGCACAATAAGTAGCTCAGGTAAAAACTGCTTATTTACCTGATCTATTACCGCAACGGGGAGCTTTTTAACACTTGGATTTGTAGGCTTAAAAGCAGTGTTTGCTTGGCCTATTTCAACAACGGCATTGGGTAATACCATACCGTGTTGATCTTTTATTACTAAATCAATATTTGCGCTAATAGCAGCGTGGCTAAAAAGCACACTTAAAGCGAATAAATAACGTTTTTTTGCAAAAAATTGCAATGCTCGTTCAAACATAACCATACTCAAATATTAATTTTAAGTTCAGTTAATTAGAGACGAGCAAAAATTGCAAGAAATATAGTTCAGTCACTAAAAATAAACATTTTAGCATTCATTTTTTAGCACTTTAGTCGTGTTATTTTATAATTAATCCATAATCGGCATCTAAAATAGCAATTACTTCTTGACGCGGATCAGCAGGAATAACAATCTCTTTGCCCACTATTTTACTGGCAATGCCTACGTAGGTATTTGACACTTCAAGCATTACTGACTCAGGTAAAATGTAATCTTTAGCTAGCTGCTCACGCTCATCCATGCGGTCTTTATTAAGTAGTACGTCACTCTCTGGCACGTTATTAATTAACAGCTGACGAAAACCTTCCTTTGAGTTTTCAACAATCTTGCCATCTTTATAAGATGCCTCATCCCAAATACGTGATGAATCAGGCGTGCCTACTTCATCAATATAAATAAGCTGCTCTGCGCCATTTATATCTTCTACATAGCCAAATTCAAATTTGGTATCTACAAATATTTGCCCAAGCTTAGCCAGCTCGCCACTTATTAGCTCAAAACCTTCCACTAATAACTTTTCGTATTGGGCTACATCATCTGCCGTTCTAAAGTTAAATACGCTTAGGTTATTAGTAATATTGCTACGCGTTATATTTACATCATCAACTGGGGGAATATCTGCCACACCAGTAATAATGCCTTTGGTAGAGGGAGTAATTAATACTTTATCGAGCTTTTGATTAGCTGTTAAACCTTCTGGTAAATTAATACCACAAAAGTCTCGTACACCTTTAGCGTAGTCGCGCCACATGCTGCCTGTAATATATTGGCGGGCAATGGCTTCTACTTTTACCGTACTGGCTTTGCGTACAATCCAAACATACGGATGCGGAATATCAACAATGTGATTACCCGCCAAACCGGCTTCATTAAACATGTTAAACCAATGAGCAGCCACTGAGTTTAATGCAATCCCTTTACCAGGAACGCCATTTAGGCCATTTTCACCTTGCCATATGCAATCAAAAGCAGAAATTCTGTCTGAAATAACCATAATGGCTAATTCAGTATCGGCAGGAACGTTATAGCCTTTTTCATTTATTAAGCGTTTGCTATCTGCATCGGTTAACCAATAAACTGAACGCACTTTGCCACTATGTACTTTACCTTTGGTACGAATGGGTAAGTCATCGTTTACGTCTAAAACTTTATAGCTAGTCATGCTATCTCCGGGGTTTGGCATGCTCAAAGAGCAAAGTATGGAATTGGGGTTAGGCGCTCTATAATAATCTAGCCAACCACAAAGCTCAATCTTAGGCTAAAAACAAATCATCTCAGTATATTTATCTAGCTAGCACATTGGGGTAAACTTGAATGATTACTTGCCCTAAGGAGCTAGCTTGAACTATTTAACTGCCACTAAGAATAAGAAATATTTAATGTATATTTCTCAAAATTATTCCTACGCTATTTTAAGACCTTTGCAAGCAGAAATATTTGCTCAAGGAGGGGAAGTTAAATGGTTTTTAGAAGGTGATGAAGTAGACCCTAAGTTTTTAAAACCAACTGAACATCGCCTTGAATCAGTCAAAAGTATAAAAGATTGGGAGCCAGATGCTGTGTTCATACCAGGCAATACTATTCCAAGCTTTATTCCAGGAAAAAAAGTAGCTGTATTTCATGGTTTTAATTCTGGAAAACTAAATAGAAAAGGTAAAGAAGACCATTTCAATATTAGAGGTTGTTTTGATTTATATTGTACACAAGGACCTAATACGACTTTAAGGTTTCAAGAGCTTGCTAAAAAGCATGGCTTTTTCCAAGTTTCAGAAACTGGCTGGCCCACACTAGATCCTCTATTTAATGATCATGCAAGTAATCCTTATTTAAGTAAAGACTCTCGCCCAACAGTATTGATCTGCTCTACATTCTCAAAACGCTTATCTCTTGCACCTAAACTTTATGAACAAATAAAACACTTTAGTGAAAGCGGTAAATGGCGACTCTTAGTTCAGTTTCATCCTAAAATGGCACAAGAGTGGGTTGATAAATACAAAGCGTTAAGTAATGACAATCTAACCTTTGTTGAAACAGACAATGTTATTCCTTTATTACAATCTGCTGATGTAATGCTGTGCGACACTTCATCCATATTACTGATGTTTTTGGTACAACGAAAACCGGTTGTAACGTTTTGCAATAAAGCACCTGAAAAACACTTACTTGATATTACGGATAAAAATAACGTTGAAGCCGCAATAGACTACGCACTAACTTACCCAAAAGAACTTGTAGATAATATTGAAGCTTTTTGCCAAGAGTTACACCCATACACAGATGGTAAGTCAAGCCAACGAGTACTTTGCGCAACCAATGAACTGTTGCATAGTGATGAAAAGCTCAAAGCTAAACCGCTTAATCTTCTTAGACAATTTAAAATGCGCAAAAGACTTAACTATTGGAGTTGGTAAGCCGTTATGATCAACCTTGAGAATGTCTCTTTCAAATGGCAAAAAAGCGCAGTCACCCCGACTCTCGCTATTAAGCAGCTTACGATTAATGCTGGGGAACATGTTTTTTTACATGGTCCAAGCGGCAGTGGTAAATCTACCTTACTGGCGTTACTGGCAGGCATTAATGTTACCACTAGCGGCCAACTTTGTGTTTTAAACCAAAACCTAAGTGCGCTCACCAACGCACAGCGCGATGTATTTAGAGCGGATCATATTGGCTATATTTTCCAAAACTTTAATTTACTACCTTATTTAACCCCATTAGAAAACGTGTGTTTAGGGTGCCAATTTTCGAAAAAGCGTCAGCAACACGTGCTCAGCCAAGCCGATAATATAGAGAGTGAAGCAGCCAGATTACTCAATGCACTGGGGTTAGAGCCGCACTTTCATAATCAAAATGTTGCCACTTTAAGTATTGGGCAACAACAGCGTGTTGCTGCAGCACGCGCATTTATAGGCAGCCCAGAGTTAATTATTGCCGACGAGCCCACATCGGCGCTCGACACCAACAACCGTCAAAGCTTTATAAAACTGCTGTTTGAGCAAGCTAAGCACGCCAACAGTACTTTAGTCTTTGTTAGCCACGACGAAAGTTTGCAACCACTTTTTAATCGCAGCATCGATTTAGTTAATTTGCAGGCAGCATCATGATCTTAATTAAACTCGCCTATAAAAGCCTATTAAACCGTCGTAGTAGCGTGCTGTTAACCCTGCTTACTATCGCTATTAGCGTTATGTTACTGCTAAGCATTGAACGGGTACGCATAGACGCAAAAAGTAGTTTTAGTAATACCATTTCGGGCACCGATTTAATTGTCGGTGCGCGCACTGGCGATATTCAATTACTGCTCTCGTCCGTATTTCGAATAGGCCACACTAACAACGGTGTGAGTTGGCAAAGCTATGAATACATAACCGAGCAACACGGCGTAAAGTGGAGCATTCCAATAAGCCTTGGCGACAGCCACAAAGGCCAAGCAGTATTAGGTACCACCCTTGATTACTTTAATTATTATCGGTTTGGCAAAAAGCAGCCACTGAGCTTTAAGCAAGGCCACGCATTTAACACGATTAACCAAGTAGTGCTGGGGAGTGAGGTAGCGAGTAAATTAAACTATAAACTGGGCGACAGCATTGTTATATCTCATGGTATGGGCAGCACTAGTTTTCATCATCATGATGACAACCCGTTTAAAGTGGTCGGTATTTTAAATGCCACCGGCACCCCTGTAGATAAAACGCTGCATATACCGCTGGCTGCTATCGATTTAATCCATGGTGGCCATAGTGCTGAGCATGACGAACATGAGCACGAGGAACATAGCAACTTAGTTGGCCACCCAAAACAAATTACTGCGTTTTTAATGGGCTTTAACTCACCACTTTACACGCTGCAAATTAGGCGCAATATAAACCAATATAAAAAAGAAGCACTGCTGGGTATTATGCCTACAGTTACACTAAAAGAGTTATGGGAAATGCTCGCCATTGTTGAAAAAATACTGCTGTTATTTTCTGTTGTGGTAGTCATTATTAGCTTGCTTGGCATGTTAACCACGCTCCTAGCTAATCTTAATCAGCGCCGTAGAGAGCTTGCCATATTACGCTCAGTAGGCGCTCGGCCATGGCAATTATTTACTCTCATTAGCATAGAGTCGCTGCTTACCACTTTACTCGGCTGCATAGTTGGGTGTGTATTATTTTATGCGCTGATGTTTTTTGGCGCAGGTTACTTACAAAGTCACGCTGGTATTAGCATTAACATTGCTATGCTCTCTTACTATGAACTCACACTTATAGGCGTTATTATGATTGCAGGATTTATTATTGGTTTAATTCCCGCAACTCGCGCTTACTTTTACTCACTCAGCGATGGCATGAGTATAAAAATATAACTAGGACAATCATGACGTTTTTAAAAACAACTTTTCAATACATCGCCTTGGTAAGCTTAATACTAACCAGCTTTGTTAGTAGTGCAAATCCACCCAAAGAAATTTTTTGGGAAGACCTAATTCCACAAGGTCATATGCAAATAAACACCCAAGCGCAAGCTAACCACGAAGGCAGTGAGCAAAACTGGGTTCAACCAGATCTAAACGCACCTGTAGTAAAAGCACTTGATGGTAAATCGGTAAGCCTACCGGGCTTTGTAGTACCACTTGAAGGCGACAGTGAAGTAATTACCGAATTTTTACTGGTTCCTTATTTTGGCGCCTGTATACACGTACCGCCGCCGCCGCCAAATCAAATAGTACATGTAACCATTAAAGGCGGTGTCCCCATCGACAGCCTATACGACGCCATAGTAGTGACTGGTGTAATTAGCACCCAAACATGGTCAGGCGAAATAGCCCAAGTAGGCTACACAATGAAAGCCGTAGGCGTAGCCCCGTTTGAGCTTTAAAACCGGAGGTTTCAGCGGGTAAGGTTCCCCCTCCACATCACGATCTCACCCTCTTTGTGAATTAATCACTTAAAAGCATTTTGCACAAAGAGGGTAGATGAGAATCTTTAGTACTATTCGCTGCCCTTCACTTCTGACACTTCCCACAAAACACAGTACTTCTTTGCCCTAACCTAACTTCTTGTAATTCGCTTTTACACACCAAGCAAGGTTGCCCTTTGCGACCGTACACTAAAAGTTGCTGAGCAAAGTAACCCGGTTTCCCATCGCTTTGGGCAAAATCTTTTAAGGTGGTGCCTCCTTGGGTTATTGCTGCGGCTAGCGTGTCTTTAATTATAGGGATAAACGCTTCAAAACTTTTCAGTGATACTTTACCGGCTTCGCGGCGAGGATCTATTCCCGCTTTAAATAATGATTCGTTAGCGTAAATATTACCGACCCCTACGACAATAGCGTTATTCATTATAAATTGTTTTACCGGCACTTTTTTATTGCGTGATTGCTGATATACCTGTTTCGCAAAAAATTCGTCCGTAAGCGGCTCAGGCCCAAGCTTTGCCAATAACTTATGAACTGAGCCCGGCGCTTGCCATAGGCAACAACCAAAGCGGCGCGGATCGTTTAAGCGCAGCGCTTTACCGTTAGCAAAAATAAATTCTATATGATCGTGTTTTTTAAGTGGCTCGTTAGCACTTACTACGCGTAAATTTCCCGACATACCTAAATGCAAAATAGTAGAGCCTAACTCACAGTGTAATAACAAATATTTTGCGCGGCGCTCAACGCCCGTTACGGTTAAACCCGTTAGCTGATATACATCGTCTGGCACTGGCCAACGCATGCTGCCATTATGAATATTTACCTTAGTAACAACTTGATTTAAAACATGCGGGGTTATGCCCATGCGGCTTACTTCTACCTCTGGTAATTCAGGCATTTAATACACTCACTTTATTATAAAGATTATTGTTCGCTCGGGGTTGAACTAGGAAACAACTGTTTAACTACAGCTAAATCAAGCGCAAATACACGCTGGCTATTTTTTTCGAGTAGATAATACTGCCCATCGCCCTTGTAAAGCAAATACACCCAAGGTAAAGGTTCGCCCGCCAGTTCAAAGGTAGCTACCGAAAGTGGCGCATTAGGATTAAAAACAACTGACTCATGAACCGACATAAGCTGAGCACTTTGCCACACGTTAACCAGTTCACCTAGCTGCTGCTCCGTGCCTTGCCAAGTAAGCGGCACATCGATTTGTAATGCGGTTGTACGCCAGCTTGTGCCTATACGTTCAATTTTTTGATCAACAAAACTCAACGTTAATACAAAACTTTGTATTGGTAACACTGGTTGCAGTACCGGCTCGATATTATTACCACCAATATTTTTATGCCAACCATTTAAAAAGAAGATCATAATCAACATCGAAAAAATAATAACGTTGTTCCAACCTTTACGGCTTAATTGCATGCTCGATGTTCCTAATTAGTTCAATAGTTTAAAGTGTAACCAAAACTTAATTACACTGTCTATATGTTAAATCCACTATACTTTGTTAGAATACGCGCAAATTTTTAGGAGTTTCATCAATGTCAATGTATGTAGTGGGCCATAAAATCCCAGATTCAGATTCAATATGCGGCGCAATTGCACTCGCTTATTTAAAAAACCAAATTAATGAACCAGCCATTCCAACGCGTCTTGGTGAAATTTCACCAGAAACTCAATTTATTCTTGATAAATTTGGCTTCGAAGCGCCAGAGCTAAAGCTTAGCTACGCCGGCGAAGATGTGTATATTGTTGACCACACAGAAAAAACCCAAGCACCAGATGATATAGACCAAGCTCGCATAGTCGGCGTAGTAGATCACCATAAGCTTGGTGACCTAACCTCATCAGCACCACTAGAGTGTTGGATCCGCCCTGTAGGTTGTTCAAACACCATAATTAAAATGATGTACGATTTTTACAATGTAGAAATCCCTAAAAACATCGCCGGTATTATGATGTGCGCTATTTTAAGCGACACCGTTATTTTTAAATCGCCAACGTGCACTACTGCCGATATTAAATGTGTTGAAGCGCTAGCAGAAATAGCCGGTATTGACGATCCTAAAGAGCTCGGCATGGAGATGTTTCGCGTTAAATCGGCAGTTGCCGACACGCCTATACGCGACCTGGTTATGCGCGACTTTAAAGACTTTAACATGAACGGCAACCTAGTAGGTATAGGCCAGCTAGAAGTGATCGACCTTGCAGTATTTGACGATATTAAAGCTGATTTAGCGACCGATATCGCCAAGCTTAAAACTGAAGGTAACCGCCACTCAGTATTTTTACTGCTTACCGACATCATGAAAGAAGGCTCAGAAATGCTAATTGCATCAGACGACGCAAACCTAGTAGAGCAAGCTTATGGTGAAAAACCAGCAGACGGAAAAGTATGGCTAGACGGCGTACTGAGCCGTAAAAAGCAAGTAGTACCACCACTACAAGATGCTTTTCAAAAAGTATAATGTAAGCAGATACTAGAGGTCAGCAATCAGACTTCAAAAAAACACCGCGTTTATTTAAACGCGGTGTTTTTATTTAAAATCGTAGTAATCAAATGCTATAAAGTCACACTATCAAACACTACTCTGCTCTTTATTTATGACTAAAACCTGACCACTGCCCTTGAACCTTTAGCTGGCTCTTTCAACTCTTATTTCTGCCTGACCACTTGCTACCTGCTATCTGCTATTTACTTTCAATCACTACCAAATAAATCGCGTGTGTATACTTTATCTGTAATATCACTCAACTCTTCAACCATACGGTTAGAAACAACTACATCAGATATTTGTTTAAATTCATTTAAGTTTCTAATAACGCGAGAGTTATAAAAAACATCTTCTTTAAGCTCTGGCTCATACACCACCATTTGCACATTACTGGCTGCAATTCGCTTCATGATCCCTTGAATAGCAGACGCTCTAAAGTTATCAGATCCCGTTTTCATAACGAGCCTGTAAATTCCAACGACTTTAGGATTTCGTTTAATAATTGAATCCGCTATAAAATTTTTACGTGTGGTATTGGCATCAACAATAGCGCAAATCATATTGTTGGGTATGTCTTTATAATTTGCTAATAACTGCTTGGTATCTTTTGGCAAACAATAGCCACCATAGCCAAACGATGGATTGTTATAATGATTACCAATGCGAGGGTCAAGTCCAACCCCTTGTATAATTTGTTTACTATTTAATCCATGCGCTTCGGCATACGTATCAAGTTCGTTAAAATATGCGACCCGCATTGCAAGATAGGTATTTGAAAATAATTTAATGGCTTCAGCTTCGGTCGACTCAGTAAACAACACTGCTATATCTTGTTTAATCGCCCCTTGCTTAAGTAAATTAGCAAATACAGCAGCACGCTCACTTTGCTCACCAACCACAATGCGTGATGGGTGTAGGTTATCGTAAAGCGCCTTACCTTCACGTAAAAATTCAGGAGAAAATATAATATTGTCTACGCCCAGCTGCGCTTTCATCCGCTGCGTAAAACGCACTGGCACTGTCGATTTAACAATTATTACCGCGTGAGGATTATAAGCCAAAGCGTCGTTTATCACGGCCTCAACAGAGCTGGTATTAAAATTATGAGTGTGGGTATCGTAATCGGTAGGGGTCGCTATAATAATAAAGTCAGCGTTACAGTACGCCATGCTTTTATTAGTTGTTGCAGTAAAACTTATATCATCTCGTTGTAAATATTCACTTATATGAAAATCGACTATCGGCGATTGCTTATTATTTAAAAGGGCTATTTTTTGCTCATCTATATCAAGTGCTATAACCTCGTTATGCTGGGCTAGTAACATGGCGTTCGACAAACCAACATAACCAGTACCTACAACTGTTACCTTCATATTCATCCCTAATATTTAAAATATTCTATATCAGCTAAAAGTATAGTTAAGGCTAAATTATAGGCAAATTGAAAAGTGCAAAAAACACACTAGCAACACACTCTGCCCTTATTTTTATTTCTAACTGAAAACTAATCGCAACCCATTACCTACCCTTGCATTTAAACTAATTAAAACTAAGCTGTTACAAACAATACGTTAAAACACTTAAAAGCTGCTTTCATCTTTAATTGAAAGTTACGGCTAAAAGTAGATCACCGCCCTTTTTAAGCATACAAGGACGAACAATGAAAATGGACGAACAATGAAAATACTGCATCATGGGGCTGTTAATGGCGTTACCGGTTCGTGCCATGAACTAGTGATAAATAACAGCACATCAATACTCATTGATTGTGGACTATTTCAGGGGGAGGATTCAAAAACTGATTTAGCTATTGGGTTTGATATAACTAATGTTACGGCATTAATTGTTACTCATTGCCATATTGATCATGTGGGGCGCATACCGTATTTATTGGCTGCGGGATTTAAAGGGCCTATTTACACCACTAAAGCGTCGGCCAGTTTATTACCACTGGTGATAGAGGATGCATTAAAAGTAGGGGTAACACGCGATCCTAAAATAATTGCTGCCTGTTTAAGCTTGTTAGCCAAGCGTATTGTTGCGGTTGATTTTAAAACCTGGTTTAACTTACCTATCAATCCAAGCGTTAATAATGCTGAAAATACCCAAACAGCCAAAGCACGGTTTCAGCGAGCCGGGCACATTTTAGGTTCAGCCTATGTTGAAATTGACATTCTTGAGAACAAAAGCACTAAAACCACTCCTAACAACACACAAGGTAAAAGTACGCATCGCGTGGTGTTTTCTGGCGATCTAGGCGCGCCCTATACTCCCCTATTACCCACACCTAAGCCGCCGTATAAAGCCGACACTCTAGTCATTGAATCGACCTATGGCGATAAAAACCATCAAGGGCGTAAAGAGCGTACTCAAACATTAAAAAAAGTAATCGAAGGTGCGGTTGCCGATAACGGCGTAGTACTCGTGCCCGCGTTTAGTATAGGTCGAACTCAAGAGCTACTTTACGAACTAGAGCAGTTAATTCACAGCGCACCTAAAAACTCACCATGGCACAGCATACACGTAATACTAGACTCCCCCATGGCGGCAAATTTTACTGAGCAGTACAGAAATTTTAAACATTTATGGGACGCTGAAGCCAAACGCAAAGTTGCCAAAGGCCGCCACCCGCTCGACTTTAAAAACCTAACCACAATCGACACTCATAAAGAGCATGTGGCCATTATTAACTACTTAGCCACTCGCCAAACCCCCGCCATTATTTTAGCCGCCAGCGGCATGTGCACCGGCGGGCGCATTGTAAATTACCTAGCGCGTTTTTTAAGTGACAAAACCACCGACATACTGTTTGTAGGCTATCAAGGACGCGGCACATTAGGGCATGATATACAAACCTATGGCCCTCGTAACGGCTATGTATTTGTAAACGACACTCGCATTATCATAAACGCCAAAGTACACACTATAAGCGGCTACAGCGCCCACGCAGATCAAAATGGGTTAATAAAATTTGTAACCGGCATGCGTAAAAAGCCCAACCATATAAAAATAGTGCATGGCGATGATGATGCGAAAAATGCGCTCGCAAATAAATATCGCGAAATTTTAGGAGAAAAAACATTCGTGGAAATCGCTAAATAATAAAAATTAACCATAGGTAAATGAAGTCTTAGTACACAGTGTGTAAAGCTGCCATTTCGTTCAATTATCCACAATGAAAACTTTTATTAAACAGCATTTAATATTGAACATTTTAATTTTCAAATCATAAAGATCTTCCTCCCTTTTTTAGTCATAATGCGTAGCACATATAAGCGCTGTCGCTTTCTCTGGAATGATACTCTGAGCCAGATGCAAGTATGCCAACCTGGTAAATAATCACCTGTTTGGGGGAATCACGCAATTATACTGACCTAAAGTCATTGCTTCGCTCTCAACGACATCAAAGCCTTTACAAGCAAATATCTACACGTATCATTTTTAAGACTAGTAAATAAAAGGACTCTTCTTGTTTAAACTTCCCTCGACTACCATTGCACTTATTATCGTTTGTAGCGGCTCTATCATAGGGCCACTTGGCATGGCAGGCGTTAACATAGCGATCCCAAATCTCGCTGAAGATTTAAATGCGAGCGCGAAAATGATCGCGTGGATGCCCACCTTGTATTTACTCAGTAGCGTCATGTTTATGCTACCGTGCGGAAAAATAGCAGACAACTATGGCCGCAAACGCGTATATGCTTCTGGTTTAGCCTTAAATGCGCTGGCCTCGCTTATGTGTGCGCTGGCAACATCGATTGAGTGGGTGCTTTTTTGGCGCTTTATACAAGGAGCCGCAGGCGCCATGATTTTTGGTATCGGCGTTGCCATCATAACCTCTGTCACACCTGATAATAAACGAGGGATGGCACTGGGCACCTCTGCGGCATGTGTGTATATAGGGCTCAGTGCTGCCCCGGCAATGGGTGGTTGGCTTACTGAAATGTGGGGATGGCGCGCCGTGTTTTACTCGCAGATCCCACTGGTACTTATGCTGCTCATTACCATTAAATTGTTTTTACAGGGTGAGTGGAAAAACGATAAAAAATCACCGTTTGACTGGTGGGGCACCGTTATCTTCTCGCTTTTCGCACTGTGCTTAGTATTAGGGTTAAGTGATTTACCACGTATGTCAGGCTGGCTTTTAACATTACTTTCAATCACCTTTTTGATGTTATTTATTGTTCATCAAAGTCGCAGCCGGCGGCCACTCATTAGGGTACAAATGTTTTTAGAAAGCCGTGTATTTAGCCTCTCACTGTCTACGTCATTTTTAATGTATGCCAGTAACTTTTCACTGGCCTTTTTGTTAAGTTTGTATTTGCAATACATTAAAGGATTAAGCCCCGCACATGCTGGGAAAATAGTGTTACTCCAAGCGGTTTCAATGGCTATCATGGCGCCACTGGCAGGTAAATTTGCCGATAAAATACAACCACGCTTACTTGCCACATTAGGCTGTATCATTGTTATGATTGGCTTTTTTCTACTTTCTCTACTAACGGTGAACTCAAGCACAACTTATATTAGCGGCTCACTGCTATTATTGGGCATTGGCTTTGGCTTATTTTCGACCCCAAATAACAATGCCATTATGGGCGCAGTAGATAAAAGCGAGCTAGGTGTCGCATCTTCTTCAATGAATTTGTCACGCACGATTGGTAATTTATTTGGTATGAGCTTAATCAACTTAATTGTGCAGTATTACCTTGGAGACAGTACTTTTTCAGCGCAAAATAGCCCCGCATTAATGAGTACCATTTCATTGGCGTTTAAAATGTCTTTAGGATTTGTAATTCTAGCAAGCTGTATTTCTGCACTGCGTGGTCGAGCTTAAATTGTGTTTAAAAATAATTTAAAGTATGTATAAATACTAAATTACGCTTCACGTTATAGAACGAGAATGCCGCAAATACCGTTAAATAGTGTGCTTTTAGGTTTATTTATTCGTGCGTCTGTTTTAGCACTCTTTATTAGTCACATTTCAAACAGGGGACAGAATTGGCCCTTTTTTATAATTAAGTTACATAAAATCAGAAGCTTGATTATAAATCACCTTGCTTTAAATAATCATCAAACACGGCTCAAACTAGGTAAGCAATTGAAATATAAATAAAAAACAAACTAAGCGTCGCAACAATAAAACCCCGTGATATTATCAACTTTATAAGTGCCTATCAGGTGTCGATTTTAGCGCTCTGTGTGGATACGTTTTAAACAAGGACGCGAACTGGTCTTGAATCAATTTTAAACTATTTAAAATCAATTACTTAAATTAAAACTATCTTGCTTTAAACAGTAATAAAACACGACCAAACCATATAAACCATTGAAATTTAAATAAAAACCTCATCCAATAGTTCCCGCTATTAGAAGAAAACACCCCCTCCCCGACAGCCCTTATACAGCAAGGCTTTGCGCGCGATTTAGCTTTTTAAATGAGACACAAAAACGTCTGATTTTTAACATTTGAGACAGTTTTAATCGGGCAAAATGCGAGTGAAAAGTGTCTCAATATGGCCATTTACGACACGCTAGCACATCAAAAGTCTGAGATGAAAAAGTGTAAAAATTCACTTTTTAATATGCCAACATATTAAATAATGCCCATAAAAAAGGGATTCACCGTGTCTCAATCTGGCCATTTACGACACGCTAACACACTAAAAGTCTGAGATAAAAAAGTGTAAAAATTCACTTTTTAATTATATAGTCAGGCAATTTCTCACCTCATTTAAGGCTGATTTTACGCGTTAAAATGACAACCAGTGAGTCGGCTTGGCGCGCTCAAGCCTGCGATTTTATCGTAGCTTCATCCGTAACTGGTGAAATAGTGAATGTAAAAGTGAATACTCAATGCTAGACGCGCTATACAGCGCCTAAATGGGGTGAAGTCGATAGGTATAGCGTGGTGCTTTTGCGCAAAAGCGCCAATGTTACTCATGTAAATAATCAATATGTGTACATGATGTACCACTTATAAAGACCTAATGAAATGAGAGTGGTTTAGAGCGTAAAATCACCGGTTTTATGCGTAAGCGCGAGTGTTTATGCGTGAAAATGACTGCTTTACTCATGTATAAATACTAGAATCTTACACATATGACCATTACAACTCACTAACCGCCTTTCTTTAGGACCAAGAATACATATTTACGTAAAGCGCGAGCGTTTATGCGTGAAAACGCCTGTATTACTCATGTAAAAATACCAATTATCTGCATGGATGACCGCTTGCTATGACCTAATGACATTAGCGTAAAGTATTAATTTAACAGGTAAAGAGGCAGTGTGCCTGCGAAAAGCATCCGTATCATCAAGGTCAAAACTCAATATTTATACATAGATGACCTATTTTAAACGGCCTAGTGAAATAAAAGTGGTTTATAGCGTACAGCACCTGTTTTTATGCGTAAAAGCACCCACCTTACTCGTGTAAAAATGCCTATAATCTGCATAGATGACTATTTAAACTCAACAATTGTCTCCTTTTTGGACAAAAGAAAGCATATCTGCATCAATTGTTAGTGTTGCACATGCAAAAATATCAGGAGTCATACATAACTGACCTCTCGTTGATTGGTCCTTTTTAGAACAATAATCCACACAATATGTAGCCTTAAGATTAATTATTGTTACTATATATAAAAACAAAAAGGGAATTAACAAAATGAGAACAGCATTACTTACCACAGTCATATCGCTTGCCGTTTTAAGTGGTTGTAAATCAACCCACCGCTACGATGTATTAGCGCCTAATGATCCAATACCGTTAACTATCAACAGTACAGATGTATATAAGTGGGACAACGATGATAGTGTGCCGTTTAATCTTGCCAGATTAGGGTATAACTCAGGTGTAGGCCGTGGTGTAAACGACTCAGCTAACCCGCAAGCGAATACCGTAGGAAAAAGTAGCGTTGGCTTATCTGCTGCAACTGGGTTTCTTTTCGGTGGCGTTCTTGATGCTGTAGGTAACGGTGTTCTTGCGTCTAACACCAACGACCGACGTGATTGGCGGCCTTACATTGTAGATTTTGTGCCTGTTGAGCAATTAGATATAACGAAACCCGTTGATGCCGCGTACATTGTCCAGCAAAGACTTGGTGGTTATTTTAAAGAAGCGATGGCTGAAATAGATGGCGCTGATTTTCATGGTGCGTTTTTCCAAAAAAATAAACGTATCCCATCTGATAACTATATTGTTTACTCAGGCGATGAATGCGTTAAAGCTTACAGTTATATGCATACAGAAAACAACCTTATAGGTGTTAAATCTGATTTCTGGAAGAAAAACATTGTAAATATCACAGACGAAGCTAGCTCTTTAGAAACGGGTTGCGCTGTTGGCTTTACATCTTCTGTTGCAGGTGTCTTGAATGGCCATTATATCGTGGTACATGAAGCTAGCGTTCCAAACATGGGGATATATACAATGCTATTAGCAGCACCAAAGCTACCGATTGCAACGGTATTTCCTAGTTCACTGCAAATGAGTGATATAAACACAGGTAAAAAATCACGTGTTTCTTTACCTACCTCTTTTTCATACGTTAATGGTGTAAAGCTGTATTTTGATTCAAATGTGAAAAGCAAGCCTATTATTTAAGCGTGTTCCCCCCTATCGATTCAAAGACTGGGGGACTTCTAACTGAATCTAAAGATAGCCATATGGCCAACTAAAGAATTATTTGTAAGCGTATAGCTTACGGCACCTGGCTTGTTTAATGTTCCAAGGTAACAGCGATTCAAGATTATCATGCTGCTCAATAAGGTGCTGTAAACAAGTAGAAATATAATCATGCACTATAAGGTCATTTGCCCTTGCGGTTTATACGTAAGCGCGCAATTAAACCCACATACCAATATTAATGCTACCTATGCATAATTTACTCAGCATATTAACCTGAGGTAATTATGAATAAACAGCAAAAAATAAAACACTGGCAAGGCATTTTTGAGCAGCAAAAATCGAGTGGTTTAGCCATCATTCAATTTTGTCGTGATAACAACATTAACGCATCGACTTTCTATGTTTGGCGTAAACGCCTTTCTGACGAAACGATAAGGGTTAAAAAGCAACAGGTGATCCCGTTTGTTATTCATGAGCAAGCCTTTACACACCCTTCAATCATTAAACTCATCACACCAAACGGCTATCAAATAGACTTCGAGTCGACATTAGCTAACCAAACACTAGCCAAATTATTGAGCGTACTGTGACACCTTGCACACACCAAGTTTACTTGGTCACGGGATTCACCGACATGCGAAAATCAATCAATGGGTTAAGTATTATTGTCAGCGATACCCTATCTCTCGATCCTTTAAGCCAAGCGTGGTTTATTAGCGACAATTACGGTGGCCGGTCTAGCGACAATTATCTTGGCCGGTTGATCTGATAAGGTTCGGTACAGCAGAACGGAGGAGTTCACTGTGCCGGGAACACGAATCACTGATCAGTAGGTCGCTATTTATATGAAACATAGAAAGCGTAATAGCCAAGTTATCCGGCTGCGAAAGCAGGTATTTCAGAACGTTCAGCAAGGCGCATTGATAAACTGGATGAGCAGCCATTGTCTAATAAACGCCAATGGCGAACGCGTATAGATCCACTTGAGTCTATCTGGGACAGTATTGTTGGCCAGTTACGTTTTCAGAGAGCCCGGTGTATATCCATGCTTTTATGAAGAACTCGAATAATTACAACTTCTTTCTTGCCGAATTCTTTGTAATAGATGACATGACTCCCTTGCGGTCGCTTTCTATAGCCTTCTCTAATGTAATCACAAATATAACCTAGCTCTGGTTCTTCTGCAATTTGATGAAAAACGCTATCAAGTAATTTTAAATAGTCATTTCTCTGCTGCCTGCCCCAGTTAAGTTGCGTGTAACGAGCGATTTTTATTAAATCTGATTTAGCTTTTTTAGATATATGAAATTTCATATCAATGATTTTCTTTATCTAAATCACTTAATAGTGTGTCATATGAATAGTCAGCTATTCCGCTGTTTTCTCCCTCAACCAACATATTCCTTAGATTGTTCATTTTCAATTCTTGATCTTCTAAGGCTCTTAATCCAGCTCTTAGAACTTCACTTGCAGATCCATACCTACCAGTC
Source organism: Pseudoalteromonas nigrifaciens (assembly GCF_002221505.1). Taxonomy (NCBI): domain Bacteria; kingdom Pseudomonadati; phylum Pseudomonadota; class Gammaproteobacteria; order Alteromonadales; family Pseudoalteromonadaceae; genus Pseudoalteromonas; species Pseudoalteromonas nigrifaciens. The sequence continues at coordinate 522,658 of NZ_CP011036.1, read as the reverse complement.
TCTAATTGCTGACTAATAAATGAGTCAAAATGCTCACCTAATGTAACACTTGTATTTTTCGCCATGCCAACCTCCAATACCAATATTTAATATATTCTGGTATCAAAAACATATCAAGTCAATTAAGAAAGACAAAAAACACCCCCTTGAATCGCTAACAAAGCGTATTGTAATATTTGCTGCAAGTTCACCCCACGAAGACCTATACTATAAAAAGTCGTTACTTTATGAGTTCCCTACCCCTACATCAGATACAAGTGTATTGGCCAATGCAGTCTCTGATGTAATTAATGATATTTTTAAGGCTAATACGCGGTTTTATCGCTGTGGTATTGGTGCAATAGAATTAGAAAGTGAGCTGTATCAACAAGCTGATATGTTCAGTGTTAATTCCGACAACCCTCAAATGATGAAATGCTTAGCAGTTTCGCCGTAAACCCTCGCCCGATCCGAGGGCGGGGATATAAGGCGTAAAGTTCGAAGAACTTTAATCTGGTGTGGATTGGCTATCAACATAAGCTCGAAGCGTTTCAATCGTTGCTCCACCCGCACTGCAAGCAAAGTAAGACCTAGACCACAAAGCAGCACTCTTACTTTGTCTTGTTAAATGCGTATTTTGTAATCTCAGCATCCGTGATGAAACGGCTTTAAGATTATTCACCATTACGCTAATTGAAAGTTTTGGCGGGTACGCCACAAGTAGATGTATGTGATCTTGTTCTCCGTCCATCTCAATAAGTTCACATTCTAATTTTCCGCAAGCTGACTCAAGTGCATCCCTTAACTGTTCGATCATTACGCCAGTAAGTAACTTACGCCTGTACTTCGTTGTGAAAACTAAATGCACTACCAACTTGCTTACGCTGTGGCGCTTTCTCAGGTAATTACTCAACAGCTCTTTATTGTGTGCACTCACTTTACAAATCCAGTTTAACTTAATAATATATAGATATTATACAGATGAGCACTGAAATGTTAAAAGCAACAAAGGTACGTATTTACCCAACGCAAGAACAGGCTGAGTTTTTAATTGCTCAGTTTGGCGCTGTGCGTTTTGCGTATAACAAAGCTCTTCATTTAAAATCTCACATGTACCGCAAGTATGGTGTCACTCTGAATCCTAAAAAGGATATAAAGCCACTACTTGCAGTTGCCAAGAAATCACGAAAATACCACTGGTTGAAGCAATACGACTCCATCGCTTTGCAGCAATCGGTGATTAACCTTCATCAGGCCTTTGATAACTTTTTCAATCCGAAGTTAAAAGCCAAATACCCGCAATTCAAACGTAGGCAGGGCAAACAATCTAGTTATCACTGCGTAGGTGTTAAGGTGCTTGATGGCGCAATCAAGCTCCCAAAGATGAAGCCTGTTAAAGCGAATATCCATCGTGAAATTATTGGCTCAGTTAAAAGCATCACGGTAAGCCTAAGCAAAACGGGTAAGTTCTACCCAATAGCGCCAAGTGCTCCATCTAAATCTAATGAGCCAAAGCGAGTTAATTTAGGTGGTGGTGAAAGGCGCACCACCACGAAGTGGTGGCTTTAATCAAATCCTTCCTGCTGAGCTAAATATTGCTTCACGATTTCAAGTGGTGCACCTCCGCAACTAACCAGACAATAACTTCTGCTGTAAAAAACTGGCTTCCAGTAAAACTCACCCAAGTGTTCGGAAAACTCCTTTCGCACAAGTCTTGATGTAGCAGTTTTTAAACTGTTCACCATTTTACTTGGTTGCATCTTGGGATTAGCAGAAATTAAAAGGTGAAGGTGATCTGGCTCACCATTGCACTCCAAAAGCTCACAATCCCAAGATTTTAACAACCTTTTGTACTGAGATTCTAAGTACGCGGCAACCTCTGGCGTGATACAGCGATGACGATATTTAGTTACAAGGACTAAATGGTAGTGAATATTATAAACGCTGTGATACAGCGTATTTAGGGCTTGTTTTTTCATAATAACTAAATATAATTAGTTGTTATGAAAAAAGCAATCCGTAAAGTTACATATAAAATGAAATCATCAGTTTCTCAAGAAGAATCGCTGATGGATTTGTTTGTCCACCATCACCAGTTGTACAACTGGGCTTTACGTGATCGCATCGAAACATATCGTGATTCTAATTACAGTCTTAACTTTCACGAACAGTGCAAAATCAACACTCTGTGGCGTAATAATCGTAAAGCGCATGGCATTTTCAATGCTAATGCTCAGAGTGAGCAAGTCACATTAAAACGTGTTGCACTGGCTTTTGACGGTTTTTTTAGACGGCTCAAAAAAGGTGATAAGAAAGCTGGATTCCCACGTTTTAAACCATTTCAACGCTTTAAAGGTTGGGGCTACAAGGCTCATGGTGATGGTTGGAAGCTCAACCTGAAAGAAAAAAAGCATGGTGCTGTTTATTTGGCTGATGTTGGTATCGTTAAGATCCGAGGTAAAGCTAGAAACACAGGAGGCAAGCCGAAAACTGCCGAAATCATCCGAAAGAATGGTGAGTGGTTCATTTCAGTTTCAATGGAGTATGACACCATTGAGAGAAACTGTGGCACTAAAGCTGTTGGCTTGGATTGGGGTGTTTCTCATTACTTTTCGACTATCGATCAGGATGGTAATTTTGAGCAAGTCGAAAACCCCCGTTACCTCAGAAACAGCAAAGAGCGATTAACCTCTTTACAACGTGACCTCGCGTTAGCGAAAAAAGGCACTCGCACCCAGCGAAAATTAAAGCATCAAATTGCCAAACTCCACCAGAAAATCGCCCGTCAAAGACTCGATTTTACTCATAAAGAAACTGCAAAATTAGTTGAAGTGGCGGCATTGATCGCCACCGAAAAACTCACCGTTAAGAACATGACTCGTAGTGCCAAAGGTACTGTCGAGAAAAACGGAAAAATGGTGAAACAAAAGGCTGGTCTGAATCGGGAAATTCTGAACACCGCGCCAGCCATGACTCTTAATTTGCTGCGATACAAAGCGGAAGAAGCTAGTAGCGAATTTGTTGAAGTACCAACAAAGCAAGTTAAGCCAAGTCAAACCTGCCCAGACTGCGGAGCTAAGAAGAAGAAATCCTTAGCAGACCGCTGGCACTCATGCGAATGTGGTTGTGAGAAGCCCCGCGATGTAGCCAGTGCGCAAGTTAACTTAAACTGGGCGTTAGGTATTCAGGCTGGGAACCAGCCTAAAAAGGTAGCTTAGGCTTTCTTTTTGAAACTCCTTCAAAACGCGCAGCGTTTAGTGGGAGTTGTTCATGCCTCGCTCCTTGTTGATGATGGAGTTGAAGCGCCAGTACTGCTTCACACGATAAGTAAGGTTACAGGTATCGATCTAGGTTTATCTCATTTTGCTATTCAATCTAATGGCAGAAAAACCGCCAACCCAAGATTTGTAAAACGTGCTGAGAAAAACCTCAGACGCAAACAGCGTCAGTTATCCAGAAAAGCAAAAGGCAGCGCAAACAGGGCAAAAGCACGTTTGCTGGTTGCCAAATGCCATGAAAAAGTAGCGAATGCTCGCGCTGACTTTCAACACAAACTCTCTCGAACTCTCGTTGACGAAAACCAAGCGGTGATAGTTGAGACATTGAAATCAGCCAATATGATGAAAAACCGCAAACTGGCGAAACACATAGCGGATGCCTCATGGCATGGCTTTGTCGTTAAGTTGGAGTACAAACTGAAAGAGCAAGGTAAGCACCTAGTGAAGCTCGACCAGTGGTATGCAAGCTCTAAAACTTGTCATTGTTGCGGTCATAAAATGGATGAAATCCCCTTATCAGTTCGCAAGTGGGATTGTCCATCTTGCGGCACTACAGGTATAGATCGCGACTTAAATGCCGCCCTCAATATCCGTGATAAAGGTATTCTGGAATTAAAGGCGGCTGGACAGTCGTCTCTGCTTATGGAAGCTGCGTAAGTCTCGATACTACCGAGCAACGGCTAACGAAATAAGAAGCATCGCCTGATAAGGCGGTGAGTAGTCACTCAAACCTGGAATATGAAGCGTGCTTTTTTGTCGCCGCATTACACAACACGTTGGTCTGATATTCCTATTATTAAATGCAGTGATTAAATATCTGGATGTTTAATCATTGGCATTGTTGGTAAAAAATATTTAGCGCAATAACAGCGTTAAAGTTAACAAAAATACGCAACAAATTTTAAATAAAGCAGCGAGCAGAAAATACAAATCCGCTAACACCCTCCAAAAAAAACCGTACACAAAAGTATACAAAACCCTGATTTAATCTTAAAAACCCCATCGTCAACATAAAACAATCAAAAAACTCACAAAAATTTTAAAAATTCAAAGAGACATTTATTTTAATAAAGCAAAAAACGAACAACCCCTAAGCCATTGAAAATATGCATCATTGATGACTTTTAAACGAACATTGTTTTTTATTAAAAATATTTTTATCGCCTGATCTTTTTCAGGTGCTAAAAAAGGGGTCTCTAATCTGAGACACATTAAAAAATTCCTTTACTATTTATTTTATTCACATTTTAGCTATTGAGTCATTTTAATACGTGAGGATGTTTAAGTTTAGTTCGCCAAATAAGTATACCTACAAAGCAGGAGTTAATCGCCGCTGTAGCAAAAAAAGCGCGTTACCATAATTAAACATAAATAAATAAATGAATAAATTAATTTATAAAAAATGCAGGAGGTTTTTATGAAACGCAAAAGTTTTCACTTTTTAAAAAAAAATTGGTAGAGCATCAAAAATAGGTACCTCTGTCACACACAAAAATTTTTTTATTCTTTATTATGGACAAGATAAATGTTTTTGGCGCTTACCTCTTAAGAGTTTTTTTACAAAACGCGAATGGTTTATTCGCCCTGAATAAGTAGGCCTACATAGCCGGACATAATCGTCAAAACAAAAATGGTAAAGGGTTACCATAAATTAAACATGAATACGTTAATTAAATAGAGTAAACCAATGAAATATAAGAAAAAAAAGATTCAGTTAACCAATGCGAAATTACAAGTTCACCCACAATTAATGGAGCTGACTAAAAATGATGTCGTAAATTTAAAAGTAAACCACTGCATTGGTGAGTTACCCATTGAGGTAATACAAACGTTATTAGATTTAAATCCTTTGAAATTCACTTCTCTAATTTTAGTCAATTTCAGCGCGATATTAATTAGTAACAAAATGAACACACCAGTAATCGTGACATTAAATTATATAAGGAACCCATGTTGTGCCAAAGATTAAAAAACTATCGTTAAGCGCGCTTAAATTGCGACAACACCCAACGCTGACTACTGTGGTATCAGACGATAGGTTTACGCAGAAAAAACTACCCGACATTCAGTTTTTTTCAATTGAACAGCTTCAGTGTTTGCTTGACTCTAGCCCTATACCTGTCTTAAAGAGTAAAGAAGAAGGGGAGTATATAGCATTAGCTATTATACCTCTGATCAAAATTCTTCTCAGTCATAATGCAGCATTTAAGTTAATTGCATCACTCATTATTTATGATGAAGCTGAGCCAATAATATCCACCCTTGCGTTAATAAAGCCAGCACTACTTACACCCGAATTCAGATCTTTACCGCAGAAATTACACGGCCGGCATAACAAGGCTAAGTCTCTTAATTTAGCTGTACCCAATCAAAAACAGCTTAGTCATTTAGCTCAAGTATCTCGGTCAAGTATTAGAGGAGTTAAACGAACCTGATAAAAACTAAATTCATTAGCAGAATTTTTTGAATAAATACCATGCGATTTATTCATGTTTTTAAACATCACTAGTGTGCTGAGGAGGGCCTACTTTTTAGCTTTAAAGTTAACCGATTCCAATAACGAACAACCAGATGAGACGTGTATAAACGATGAGTAAAGAAGCCATAAAATCAAAAGAAAGATTTAAAAATAGTGGAGCCCCATTTCCCAATGCTAGGCATTATGCTCTTAAGTTATTGGCGGCTTTAATAAGATTAATAAAAGTATATAAACCATCATCAAGTACAAAAGTAACAGCATATGATCGCGCACTTTTTAACTTCTTATATCTGTGGCTAACTGGTGCTCTCACGTCATGTAAATCAAGCAAAGATATTCCAGATATCACCATTGTTAGTGGCAATACCCCTTGTCAACAACATAGTTTAAGGAGTGTCCGTAGAAATAATCCTTCATGGATCGAATATGCTATTGCTTACCCAACTAAAGGCAGTATTAGCTGGCAATGGCAACCTATCCCAAATGGTTTAAATCACTGGTTTTCTGATGCAATAACTAAAACGAAGCAAGCCAACAATTGCTGGGTGATGAGCCAAGAAGAGAAAGAGGTATTCTTATGTTTTATTAATGACAAATGGCAAACTCCTCCTATATTAAAAGCAAAATACCTAGTTCGTAAGGATGTTTTGTTTAATTACTTCAAAAAAATGGTTCAATGCGACCCTAGCCTAACAACACCGGCAAAAGCAGTTTTACTTGGAGTTGATAACTTACATCATTCTAGTGCCTTTCATTATCAAAGACGCGACAGTGATCAAATAAGATCTGATATTTTTGTTGCCCAAACATACTACTTAAAACGACTATCGCAAGCTATCTATGAACCAGAACTCTTAAAGTTATTTAGCGCTACAAAGTCTATTTTGCATAATGACTCTCAGCTAATTCGCAATACTACTAAACAACAAGACTACCTATTTAGTACATCAGGAAAAATACCTTCTTTATACTATGATATATCGGCAGCAAGACGAAAATATATAAATACCCCACCTATTTTTATAGGTTCAATACGATATGTAAATGTTGATTCAGTACGTCGTTTTTTTCATGAACTTCACTTGCAAGGCCAAAAGCTTGAGCAAAGTAAACATACGCTAGAAAGCTTACTGGAGCTGTATAACTTTAGGGTATTTGAACTTGCACTATTATATATTGCATTAACAAGTGCACGTCCAACACACGAAATTACATTTAAAAAAGAATATTGCTTCGATAAACACTCTGTCATCATTTTTGATAAAGGTCGTTATCGTACTATTTGGCTATGTGACTATTTTCGTCTTGCATTATTACGCTACGAGTTTTTACTGCAAAACTTGCAACTTCATTCATCTACTACTTTTGATTCTCCATTAATGTGGTTTTTGATTGATGAAAATTTGGCGGTCAAGCCATTATCAGCAAAAATTTTGCGACCGTTTATGGCTAAGTGGTGGTCAAAAGCTAATCCTGGGGAAGTAAAAATAGTACCTTACCATCTGCGACACTTTTTTGCCCAGCATGCATTAACATCACTATCTCCTACGCTCACGTCGCAAGATATAAGTCGACTTATGGGCCATGCAAATTATGGAGAGCAACTAGGAAGCGATGAGCTATTTCCTGTCGTACTAAACAGATTTTGCTCCTTTTTAAATAAAATCCCTGAGTTTTTAAATTTAGCGGAGATAAAAGGAGCAAATCATGGCTAAAAAACCACTAACGGCTCAGAGTATTATTACCTACCGTGAAGAGCTCGGTATGGATTGCGAGGAAACTAGTAACCTTCAGTGGGTATGCGATCTAATTAACTCTTTGAATATTAATGAGCGAGCATTATCAAAAGAGCAGCTCAACGATATTAATAAGCGAATTAAAAGTATTCCCACAGGTAAACAACGGGTGTTATTAAGTGCACTTGATCACGTTTTATTTTATTTGAAAGAAATATGTAATTGGCAGTTACCAGAAGTAAAAGAACAAGCTTTTACGGATGAGTCAACGATGTGGCTATTTAGTATTCATGAGAAAAATCTATTAGCAAGTCAATGCTTTGCCAGGTATGAATCACAACGTGAATCTTTTATGGATAAGCGATGGCATGACTTAGGTTGGGTATTACTCGTGCTAAACTTTGAAGTTGCCCCACTACATTTGTCATACTGGCAAAGAATATTATCAACACCTACCTGTATTGAGTTTTTCGAAGGACAATTTACACTCAAAGTGTCACACCCTAAACCTATTTCTTCATATGCAGATGAAGACAAAGCGAGTTTCACACGTTACCCACTGCCTGTTTTCCCTTTAAGGGTTTTGCTAAACTTTTATAAATATCTTCCTGAAAAGGCGTTAACAACAAAATCATTATTGGACGCTATTAATCGGTGGGTAGATACTGAGCCATATTATTTCGCTGCAATGAGCCCCGCAGAATGGTTGCGTACATTTCAATCATTTTGGCATCACCACTATGCAGTGCCACCAAAATTATTACGTGACTTAAGTGATCCTATGCGTCATGTATCGCCACTTGATTCCACAGAATGTTATGCTATTGATACGGTAAAAGAAAAATTATTATTCATCCCCCCGTTGAATAATGCGGTTGTAGGGGCAGAAAAAAAAGCCCCCGCTGATGCATGGCCTCATAAAAATCTTATTAAGTACCATAAACAATCATCCAAAGAAAACTCTACAAAACCTACTGCGCCAGCTTGGGGTACCGACAATGTTATACCTAAACTGTTTTATCACTATACTGATGAGCTATTTAATGAAGGTGGGGTTCACAAAAAGACACTCCTTTCTCAAAGTATCGACCGCTATACAAACTTTTATAAAAGCTTAAACCCATTAAGCTTTGATGATGCCACTAATCCGGAAACATTGCATCGTTGGGCACATAAAGAGTTCGATCGTTTAGATGAAAAAACAACACCGTGGCATTTATATAATTTCCTTCGCAGTGCATCACATCAAGAACTCACTGATGAGCTAGATCTAGAACAGTTCGAGCGCCCTGAGCTGCCTTCTCTTGTTGATCCATTTTGCTTAAATGTGTCTCAGATAAACAGCACCGTAGAGCTATTACTTTCTTCAAAAAACGGGGATGCCATGCAACGACTATTTGCCAGCATAGCGGTCATCTTAGGGTATTACGGGGCTATGCGAAGAGGCGAAGTTTTAAGGCTGTGTCTAGGTGACATTACTATTGTGAACCCACAAAAAAAGCAGCTTTTTAGTATCGTTATAAGAAATACGCCAGAGGGGACGACTAAAAATAAAAAGACGAGAATAATTACTGTATTTATGCCAGAGCCGGCAGCCAAACTTATACGAATATTATTAAAAATCAAAACAGGCTGTGATGAAACGAAGCCTTTACTTGGTTTTGAATACGAATCTATAGGCTTGCGTTCAAGCTATTATATCTACCCTGTAACTCAGGCACTCAAAGCACTATTCGGTCCTAAAGTACGTTTCCATCATTTGCGTCATGGTGGTGCGGAATTACTTTACTTACAGGGATTACATCTCGCTTATCAGCGTCAAGGGTGTCACTTATCAAGTATCCTTCAAGATGAAGCTACAGAGGCAATGCTATCTAAAGAAAGCTGTTTAGCGCGTTTTGATTTTTGGTTAGAAGGCCGACTATTTGACAAAATGAATGCCGGACTATTATTAGATGTTATAGCAAAACAGCATGGACACTCTAGCTACGCAACCACTCGTCGTCATTACCTTCATGGTATGGAAAAAACAATTGCATTATTCAAACCTGTATATCGCCAATACTCACGAGCAGAGCTTCGCTATATCTATGATATTCCAGTAGGTTCAAATGATATTTCGCGTATTTTAGATTCACTTAGCCAAGAGCACTCATTACTTAGTAGTGAGGATAAAAAGCAGTTTCAGCCTGAGCTAACAGAGAGCCAAATTATAAAAAAATTGAAATTAAATACCCTCATAGTAGGTAAAGTTACTACGACCAATAAACAGCCTTCTACATTTAATAAATGTGATTTTAAAACTCTATGGGAGAGCTCCTTACCTGAAGATTTTATCGATAAAAATACGAATACGTTTAATTACTTTTGTCAAAAAGTATTCAAAGCACTAAATAATAAAACCTTAGACTTTAAAACAGCCAATATTCAGTGGCGTCAATTAGCAAAAGGACAATATTTTAACTTTGTCTCTAAAGAGCTAAAAGCGCTTAAAACATTGGGTAAACCTAAAATAATTCTCCAGAAACCACAGGGGAAATCACATACCGAAACCCTTAACATTCAATTTTCTTGTGTATGTAACCAAAAGACATTGCAAGCTTTTAAAACTATTTGCCACAAAGGATCATTAAAGCATTATACGGCTACTTTTTTACTAATCCAAAATAGAAAAAGCCTTAACAGTAACAAATTAAATATGGTTAAGAACCAGTTTTTACGTAAAGACGATAATTTTAACTGGCATAAAACGCCAGGTGGGAACACTCAATTAATTATCACACTGAAAACACTCATTCCTTCTACATTGCTAGCGCAAACGTTGGAACAATACTTTTTAAATATAACCTTAAAATAAGGATAACTGATGATGGCAAAAATAGTTCTTAAACCAAAAGAGCAAACTTCGATAAGTGATTTTTTAAAGAGCGTAATAAAATTAGATGCTGAAGCTCGGATTTCATTTATTATCGATGATAAAACATGCAAAATAATTATGGGGGCAGATGATAGCATGCAAATAATCAGTCTAGATGTTGAAGAAGATTGGTTATTAAAAAATGGACAGTGGAGTCTATCAGCAAGTAGCTTTAAGCAGTGTTTGTGTCTCCATTCACAACAGACCAATATTGAAGTCGATATTGAGTATACCTCCAAAAGCCCCTACCCACACGTTGACACCCTAACAAAAGGCGAGTCACGTATATATATTCTGGCTAAAGAGATAGTGGCAGAACACCTTGATTTTTTAATGTTTGTTGAACAAGCAAAGAAGCTAACAATACCAACAGCCTCAGCAATAGAAATGGCCAATATCGCAAATTCATATACGCCTTACGATTCATTTGAAACGAATAAAGCAGAATCGAAAATTCGTATCGAACGTGACAACAGAATTATCCCATTTGATGTTCCTGAAGGGTTTGCACCAAAATTTGACTTATTATTGAATAAGGATGGCGTTGAAAACTTAAAAAACCTCGCTCTATCAACTAAATCTAAAACTGTGACTATATATACTGATGATGAACGGGCAGTATTTAGTGATGGTTATAACGTAATATCAAACTCGTTACTTTCTTTACGAGATTATGCTAATAAAAAAGAAATAAACTACGTCGTTGAGCAAAAGCTTGTTATCAGTATCTATACCTTAAAAGATGAAATTACAAGTTATCGTAATATGGGCATAGTAAAAAAAGCAAACGAAGCACTATTGTACATAGACAGTAATTGCGTAATGTTAGCTGGGTTAACTGAAGAAACTGGCGGTAATTGTTTTTTATCCACACAGCATATCAAAGAAACATCGTCTATGATTTACCGCATTAACTTAAGTGCACTTTCAAAAGTGAAAATTAGTGATATCACAACAGCTAAGCAAATCAAGTTGCAAATGTTGTTAGATGAAGATGGAAAACGTAGTCTCGGTTTTTATAGCGATAAAGACTCTGTCAATCCATATCAATGTATTGATGATATTGAACTTGCACCTGAAAAAATGAACAAGGTAATAGAAGCTAAAAAAGCATTGGAGAAAAAACTTGGGAAACGTGGGGAAGACTTTAGTGATCCACAACTTCCTGGTATGGGGTTTGATGATGTTTAAATTATCTACTAACGCTAATGTGTTTATGTTGGGCGCATTAGCGTTACTCACTCACATTGTTTGCAAAAATTTCAAAATCGACAAATTAACAACAAAACACTGGACAAATAGACAGCACTTGCTATATTTTAATAATGAAATTCTAATCAGTTGCGCGATTTCGTACTTAGTGTATGGTATTGGTGTAACTGAAGATAAAATAAGCAGTTGGGGTAAAGAGGCTGCAACCTCCCTACCCCGTACCGGCTGCGCTGTGTTTAACCTGACCCAGCCGATGATCCAATTCTAACGAATTCCATCGGTGAGGGATAGATCTATTTATAGATCCATTAACTGATGGAGGCCTTTATGGCTCACATTCGCATTCGCCCCAATGGGCGTATTCAATTTGATTTACACATTTATGGGCAGCGCTTTCGTGAAGGCACTAAGCTCATGGCAACCCCTGTTAATATTAAAAAAGCCAATGCAACGCTTAAAAAAATTAATGCTGAGATTGATTTAGATACGTTTCAGTATCGCGATTATTTTCCTGAGAGTAAAAAAGTCGCTAAGTTTGAAGCCTTGCAGCGCGAAAAACACCCTGATCGTCTTTATCCATTTTTTAACGATTACGCGAATGAATGGTTCGATCGCCAAAAAGCAAAATGGAAAAGCAGCTATCAAAGCGTGGTACGAAATACGCTCGACCGTTACCTCATTCCTGAATTTGGCAATATATTAGTTAATGAGATCAAGTTGGCTAATGTGGACTATTTTCGCGAAAGCTTAATGGTGTGCGATACCAAAAGGGTCCGTAAACTTTCTAATAAACGCATTAACGGTATTTTATGGCCGTTTGTGGCTATTTTGAGTTTAGCCGCAGAAGAGCACGACTTCCCTTATCCATTACGCCGCTATAAAACCCTAAAAGAAGAACGCGCAAATTCATTGCCGCTTATTGCCGATGAAGTACAACGCTTTTTAGAGTGTACCCCTACACAATGGCGCGATTATTTTATGGTGCGTTTTTGGACCGGTATGCGAAGTTGTGAAATACATGGTCTTCGCTGGGAAGATGTGGATTTTAATCACCGCCTCATTCGTATTCGTCACAATTGGGTAAATGGTGAACTCGGGGATGTAAAAACACCTAAGTCGCGCCGCGACTTAAAAATGTGTAATACACTCTTTTCGCTATTCAAACGCTTACAAAAACAAACAACCAGTGAATTTGTGTTTACTCACAAAGGCAAACCGCTTAATACCCACTTTGTAAGCACTCAACTGTGGTACCCCACACTTAATAAAGCGGGCCTTGCACGTCGCCGCCCCTACGAAACACGCCACACTGCCGCTGTACTGCATATCGCAGCACATGAAAACCCGCTGTACATTTCGCACATGCTGGGCCACAGCGACACACGTTTATTGTTTGACGTATACGCACCCTATGTTGCCAATGCGTCAAGGCAAGATGGCTTTGCGTTTAATGAAATGATGATTGAACGCGGGATTGCATAAAGCACACACAGTTAATGGCTATGCGTTTGATTGCTTAACGCCAAACAAACGCATCCCACACCTATAACATTTAATACTAATATCGCGCTTATGCGCATTTAATTTACTACTAACCCAAAAGAGGTTACTTATGATTTGCAAACAATGCCCAAGTAATACGTTAGCGTACCCATTAACTAAAGAGTTTGAGATAGATTTAAACGTAGCTCAAACTGCGTTTGCTAAGCTAATGGATATGTCATTAAAGCAGCTAAATAAACGCCAATGGTATGCTGAGTTTAAAAACAAAATGATGTTTCAGCCTATTATTGGTTTGTTTAAGCAGTACGAGTGCACCATTCCTCACTCTGTTTTTGACCAAAAGCAGGCATGCCAAAAACACATTGCACAATTTTTAGGATTTAACGAGGAACCATCAAAACAGCGGGGCCGAATGTTGCGCTATTTATCTCAGTATATTACTAAAGAGAGCAATATTACGCTGTGCCCTTGTGCCTTAATAGCGCAAAAAACAAACCATGCAGTGCAGCTTCAAACAACGTTACAGCATAAATTAGATAACATACTTGATAATAGAAGAGTCGCGGATCCAAATTTATTATCGTTAACTGTTGAAGTTAATTATGTTCACTCAAAACGCGATTATCGCTATACCTTAATCGCTGAATTTTCAGAGGCAAGAAATAAAGTTGAAAAGCGCATAGCCGAAACATCCACTAAGTTACTCAAATATGCAAAAAATATACAGGCGGTGTCTTATGACCTTGAAGACATGAACACACCTCAAAAAATTAAAACATTTAAAGCAAGCGTGAAAAAAGAGCTACAAAAATTTAGTGATGCAGCGCATGTTACTGATATTAAGGTATACACATCTGATTATGTTCCTGAGTATCAACGTCCTGACTTTAAAAACTATTTTAAACAAAAAGATAAGTACATCATTGATATTGTCATTGCCGATTACTTTATAGCACGCACAACATTGTCTTCACTTAGAAAAAGACAAGACGGTGGAAAGGTGTGTGACATGATAAGCAGTGATGCAAAAATTATTAACGACTTATACCGAATTTCAAATAAGTTTAAACTATACCCTATATGGTCGGTACAGGTAGAGCGTGGTGAAAAAGAAAGCACAGGTAAGCAGCGCATTCATGCTCACATTACATACACAAATGGTGAAACTGACTACGTGAGGAATTTTTCAAACTATCCGGGGGTCGACCAGCCTATATTATTACTACCAACTGGTGATAAGAAAATAAAAAGCGTGCCGGCTTATGGCCCTTTTTCGCATACCCATATTATTTTTTATGTATGGAGCGGTATTATTCAAACCGAAGGTACTAGGGAGGTTATTTATAAATTTGGCATAAGTCGTTTTGATTGGGCCGATAAGCAAACATATACAGTCGATGAGTGTGTGCAGTCGGTCATGAACCGACAATTAAACTACTGTCGCTCACATAATCTTGTTGCTAATGAGATTAACATTGAGCTTATTTCAACCCCTATCCCGTTTAGCGGTAATTGGGGAGGTAGCGCATTAGGCCAATTAGAAAATTGGCTTAAAAAGCCTGAGAACAATCCGCTATTAATACGCAATGATATGTCGGATGACTATAACGTGACGAGCACCAATTCAACAGAGTTCATGTGTGACGATAGGCTTAGGCAGCTGTTTGTTATTCCCTTTATTAAAAATTACATTAATACTATGGAGAATGAGCAGCCTATTACCTTTATTGATTTAGATAATGGTGAGTGTGGAAGTTACACTGTTCCTCGCGGCAACGACGATTAATGTTAAATGGCTATTTGGCGAGGTTTAATTTAGGTAAGTAAATATCATATCAGCCCGTTAAGTAACGGGCTGATATGATTTATACGTTATAGTTTTTAGTAGTTAAACGGGTGTTTTTTGAACTACAAAAAGTGGCTGCAATTATTTTTTTACAGCCAATCCTAATTTACAAGCGATTTTAAATGCTCAGTAAACTCTTCACCTAAACTTTCATGGCGCATGCTGTATTCTACAATGGCTTTTAAATAACCGAGCTTATCACCACAGTCATGCGAGCGGCCGCTCATATGAAACGCTTCTACTGTTTCCTGTGCAATTAGCGCATCAATCGCATCAGTCAGTTGAATTTCGCCACCAGCGCCAACGTGTGTTTTAGCCGCCCATTATGAGTAAGCATTTATTATCTATTATCAGTAAATAAAGCAGACTGTATCGTTTAAAATCTAATAATTTATAGCAGCTTTTTTATTGCAGTAGCTATATGCTCAGCCTGCGCTTGTGATACAACAGAGTCAGTTGATTCAACCATAACCCTTATAAGCGGCTCAGTGCCCGATTTACGTAGTAAAACACGCCCTGTATTCGCAAGCACGGTTTCAGCTTCTACTACTGCTTGCTTAACCCCATCGGTATTGAGTATCTCATCTGCATTATTTTTTGTTAAACGCACATTTAAAAGTACCTGAGGTAATTTTTGCATACCAGCAACATACTCTCTTAAAGACTGCTTTTGTTGAATAAGCGCTGTTAATACCAATAAAGAAGCGACAATGCCATCACCTGTGGTGGCGTAATCTAAATGCAAAATATGCCCTGAGCCTTCACCGCCTAGCTTCCAACCTGTGTTTTTTAGCTGCTCAACAACATAGCGGTCACCTACTTTAGCGCGTTTAAACGGAATATCCATATCATTAAGTGCTAGCTCTAACCCAAGGTTAGACATTAGCGTACCCACAACTCCACCGTGCATGTTCCCTTGTAGTTTTGCGGCTTTTGCTAAAATATAAAGAATTTGGTCGCCATCAACTACGCTACCTAAATCGTCTACTAGCATTAACCTGTCGGCATCGCCGTCAAGTGCTATGCCTAAGTCGGCTTTGTGCTCTAATACAGCGGCTTGTAAGCTATCTAGATGTGTTGCACCGCACTGCTCGTTAATGTTTAAACCATTAGGTTTATCATTAATGCTAATAACCTCTGCACCCAACTCTGCATATACATTAGGAGCAATATGGTAAGCAGCACCATTTGCGCTATCTACAACAATTTTTAAACCTTCCAGAGTTAACTCTTTAGGGAATATTGCCTTACAAAATTCAATGTATCGGCCTGCGGCATCGTTAATGCGCCTAGCTTTACCTAACAACTCAGAACTTACACATTGCATAGCATTGTTGTTAAGTGCTTGATCAAGCAAGGCTTCAATTTCTAGCTCTTGTTCGTCGTTTAGCTTAGTACCAAAGTTATTAAAAAACTTAATACCGTTATCATAAAATGGATTATGTGATGCACTAATTACTACGCCTGCATCGGCCCTAAATGTAGATGCTAAATAAGCAACGGCGGGGGTTGGCATAGGGCCAACAAAGGCTACATTTACGCCGGCAGCAGAAAGGCCTGCTTCAATAGCCGATTCAAACATATAGCCGCTATTACGGGTGTCTTTACCTATTAAAATTTCTTTAGTACCACTTGATGCTAAAATAGTGCCCGCAGCCCACCCTAGCTTCATTGCAAAATCAGGGGTAATAGGAAAAGTACCCACTTTACCTCTTACCCCATCGGTCCCAAAATACTTACGTGCCATAATTATTCCTTAATAAATTTTACAAAATTTAGTTTCAAAAATAGTCTTTAAAAACAAAAAAGCTGATTTAAAGTTTCACGCTTTAAATCAGCTTTTTTATGTACTAAACACTTTTAAATTGCCTTAAATCGAGTGCTAATTTTAAAGACAAATTAATATTACTTAACTGTTGAATATTCTTTTTCGGGTAGGTTTAGTATACGTCTACAAAAATTTATTACTTTACAGTGATTAACTAATATTACTAAGTAGCCTATAAAGGCAGCTATAAAGCTATAAAACATAATGTATTCTGGTAATAAAAGTATTTCGCCTAGTATACCGATGCCTGCAAACACTGAGGCAATAAAGCAAATTAGACCTAACGTTTGTAACGACGACAACCCCAAACGCTGACAAATATGATGTAAATGATCACGATCTGGCTTAAAAGGTGATTTACCTTGTTTGACCCTGCGTATCATAATTGAAACCATGTCCATTAACGGTACTGCGATAAGCCATAACGCGGTTACCGGGCGAATCATTGGGTTACCTTCTGCTTGGCTTGCACCAATAAGCAACCAAATGACTGTAAAACCTATCATCATACTGCCGGCATCACCCATAAATACTTTTCGTTTATGCCCAACCAAACCCAGATTCATTAAAATATATGGGATCATGCAAACAACTAATAATATACATAAGTAACTTAAACTTTGCTCATCCGAAAGTGATAATAATATACCTACACTGCCAAATGTTACTATTGATAAACCACCTAATAGCCCATCAATGCCGTCAACCATATTAAAGGCATTAATACAGCCAATAACGGCAAGTACAGTGACTAAGCCACCAAGTATTCCTAGCTCGATTACACCAAAGCCTAATAGGTTTCCTAAGCTATGCATTTCAGCATTAGCAAAATAAATCATAGCTACTGATATTAGTGCTTGTACTAACATACGTATTTTAACACTTAAATCAAAGCGATCGTCCAGTGCCCCTACTGCTGTTAAACCAAATATACACAACATATATAAGTTTGCGTGATTAATCATACCTGGATGCGAATATATGTAATTTATAATAGTAATACATATAGAAATCCCCCCAACTAGCGGAATATTACCAGAGTGTAATTTTCGCCCAGATGGCTTATCAACTAGGCCTACTCTACGCGCAACTTTACGCATTAAAAACAAAATTGCAAACGCAATAAAAAAGGTGAAAAGTAGATCTAAAAACATAATAGTTCCATTAACAAATTTGGTATTTCACTTTATCTACATTCTATTTTTTAGATAAAGCAGTCCATTGATATTTGTATTCCTAATAACTAAAAAAGTAACAGTAATATTATTGAAAAAGAAAAACATTATTCAATTAAGTATTTTTAGCTTAATAATATTTTTGCATGCATTTCAACGAACGGGCCTTCTTTTATTTCTAGCATTAATGCATGCTCCGATACACATTCTACGCTATGCACATCGCCCGGTTTAAATTCAATCGCTTGAGTATCTTGTTCATCGCCTACCAAAAAAGAGCTTATTACAGAGCCATCTTTATGGTGCAGCGTTACTTTTAATACCCCACTTTGCACTATAAACATTTCCCATTGATGCGCAAAAGCATGGTAATGTGGCTCTACATAACTGCCTTGCAATAGTGCTATGTATAGCCTTTGCACTTTATCATCAAAGCTGGTGTGTAAGTTAAGGTGCGCTCTTTTTCTGGGCGAGTTACTAGCCTGCTCAAATAAAAGTTCGATGTCTGATTGGGTTATTTTCCTCATTATTGCTCTTTTAATTTTTTAACAATGTTAGCGGCGATAGCAGTAACTGAAAATTCATTTTTTAACAGCTCATATGCTCCATTACCTAGCTGCTTACGTAAGTTGGGATTTTCGTAAAGCGCTATGGCGTTTTTTAATAGCTGCTCATCGTCGCCATTTTCGCTGATAACCCCCGCCCCGCTTGAATTAACTAGCGCTTGCAGGTCGTTACCACTATTTACACTGCCTAAAATAGGCAACGACTGCACCATATAGCCTAATAACTTTCCTGGAAAGTTATGCGCAGTATGCTTGGCCGATAAAGAAAACAGCCCTATGTCAATGTCGGCTAATATACGTTTAAATTCATTTTGATTAACCGAGGGCAAATAAGTGTAATTTGTTAACTGCCACTGTTGCGCCAGCTTGTTAATTAACTCAACTTCGTCGCCTTGGCCAATAAATAAAAAGTGTGCATGGGTACAATATTGCATGTTTTTAACTAAGCGCATTAGGTTTGCCATATCTTGCGCATGGCCAATGTTGCCACCATAAAAGTAAATAACTTTATTTTCTAGTTGCAGCTGCATACGAATAGAATTAACGCTGCTCTCAATATTAACGGGGGTTGTATCTGCCCAGTTACGCAAAATTTCGGTGGGATAATCTGTGCGGTTACTTTGGCTAAATACTTCTCTGTTTTTCTCTGACATTAAGCCAATGGTGTTTGCGGCTTGGTATGAGTACTGTTCAAAAAATTTAAAATAACGCGCTATTAAAGAGCCTTTTTTTATCATTCCAGCATCTATAACCCACTGTGGAAACAAGTCACGTAACACTAAATAAGAGGAACAGTTACAACACTGCTTAATTTTATTAACTAAGCCACCAAAAAATATGGAAGGAGAGTAATAAATTACGCCATCAAAGGTGTTCTCATTTACATGTTGCTTAATAGCCGACCAAGCTCTAAATGAGAGTAAGGTTTCGTTTAACGCTCGTGTTACTTTGCCCACATCTTTAATAGGACCAGAACTAAAGCGCCAAACTGTTACACCGTCTATGCTTTGTTCAGTAAATTTTTTCGCTTGCCCTACGGCAGGGGTAATTACTGTTACATTATGCCCACTTGCCAAGAGCTCAAGTGCGAGTTCATGAAACATTTTAGCACCAACCCTGGTGCTGTCTGGCAAGTAGTCATCAATGACTAAAGCAAGCTTCATTAATATTTTTTCCACACAACTCTATTTATATAGTCAGTATAAGAATGAATTATTCTTACTACTTTATCTGCTACATTTGGCATGCTGTAATCATAGACTTGACGAAGTAAGCGTTGCTCTCCCGTTGGTTGAGATTCTAAAATATGTAATCCCTGCATAACACGCTCTGCTCCTAAACCAACCATCATTACTGATGCTTCCTCCATTCCCTCAGGGCGCTCGTGCGCTTCGCGTAGGTTTAACGCTGGAAAATTCATGATAGAAGACTCTTCGTTGATAGTTCCACTATCAGAAAGCACTGCTTTAGCATTTTTTTGTAAATTATTATAATCATGAAAACCTAGTGGTTTTAATAATCTAATATTTTTATGAAACTCAATTCCTTGTGCTTCTATTCTGTTTCTTGTGCGCGGGTGAGTCGAAATTATTACCGGCATATCATAATGCTCAGCAACTACATTAAGCGTATTTGCCAAGTTTATAAGCTGCTTGGGAGAATCAACGTTTTCTTCTCGGTGAGCACTCACTACAAAAAACTGGCCTTTTTGTAGCTCCAGCTCTTTTAATACGTTTGATGAATCAATTTGAGGCATATAATGCGTCAGCACTTCAAACATCGGGCTGCCTGTTTTTATAATACGATCAGCAGGAATTCCTTCAGCTAACAAATAGTCTCTCGCAATAGTGCTGTAAGTAAGATTAATATCAGCAGTATGATCGACTATTTTACGATTAGTTTCTTCAGGGACTCGTTGATCAAAACAACGATTACCAGCTTCCATGTGGAATATAGGAACCTTACGGCGCTTTGCTGGTATAGCTGATATACACGAATTTGTATCACCCAATACAAGCATGGCCTCGGGCATAACCTCTTCAAGTACTTCATCAACTTTAATGATTACTTGGCCAATTGTTTCAGCCGCATTTTTACCAGCAGCATTTAAAAAATAATCAGGCTTTCTTACATCTAAATCGTTAAAAAAAACTTCATTAAGTTCAAAATCATAGTTTTGGCCAGTATGTACCAAAATATGTTCGCAATGCTCATCAAGCTTTGCAAGCACTCGAGATAAACGAATTATTTCTGGTCTTGTTCCTACAACAGACATTACTTTTAATTTTTTCATTTTTTCACTTTAAACTTATTAAAATTAAATAACCACGTGTTATAAAGGCATAGCGACAGTATCTGGTTTATCTCTATCGAATATTTCATTTGCCCAGAGCATGACAATTAGCTCTCCTGAACCAATATTAGTTATATCATGAGTCCAACCAGGTACCGTTTCCACTATAGTACGAACTTGGTCAGATGTTGTAAGTTCATACTTTTCGCCTGTAACAATGTGCTTGAACTTAAAACAAGCTTCACCTTTAAGTACTAAAAACTTTTCATTCTTAGAGTGGTGATAATGCCCACCACGTGTAATCCCTGAATGTGCAGTAAAAAATGAAAACTGACCTGAATCAGTTGTTTTTAGCATTTCGCTAAATGAACCACGTTCATCAGTATAACTAGGCACGTCATAAGTAAATTGTTCAGGTTTAAAATAACTTAAGTAAGTAGAATAAAGTGCTCGCTCAAACCCCACACCCACCTTATTAGTTATTAGAGAGGCGCGGCTCTGTTTAAAGTCACTTAATAAGCTTAGAACTGTACCCACTGTAGTTTTATAAACTGGTTCTACTTGGCTATACTCTTCTGGTTCTGAAGGCGTGTTGATTAGTAAATTAACAAACGAATGGCATACATCATCTATATAAACAAGACTAAGGGGTGCATCAGCATTGTGTACCGTAATTGGTAAGTCGTTTATTGTGTTATAACAAAAGGTAGCAACTGCCGAGTTGTAATTAGGACGGCACCATTTACCAAAAACATTCGGTAATCTATAAATGTAAGCCGCGCTTCCTGTTTTTTCCCTGTAAGAAGTAATAGCAGACTCTGCTCCTGCTTTACTTACACCATAAGGATTATTTAATTCAGCTTGAATTGATGAAGTAAACAAAATTGGAGTACTACGCTCATCATTAACTAGTATATCAACTATCTTTTGAGTTAGGTCAGTATTCCCAGCTTTAAACTCATCATCATTTTCAGGCCTATTTATACCTGCTAAATGGTATATAAAATCAGCATGCTTTACTTTTTCATCAATACTTTTGTCGTTATCATCTCGGGTGATTGTTTCAATATTTTTAAAACCAGCTTCTTTTAAATGAATACATAAGTTTTGGCCAATAAAGCCTTTTGCACCTGTTACTAAAATATTCATTACACACCTTCTGGCACTATTAATTTACCAGCTTCAATATCACGCATAAAGTCAAGTTTACGCAGTAATTGTTTCATGCCTTCAACGTCTAAACGCTCTGTGTTATGAGAGTTATAATCTTCGATTGCAGATAAGTCTTTGTCGCCTTCTTCAGTATACTGCGCATAATTTAAATCGCGATTATCAGCAGGAATTCTGTAATACTCACCTTGGTCTTGTGCAACAAACATTTCTTCACGGCTACATAATGCTTCAAATAACTTCTCACCGTGGCGTGTGCCAATAACATTAACTTTATGCTCTGGTTTGCCAATCATCTCAAGAATTGCTTTAGTTAATACTTCGATAGTAGCAGCTGGCGCTTTTTGAACAAAAATGTCACCATTAGTACCGTGTTCAAAAGCATGTAACACTAAATCAACTGCATCGTCCAATGTCATCATAAAGCGGGTCATCGAAGGGTCTGTTAATGTAATGGGTATATTTTCGATAACCTGGCGAATAAACAAAGGAATCACAGAACCACGAGATGCCATTACATTACCGTAACGAGTACCTGAAATAACCGTATTTGTACCCTCTAAGTTTCGGCTCTTAGCAACAATCACCTTTTCCATCATAGCCTTAGAAATACCCATTGCATTAATAGGATACACTGCTTTATCGGTGCTTAAACATACAACGCGACTTACACCATGGAATATAGCAGACTCCAGTACATTCTCAGTGCCTAATACGTTAGTTTTTACAGCCTCGAGAGGATAAAATTCACATGATGGCACTTGTTTTAAAGCTGCAGCATGAAACACATAATCAACGCCACGCATTGCGGTAGAAATACTTTGAGGATCACGCACATCACCAATGTAAAATTTTAATTTTTCATTATTAAATGCTTTACGCATATCATCTTGTTTCTTTTCATCTCGAGAAAAAATACGTATTTCTTTAATATCTGTATCTAAAAAACGACGTAAAACTGCATTACCAAATGAGCCTGTACCGCCAGTGATGAGTAGAACCTTATCTTTAAACATGTTTGACCTTTATTTTATCTAATTTATTTTTTTAATATACCTAAAACCCTAGTGTTTTCGACAACAATAAGAACATTCACTTTTTTATCATCCATAACATCGTATGCCTCTTGAATACTGCTTTCTGGTAAAATAGTTAAAGGATCAAAAGTACATATATCTTTCACTAAAAGGTCAAAAATATCTTTACCATATTTAACAATTGCTCTTCGTAAATCACCATCAGTAATCACAGCTTTTAACTTTCCAAACTGAAGTACAAGTACCACTCCAAAATTACAACTGGAAATAGTATTTATAGCATCTGTTACCGGTGATTCTAATGTGATTGTTGGTAAATTTTCAGTGAACATATCATCACTTACCTTTCCTAATAACCTTCTCCCCAAACTCCCCCCTGGATGAAAACGAGCAAAATTTTCAGGTTTAAACTGCCTTTTCCCCATTAACACTACAGTTAAAGCATCGCCCATCACTAAAGTAGCAGTGGTAGATGATGTTGGCGCTAACTGTAAAGGACAAGCCTCTAACGGTACTGCGACATTCAAATGACAATGAGATTTTACTGCTAGAGTAGAAGTGGGCTTTCCTGTCATAGCGATCACAAAATTACCATTACTTATTAAAAAAGGTAATAACCTTAGGACTTCGTCTGTTTCACCGGAATTCGATATAGCTATAAACACATCCTCGGATTTAACCATACCTAGATCACCATGAAATGCTTCACCTGGATGCATAAAAAAACTTGGTGTCCCTGTACTAGCAAAAGAAGAAACTATTTTTTTACCTATAAGCCCAGACTTTCCCATACCGCAAACAATAACTCTACCAGTAGAATTAATTATTGCCTCAATAGCTTTATCAAAATTTGAATCAAGCTGATTAGCCATGTGCTCTAAACCTAATATTTCAGTTGTAATTACACTTTTTGCTATAAGTAAAGAGCTCATATCATGTCTCCATTAATTGCTTTAATTTTTGATAATCTTGCAAAGTATCAACGCCATGAGGCGTTACTTCGTTAAATTCCATAGCACCGATCCTCATACCATGGCTTAAAGCCCTGAGTTGTTCTAACTTCTCATACTTTTCTAATGGCGCCTCTTCATATTGACAAAACTTTTGCAATGCATACTTCCTATACGCATAAATACCAATATGTCGAAAGGCCAAACTAAAATCACTCGGATTATCTCTATTGAATGGAGCTGAAGCACGAGTGAAATATAAAGCACAATTATCAGCTCCCACTATAGCTTTTACAACATTAGCATTTAATAAATCAGCTTTACTCGTTAATGCTGAGATAGCAGTAGTAATATCAAATTGAATATTGTCATCAGTAAATGCGATTAACTTTTTAATTAGTTGAGATGGAATTAATGGCTCATCCCCCTGTACATTCAAAATAACAGTATTATTAGGCCAATCATTTAACTGTGCTACCTCATTGATCCGGTCTGTTCCACTTATATGCTCAAGTGATGTCATTACCACAGGAACTTTTAACTCAACAGCTAGTGACTCAATTTTCTTATTATCCGTTGCTACAATAACATCTTCGAGCAAAACCCCAGCCTCTAAAACCCTTTGCACAACATGCCAGAAAATTGGCTTATTGTTGATAAGGAGTAAGGGTTTTCCTGGTAAACGGGAAGAGTTGTATCGCGCAGGAATCACAACTTTAGTTAGCATTTTCATTTACTGCTCAATACCATCAATATAGTTCTCAGTCACTTTGTTCATTAATGGTACGTATATTTCTATTAAAGGCTTTTTCAATTGTTTCTCTAATAATGTATCAACAAATTCGCGCACCATCCCAAAACCACCATTTTTAGACATTACCCAATCAGCAGAGTTTAGCACCAGTGAGTGGGCATCAGCAGGGGCTGCACTTAAACCACAAGTATTCATAATAGGTAAATCTAAGATATCATCACCACAAAAAGCAACTTCATCCAAGGAAACATTATATTGCCGACAAATAGCCACTAGTTTAGGTAATTTATTCTTACAACCAGTAACAACAATATCGAACGCCAATTGCTCACAGCGCTTGTTTAATGCCTTACTTGCTTTGCCTGATATAACACCAGACAATATATTATGGCTTCGTAATAACTCTATCGCTATACCATCCTTGGCATTAAAAGACTTCACCTCTTCCCCATGCTCAGAAATGAATATAGAGCCATCGGTCATTACGCCATCTACATCAAATATTACAAGACGTATATTTGTATTTAAACTCTTTAGTTTCAAGTTTTTCACCTAAGTTGCTTTTCAATAAACGGACGGCGATGAACAACTTCATCTATTTCTAATAAAGTTTCTAACAACTCTTCCATATGCTGTAAGGGCAACATGTTTGGGCCATCACATAGAGCTTTATCTGGGTTCGGGTGCGTTTCAAGAAATAAACCATCAATACCGACAGCTACAGCTGCACGAGCTATCGCAGGGACATGTACCCTATTACCGCCTGTTGAACCGTTTAATGCTCCCGGCATTTGGACACTATGTGTTGCATCCATAACAACTTTACATCCTGTTTCTTTCATTATAGTCAAACCAGGCATGTAATTAATTAGTGCTCCAAAGCCAAAGCTAGTACCACGGTCACATAGCCATATATCTTCATTACCAACAGCTCTACACTTCTCAACAACTGGAGCCATATCAGCTGGGTGCATCCATTGTCCTTTTTTTATATTTACAGGTTTGCCCATCGAGGCTACACGTTGTATAAAACTTGTTTGCCTAACGAGAAAAGCTGGTGTTTGAAGTACATCGACAACTGATGCAACCTCATCAAGTGGCGTGTCATCATGGACATCGGTTAATATTTTAACTCCTAATTGATCTTTTGCTTTTTGAAGTATTCTAAGTCCCTCATCAATCCCGGGACCTGTAAAAGCGTTTCCGGATGAACGATTTGCTTTCGTAAAAGAAGACTTTGCAATATACTCAATTCCAAGCTTTTTCGTTATTTCCTGTAACTTACCAAAGGTATCGAGAACTAAGCCTTCAGACTCTATAACACATGGTCCTGCAATTAAAAACATATATACTCCTAATTTATTTTTGCTTTAATAAAGCTAATTAACTCTTCACCCCAACACTGAGGTGTATTATTTTTTACATATCTCACAGCAGCACTAGAGTTGATAAGCGTTTCTCTGGAATAAGGCAAATCAGAAACTAAAATATCGCAGCCAAAGTAACTGGCTTCAAGTAATGGTAATCCTAACGTTTCTATAACACTTGGAAAAATAAGATGCACACCTTCTTTTTGATAGATAGAAAATACTTCATCTCTGTCAATGAAGCCTAAAAAATCGCAATATTCCGCCACCTCATAGAATTGAGCTTTTTGATACGTATAACTATCCTCATCTAAAGTAAACAAAAAAGTGAATGCATCTAATAATGTTGGCTCTATTTTTTTTATATAGTTGAGGGCCTCTATAAGTAAATGGTGATTTTTATATAAATACTCACTTGCAGGGTAAAACAGATATAGATGCTTACTTAGATCAGTTGTACTCTTTTTAACAAAAAGCTCATCGAGCTTAAATAATGGTTTTTCTATAAAAACTTTTGTTTGGTTAAATTTAAAATAAGAAGATAATGCATTTTTCACCCAAGAAGCCTGAACAATGTATGACACATCTGGACTATCAAAAAACTTTACAAAAAAAGGATAAATGTATTTATAAAAGGCTAATTGTCTCTCACCTTTTTTAAAAGGGTTCCAGTGAATATTAGTCAAAGGGATTGCTTGATGATAATAAACAGACTGTTTAACCCCCTTAACCCCCTTAACACCAGTATTCTGCAAAGAAATGATTTCATAAACACTGATATTTTCACTTTTTATAAAACGAGATACCCCTAAACAATCCCAAATAAAACGCTTTAGACCAGTAACACCAATTTTTTCAATGTAACGAATATTAGATGCAGCAGGAAAGTTTTCTTTAGATACTCCTATAAAAAAAATATAAGAATTATTGGGATTACATTCTTTTATAAAGGATTGCAATACAGTTAGTGCTCCTCCCTCTTTTGATGCAACAGCATTTACAATTGTATACTCCATTAAATAAAATCCTTCACCCAATGCGTTACTAGATATTTATTATAAATTTTAATTGGTGTTGGCTCATATGGTGTATTCATAAAAGAGTCAGGTACAACAGGATTTCCCCGATCAACAACTAAAATATTGTTAGGATTATAAAAATCATATTTTTTTACTTGTGGGTTTGTAGTTATCAATTTTTTCTGTAGACCTAGCGCTTCAAATGTACGAATAGTTAACCCTTGCTGCCCAGGCTGATGAATATCAAGTATCGCACGGCTTGCAGATAGAACCTCTAATGTTTCAATTTCTGTTAAAGGACGGCTCTTTATTTCAGAAAAACTGATCCCACCAAGCTTATTTTGCTTAATATACTTGTTTAAAAAAAATGACATTTTAGAACGGAGCAAGTAAATAAGACTCTGCTTAGCTAACTTGGGGTTAAGCTTCAGAAATAGCTGAGAAAACTCATAACGATCACTATGGTGAGTGCCAACAAATGAAACAAGGTACTTTTCTTTAATATTATTTTTCGCATACGCTTGATGCAATGGATTAAAAAAAAGAGGTTTATGAGTTAAATTCAGTTTATTGGAATCATCTTTATCAAATGTGAACACGCGGTTAAAATAAGGGATTTGCTGTTTGAGTAAAGGAAGGTTTTTTTCAAAATCCCATTGGTACATCACACGATTCTTTGGAGCAAACTTAAATTCTAAGTCATTCAAAATATCAAAGGTAAATAACTCCCCTCTAATTAAAAATAACGTATCACAACATGTAGATTTAAGATTTAAAATATAAGCTCTAAATATATGACTTTTAAGCTGCTTTGGTAGCTTTAAGAAAAGCTTTCGAATAAGGGGGTATCTTGAGTAAGGTAACTCATCAATAACACAAACATTAATATCAAGCTTTTCTAGTGCAATTTTTATATGCTGGTAAAAACCAAAAACAGTCGGAGCAATAAGTACTATTGTTTTTTTAGACATAGTTGAGAAAGCCCTGTTATAGCTATTAAAATAAAAACATTTGAAAAATGAATAGGCTGTTGTGATATCAGTAAAATTACAATTAGACCGCCAATCCATATATTATTATTTCCGATATGTGAAACTCCCTTGGCTAATATATATAAATATATGCTAAAAAAAATAGCCCCCGTCTGATATAGCATAGACAAAATACCATTACTGCTTCCTCGGGCCAAACCATTAGTGTCTGTATTATATTGAATAGCTATAGCCTCATTAAAGATACTATACCCAAAAATAGGTTGATTTAGAAATAGCTTCCACCCATAAGCTAGATCATTTGCTCGTAATGAAAATGATTGCGAATTTAATTTAAGGAATAAGAAATCAACCAAGAAAGAAAATATTATAATTATAATTATAAGTAAAATAACTCTCGCATACTTTTTTTTAATTGCACTGAAGACTATCAGCCCACCTAAAAATATACTAACGGGCGAAAATGTTAGCAGTAAATTCAAAAGTATTACACTTACTTTAAAAATTGAGTAACTAGAAGTGCGTAAAGCCCAAAGTAATGCCATACACAGAAAAACACCAAAAACACCAGGCTCATAATAAATCCCTGAATTCCTAACGATTGATGCTGTACTAAAGTCTACACCATAAAATGTATTGAATAAGTAAGTTTTTACCTCTCCAATTTCATATATAGGTAAATATACATTACCAAAAATAATTTTAATCAGATATAACGAGATAGAAATACAAGAGAAATAGAATACCCACTTAAAAATACCATCTAATAACAAGTAAACTTGATGCTGATCATTTATACACAAAAACATTAATAATAAAAACTTTAAAAAAAACACAATAAATGTAAGTAATGACAAGCTTTCGAATGATATATTTAAAAGAAAGCTAATAATAGAAACGATAAATAGTAGGCTAAAAACACAAATGGATTCTAGCGTAAGTTTTACTTTAGTAAAGTAAATAGCAAGACCAATAAAAATAGCTAAAAATGCATTTATGGCGGGTCCATAAAGAATAGAAATAAAGGTACCACTAGATAAAACGAAAAAAAGAGTTAAAAAAATACGATTAATTTCAATTAATTTTCTCATTTAAAAATCTTATTTAAGGCCATAGGAAATTTCGGAAAAAGCAGTGAGTCATCTTGGAAGTGACCTTTTGATAAAAATATGAATATCAGCTCATATAAAAATGAATCTACTACCTCCTGATTAAATTCAGCATTAACCGCTTTAGAAAGTAAATCCGATAGTGGCGCACCTCTATAAAAGTCAAATGTAACTCCTTTATTTGAATAATAAGAATTACCTAGTGTAACCACTTTAGTACCCAGTAATAATGATTCTATACCTACCGCTGAGTTATTTAAAATATTTACTTCAGCATTAATGAGCAGGTTATTTAAGTCAACTTTATTACCTAAATAGATTTTAGGGTTATTGTTAATCAGATCGTAAATTCGATTGTCGTATTTATTACGATATTGAGGGTGCTCACGAATAATTAAAGCATAACCACTAGGTAATGCATCAACAACATCTTTAACCATTTCGTAGAAACATTGATAGTTAGGTGAATGCTCAATTAATTGTGCATCAACAGGTACTTGTAAATAAAGCCCTATATATTTTTTTGGAAGTACTTCAACTTCAGCTTCTGAGTGATTGGCAGTATTAAATAAAAATTTACTTTTAATTTTTTCAACAAAAAAACTTTGAAAACTCAAACCTATTTGCAGATCAACGGGTGTTTTTTTTAAAAACAATTTAGGTGGATACATTAAGAATAGAGTGGCTAAATTATTGAGCCGCTCTTTGGTACTAAACTTATAATTATACCAGTACTTTTTAACTTGCTTATTCTTGTAGTTAGTTTTGAAGTTATTTAGTTTTTCAATTTGTTCAGCAGTAAGTTTGTTTAAGCTAGGAGCAAAAGAAACATTAGCATTAACCCCCATTTCATCAATCATAGTAGTATTAAAAGGCCCTTGTTCAAAATAAATTATTTTGACACTGTACTTTTTTGCTAAATAAATCACTACAGATGGTAACAACCGAGAGTCACCTGAAGATATAAGAAAGTCAAAGGCCTCCCGCTCAAAAATCGGCTCGAGTATATTCAAATATTTTAAAGCTTGCAACTTCAACTCTACTGTATAATTTTTATTGTACAAAGCCAGCGACTTTTTATTAAATCTAATTAACTTCTCTAATAATAAATTATTTTTCTCTAAAGTATAAGCCTCTTCATTCACCCTTAATGAAGGCAGATAAATAGAGTGTTTATTATTTGATATAAAAAAATTATGTGCGCAAGGATAAATACTTATATTAAAGAAAACATTTTCTTTTTTTGATCTTAAATCTATTTCATCTTCTAAAAACGAAAAATAACGCGCAAAGTCCTTGAAATAAGTTGTTGTTATAAATTTCATAGTTTTATCTTAGAGAAAATATCAACTAATAATTTATCCTTAAATACAAATAAAATTATAGGGTAAATGATTAGAGAAAACAGTGTTAAAATGACAAAACGAACTATCAAAGTTAATGGCTCTGTCAGTTCATAGCAAACTAAAACAAGGATACAATAAATAGCGCAAGCAGAGCTTAATTTTAAAAACCGTAAATTAATGATAAAAGAAAAACTTATGCCTGCTTTATATATAACATAAAATTGATAGAGCATTATAGAAAACTCAGCAGATAAAGCCGCAATAGCTGCACCATTATGTTGATATATTGGTATAAGTGACAAATTCATTACTATACAAACAAAGGCACCAACGCCTAAAGATTCAGCTACTTTTTTCTCTAATTTATTTGAGTACAAAATTTGCACACCCGTAAAGTTAGTAATAGTTGAAATTACAATTAAGCCTGAAGTTATTTTCAATGCCAAACTTGCAGACATAAAGTCTTTACCCGCAAACATATAAATCAATTCATCTGAAAGTATACTTGTAAAAATAGCTATCGGTAACGACAACATTAACAAAAAAATAAATAGGTCGAGTAGGAGAGCTTGATATTTAATACTTTTATCTTCGGCTAAACGTGATGCTTCAGCAAAAAAAACAGTTGTTGCTGAAGATATCAGCGTAGTTATTACTCTTACTAAGCGAATTGCTGTCGTATATAAGCCTACAAAGTAATTAGATGTCATAATGCCTAAAATAACACTGTCTAACAATGTGTACACAGTGGACATAAGTCGTGTACTCAAAAAGTACACTATAGGTTTTAGGTGCTTTTTAAACTTTAAATTTTTATATTTAAAGTTAATTATTTTCTTAGCTGAAAAAATATTAATTATATTTGCAATACTCAAAGCAATAACACTAATTAAAACATATATCTCTACATCGTCACTATCTAATACCAATGTAAATACGAGTGTGATTGATAGTAACTTTGTTATAAAGCTTCTTATTGCTAATATTTTAAACTTCTCTAAGCCTTGGAATAACCAATCAATTTGAAAGAAACTCAGAACGATATTTATAGCTGCGATGTAGTATAGTGTAATATTATCAGACATAATATTAATTGAATTAATAACGATAAAATAAAGCAACAAGGATATAAATGCACTAATTGCATTTATAAACATTAATTCAGAAACAACATAGTTTAACCTTTCAGGTTTACCTAAGCATCTTGCAACTTCTCTAATACCATAAATTGGGATCCCTAAAGAAGCTATAGTCGTGAAGTAGGTTGCTGTGGTAAGTGCTAAACTTGCTGCGCCTACCCCCTCAACACCTAGTATTCGAGAAATATAAGGAAATGTAATTAATGGAAACAACATATTTAACAAGTAATATAGTGCATTGAATATTAAATTTTTAACTTTTTTTAGATCAAACACTTTTAATTTAACTCTTATTTATCGAACTATTTATATTCATGGCGTGTTTTATCTAGCCAAGTTATTAAAACAGTGTCTAGCTATCTTGTATCGCTTATGTAGTTTAATTAAATACCAGACTTTACCTGTTTCCAACTAAATATCTAAACCTATGATATGAGCATATTTAAGGTAATTTATAGCCATTTATCTAAGAAAGTAAATATTCCAAATCTACTCTAGAGCAAGCAGCACCCACTATTAAGTTGCACTTTTTCAACTTTGTATCTCAGCTTTATTACAACCCACTGAGACACTTTTTTCCATTTTGAGACAGTCAACATTAACCATCTCATTGTAATCACTTGTTTTTATACTTTTATTTAAAAGTGCCCAATAGGCCACCTATTTCATATAGTTTCGAACTAATACAAGCATCACACTCAACATACCACCTAGCATTGTACCAAGTATTGCAATTAGTGCGCGTTTTGGCTTGAATTTTTCTTCTGGCACTAATGCCGCATCAATCGTTTTAAATACATATTCGTCGCGTACTTTTGCAAACATAATTGTTTTAGTTTGCTCTTCAACTAATTTGTAAAGTACCGCACGTATATCAGCAATTTTAGTTTGCTCTAGCTGCTGAGTTAAAAAGTCAGTGCTTTTTACTGCCTCTAAAACATCTCGTTCTTTCATGCTTTTATTTATATCTTCAATCAGCCAGCTAACCCAT
This sequence comes from Pseudoalteromonas nigrifaciens, assembly GCF_002221505.1. Lineage (NCBI taxonomy): Bacteria > Pseudomonadati > Pseudomonadota > Gammaproteobacteria > Alteromonadales > Pseudoalteromonadaceae > Pseudoalteromonas > Pseudoalteromonas nigrifaciens. The sequence goes on along the minus strand of NZ_CP011036.1, from coordinate 489,972 downwards.
TGCTGAGCAACACTAGGAGATACATGCTCTACCGACACGGTAACCATACCGCTTTCTTTATCAGTACTTGCACTTATTATTTTGCTAAAAACCTTAAACGCTTCCTGCATAGATGGCTCTGGCTTAAAAGGCGCTTTAACCTCTCGTATCCATTTATTGTTTTGAGCATCGTACATTTCGCTATCATATACAACAGTATTCGTTTGCATATCCCACGTTTTAGCAGCCATTAAGTCTGGTAAGATATTATGCTTTTGAATAAAGTCGCTGGTAAACTGGCGTGACTTTAAAACCTCAATGGCTAATTGTGCCTTATTACTTGAACCACCACCTAAATTAACACCCGCCAAGCTGGCTAAACCACCAAACTGCCCAGCTAAGCCCGCCAAACCACCAGAACCTTCTTGCTCTGCAGGCGCTAACAATGCTTCTGACTTATAGATATTAGGCTGGTTAATTGCATAAACAACTGATGCAACTGCGAACAGTGCTGTAATTGCTATTATTAGCCATTTTCCTTGCCAAATTACAGCAAACAGCTCACGTAAATCGATTTCGTCGTCAGCGATGTTATTGTTATGGCTTTGCACGTATTCGTTATTCTCTTTTATATTTGCTTGGTTATTGTTCATATAAATCTCGGTTGATAGCTAAAGCTATTTATTAGTCTTGCAGCCAGGCTTGCGGTCCGGTTCGTCGCAGAGGTGTCTTGCTTCAACTTGGAAGTAAAACCATTTACTTTCAAGTCATTCAGACACGCTTCCGCCCCTAGGTTGCAGTTCCTACGTACTGATTTAATTGCTAATTTTTGTTTTTACTATTTTGTACATGTTAACTAAAACCAAAGGATTACTTTGGTTTTAGTTTTTAATTTATTACTTTACTTAAAGGCTACCGATTGCAGCTACTGCTACACCTAATTGATACAGTATTTGTGTTGCGGTGCTCCACAGCGTTAGCTTATCCATGTGCCCTGTGTCCATAGGTACTACTATGGTGTCGCCTGCTTCTAGTTGCTCTGAGTTATTAACTGCAAACCAACTACCCGTATTAGGTATTTTTACCGAGCCATTGGCTTTAATTATATAAATACGGTCGTCATCGGCACGCTCTTTAAGGCCTCCACTTAGCTTAAGGTAGTCGTCTACGCTTATACCCGCCTTATATAAGTGAGTAGTTGCATAATTAACCTCTCCCACTACGCTGATAGAGTCGCGCTTACTAGGCACGTAAAGTGTATCACCATCTTGTAGCACTAAGTTTTGCTGATTATTTACAATTAAAGGCAGGTCGATAACTAAGCGCCCAACTGCTTCTACATCGGCTAGGTCGTTTAGTAGTTTGTTCATTTCGTCGTACGAAAGCGTGCTGCTGTTTATAGAGTCTTGAAAGCTTTTAGATGCCACATCGCGGCGTAATTCGTTAGTCAAACGTGCTAACTGCTGTTGCTCTTGCTGCTTAACTGACTGGCGAATAAATACCGCTGCCTTTTGCTCAGCAAAATCTGAAAAACCACCTGCGCGCTCTAACAAATTAGTTAATGTTTCGCCACGGCGAATTGTGTAAGTTCCCGGGAATAATAGCTCCCCCTTTAAGGTTACTTTTACGTTTTCTTGCCAGTTTGGAATTGCAAAAATATTCAGGCTGTCTTTACTTTGTAAAGCAATACGGTTTTGTTCATTACCATTTACTACTTGATCAAAGTCTATTTTTATATGCTCTACTTTTGAAGCATCACCATCAACCATACGGGTAATTTCGGCTTGTTTGGTATAAGCCGATTCAAGTAAGCCACCCGCTGCCGTCACAAGGTCAGCAACTTCGCCACCTATCGTTAATGGGTAAACACCTGGGTAAGTAACACTGCCGTTAACTTCTACTAGCTGAATAGCTTGCTCGGTCGATGCTTGGCGTTTAAGCTTTTTAATGATTGGCGCTAATAAATTGTTACGGCTATAAGGTGTATAACTTGCTGCACTTAATTGGTTACTATTTTCACCTTGTGTTGCAGCTTGCTCAATTGATGTATCTTTTTTAGTACCTGAGCCAGTTGCCGCTAACGTTAACTTTTCATCTTGTTTTTCTTCAAACTCACTAAATACAAGTATTTTGTCGTTGGCGTTTAAGGCTAGGTCGTTTTCGCTATTTTTAATAATAGCTAAAGCTACATCAAACTGATGCACTTCTATGTCACCATTTATGTTTATTTCGCGTACTAATAAGCCATAGCTTAAATCAGCTTGGGGAAGTAGATCGCCACGTACCGACTTTAGAACATCGGAAATACGTTTACCTTGGTGCCATTGATAGCTACCAGGGCGTACTACGGCACCGACTAAATTAACTGAATTTTTATATTGTGAGCTTATGGTATTAAAGCGTACGCGGTCGCCGTCTTGGGGAATATAGTTTATGCTATTAGCAGAAAAGTCTACGGTAAGTACTTCTTTACGATTGTTGTTAAAACGCTCTACCACTGCATTTTTTGTATAGGCACCTGGTTTTAAGCCGCCAGCCATAGCTAGTAATTCTTTCGCCGTTTCGCCTTTTTTAAGTTCGAATATAGCTGGGCGTTTCACTAAGCCTTCTACTTTTACTTGTGCACCAACTGAAGGTACAAATACGGCGTCACCGGGCTTTAAAGTTATATCGTTACTGCTATCACCATGAATAAGTAAGTCGTACAAATCAAAATTAGCAACTACTTTACCCGCACGCTTTACTTGAATGTTACGCAATGAAGCAATATCAGATACACCACCACTTACAAATAATGCATGCGACACAGTAGTTAAAGACGATACATTATAACTACCAGGCTTGTATGCTTCGCCAAGTACTAAAATACGCATGCTGCGTAACTGACCAAGCGACACAAATACTTTAACGCCAATAATTTCTTGTTCTACTTTAACTTTTATTAATTCTTTAACCTCAGCGAAGGTTAAACCTGCAACTTGTACTGGGCTTAAGTTAGGGATGCTAATGCGCCCTTCGCGATCAACGATCACTTCAAATCTATCGCTTTCTTTACCATAAAAGTTAATTAGTAGCTGATCGCCACGCCCTACTAAGTAGGTGTCGGGCACTGCTGCGGTTTCGCTAGGCATAAATGTAGTCGGTTCACCGGCAAAAAGTTCATAACCAAATGGCTTAACTGTATTAGGGTTTTGTTTTGCTGGTTCTGCTTTTGCTGCTTGCTCTTGTTGTACTAAACGAGGACCGATTGTGGGTTCTTCAACTTGAGGTTGATTACTTGATTGGCTTGACCCAGTTATTACCGATAGGTCAACACCGTACTGCTTTGCCAATGCCTGCTGCTGAGACTTTGGTAGTTTTTTAAATTGCTCTATTTGCGACGCACTCGGGGTGAATGCTAATGCACTAAAGCTACATATTAATACTAAAGCACTAAATAAGTGTTTAAAAAGGCTCACGAGTAGGTATTTCCCTAGGTCTACAACAAGAATTGCTGTGTATTCTACATTACTATTGAACAAATAAAAAAGGGACTTTTGCCCCTTTAGTCATTTAAATGTCATTAACTTGGTATTATTGGTTAAAAACTGTAAACCAGTGTTAGCGAGGTCTCTGTATCGGTGCTTTCTTTGTCATCAGCAACATCTGAGTTGTTAATAATATTGTAAGCAACCTTCATTTGTAATGAACCATTTATTTTAGCAAGTAGTGCAGTTTCTGAGCGTGTTTTGGTGTTGGTGTCACCATACTCTACTGTTACTAATTGCGTAAAACGAGCGTTATCAGAAATCTTCCAGTTGTAATCTAATTTACCTAAGGCAATAATTTCGCCTTCGTATTCACCAGCAAGTGAATTACCATTTTCGTCAACTTCTGTGCTTACATCTGGATACTTAAAGTACTTATAACCAGGACCAATTTCGGCACTTAACCACATGGTTTTTTCGTTTAATAAACGTAAACCATAACCAGCAGAAACTACCGATTCACTTCTATAGGCACCAAAATAGTCTGAAACGTGTGAACCATAAATGAATAGGTGCGAGTGTTTTTCATTTAATTTGTAATTGCCTTGTGCAGAAATAGCGTATTTTTCGTTAGTACGCTGTTTGTCTTTTGTACCATCGTCGTTTTCTACTTCGTCTTCTTTATAAATACCGTCGATTTTGTACTCATTATTCCAACGTTCTAGATGATGCAATACCTTAATACCACCTTTAAGTGTGGTGGTTTCGGTGTTACCGCTGGTAATAATAGCGCCTAGCTCACTGGTAACTTCCCAGGTTTTTTGCTCAGCGTCGTCTGCAAATGCGTTAGTTGCTGCTGTTGCTGCAACTAAAATTGATAAAAGCTTTAGTTTCATTTAAAAATAACCTTTGTATAGCTGTAAGTAAATTAATCTTGTTTGCGTAAATGTACATCCATCTGAGGAGCTGGAATATTGATCCCTTGCTCATCAAATATAATTTTAATTTCTTCGAGTAAACTCCAGTACGTAGGCCAATAATCGGCTGACTCAACCCACGGGCGAACTATAAAGTTTACGCTTGATTCAGCAAGCTCAGATACTGATACGTTATAAGCCGGATCTTTTAAAATGCGTGACTCGCTATCGAGTATTGATTTAAGCACTTCTTTCGCTTTGCGTAAATCGGCATCGTAATCTACACGAATTACTAAATCTATACGGCGTGTTGACTCTCGTGAGTAATTAACGATTGCATCTGACATGATTTTTGAATTTGGCATTATGATAACTTTGTTATCTGGGGTGCGCAGCTCTGTTGAAAATATTTCGATTTTTTTAATAGTGCCGGCTTTATTACCTGCCTCTACGTAGTCACCCGATTTAAAAGGGCGTAGTAAAATAATCAGCACGCCTGATGCAAAGTTAGAAAGCGAGCCTTGTAGTGCTAAACCTACAGCTAAACCAGCAGCACCTAAAATAGCAATAAATGAGGTTGTTTCGATCCCTATTTGCGACAGCGCCATTAAAACGGTCGCCATAAATACTATGGCAAATACAATACTAGAAACAAATGAGCCTACTGCTTTGTCTACTTTCTTTTTGTCGAATGCTTTTTCGGTTAAGTTTGCACAAAATTTTGCAATTCGCCCACCTAATAAAAAGATAACCAGCGCTATTACCGCTTGTATTCCATAGTGTAAGATTAGGCCTGAGTTTTCATTAAGCCAATTGAGTACCGATTCCATTTTGTGGTCCCTGAAAGTCGTTCATCTGATTTTATTGGCAAATTATATATTATTTACATTTTAGATTCACTACATAATGGGTTTGCATAAATAAGTTTTAATCCAGTTACTTATTAAAACATTAGTTAACTTGACTGCTTTTCGTGCAAAACACACACTAAACATGCTATTTCGCTCTTTTTTTAATTTTTTTCACTTTTTTGCTTCACAACTTTTAATACTTTATGTATTATGCGCCTCACACCAACCAAGGTGTGTTGTGGCGGTTGTAGCTCAGTTGGTAGAGCCCCGGATTGTGATTCCGGTTGTCGCGGGTTCAAGCCCCGTCAATCGCCCCAATTTTTCTTTCCTCAAGAAAAATCAAAAATCAAAAAAGTATTAATCCTTTAAGTTGTTTATCCAGTTTTTATATTTTTAAAACCCACATTAAATAAGCTTAAAATACCTAGCTTGTAGTAGTAGTAGATTTACCTTACGCTTTTTTGATTTTTAACAAGCGCGGCATAAAGCCCCGCCTACGGGTAATTTAAACACCGATTTTGGTTTAATCTCTGCCTAAAACCTAATGCCTGAAACCTGCTCTTACCCGCCCTTTAATCTACTTTGAAAGATAGCCCTAATGATGCAAGCATTTTTGAGCGTTTATCAATAGAATCTGATTCGACTTCTACTAATTGTGCTTGAGTTAGGTTTTCGCTTGAGGTTTCACTAATATTGTAAATGTTACGGCTAATCTCTTGCGATACCATACTTTGTTCTTCGGCAGCTGTAGATATTTGGCTCGTGAGATCTGAAATATCACTAATAGAAAGATGCACCTGAGAAACAACGTCTTGTGTTTGGCGTGTTTCTTTAACACAGTCTTCGGCAGCGTTTTTTCCAACTTCCATCGTTTTAGACCAGCTTAATAACGTTGACTGCATTTCTGCTATAGATGTTTGTATTTGCTCAGTGGCAGAGTGGGTTCTGCTTGATAACGCGCGAACTTCATCTGCAACGACAGAAAAACCTCTACCATGCTCTCCAGCACGCGCTGCCTCTATGGCTGCGTTTAACGCAAGTAAATTAGTTTGATCTGCAATACCTTGAATTTCTTGCATGATATCGCCAATTTTACCTGCCTCTTTGGCTAATTCTGTTGCTGAATTAGCTGAATTATCTACCTCATTTGCGAGTAAAGAAACTTTATCCATAGTTTGCGACATAGCCTGCGTAGCTGCTTCACAATTTGAATGCGCTTGATTTACTTTCTGGGTAGTTATAACAGTACTTTTGGCAACGTTATCAATTGAGTTAACCATTTGCTCAACCGCTGACGAAACCTGATGTAGCTCTGCAGCTTCTTTTTCAACCCCCAATTTAGATTTTTGAGCAACGGCTTTGAGTGAGTTGGCACCCTTTTCTAAACTCAATGTTCCATCGATGATCCGCCCTACTATTGTAGTGACTTTTCCTTCGAGTAATTTAATTTGAAAATCAGCAAAACTAAATATATTACTGCCCGAAAACACATGGCGAGAGATACTGTCTGACTCAGTTTTTCTTTTTTTAAGGTATCGCTGCGATAAAACGAGCTGATCATAATAAATAACAAAAGGCAGAGGAATAAACAGCAAAATAAACCACAGTGAATAACTAGCTAACCAAGCAAAAAGTGCACTAAAGCATAAATATAGAGGGAGTTTGAGTGCCGACAGATTATGAGTAAATGTATTTATAGACTTGCCACTATTAATACGCTTATACAGATTTTCTGCGCTGTTTAAGTACTCAGGTAATAGTCGGCGCCTAACAGATTGATAGCCTATTTTTTTCCATTTTCATAAATTGGCGTTACAAATGCGTCAACCCAGTAGTATTGACCATTTTTACATCTGTTTTTAATTGCACCTCGCCAAGCAATATCATTCTTTAAATTAGACCATAAATCGGCAAACGCAGCTTTGGGCATATCAGGGTGGCGCACCATGCTGTGGTTATTACCTACTAGCTCATCTAATGTATATCCAGCAACTTTACAAAAGTTATCATTTGCGTAAGTTATGACTCCTTGTAAATCTGTAGTAGAGAGTAGTTCTTCATCAATACCAAAAGTAACTTCCTGGTCGACTATCGCTTGTTTTTGCTGACTCATTTGAATGATATTCCCTTAGGGTGATATATCGCTGAACTATAATTTATAAATGTAAAAGGCGCAAATGAAATGCTTTTTTATTTGTTTTATTTTTTTAAATAGTAAAAAAGTTGATTATATTGAGTGTATTTTTAGTTACAAATAACTATTGTTAAAAGAGTAGTTTGTTTTTTGAGTAATGTGAGGGAAGCAGGGAAGAAGTTATAAATTATAAAAATATTAAAAGCGTTAGATATAAGGTTCTAGCTTTTAAGTTCTAGCTAAGTGATATAGACCGAGCCTGACTTGTATACGGGAGTTTACCTCGCTCAGTTTTTTAATTTTAACAAGCGCGGCATAAAGCCCCGCCTACGAGGAAATTAAACGCCGATTTTGGTTTAATCTCTGCCTGAAACCAGCCCTTTTACTCTGGCCTGCCTTTATTGCGTTTACCTAATAAGTACGCGTCGCGGAATTTTATAAAATGCTGTTCTAGTTTTGTGGCTGCATCTTTCTCTCCCGCTAACGCTAGCACCATAATGGCCACTTCTGCGGTGCCAAGTTGATGCGCATGGGGAGCAACGCGAAGGCGGTAGTCTGAGAGTTTGTCGGCAGTGATCGACAATACCGGAAGGTTATCTAAATACGGGCTTTTGCGGATCATTTTTTTAGCTTCGCGCCAGGTGCCGTCTAGAAATATAAATAGCGGTTTTTTACCGGCTGTTATATTTACTTCAGTTACGGCTCTGCCCGGCTCTACATCTTCAGCAGGAAATACAACCATAGGTTGATATTGCGGATCGTTTATTAATGCTAAAAGTTTGGCATCGGGATCAGTTCTGTCCCATCTAAATGCATAGTTTTCAGGTACTATTTCGGCAATTAAACGCCCAGTATTTGAAGGTTTAAAGCTTTCATTATGATACATAAGTAAACAAACAGCGGCGTCGCAATCGGCTTGTACAACCCCTTCACAAATACAGTAAAGCTCTGCAAGTAGGCATTGCTGGCAACGTGTCATTTTAGCGCCTCGAGCGTTAAACTCACGGCGCGATTCGCTTATTTGTTGGGCACGTAATGCTAAAACGGCATTTTTCACTGGGGGGTTTACCTTAAATAAATTAGGCGCGCATTGTAGCTAAATTTGATGAAAATAGATATGTAAGGGCTTTAGGTATTAACAAGGTGATACAACCCTGTAGGGGGAGTTTACCTCGCGCAATGTTTTTTGAACCTTAAACAAGCGCGGCATAAAGCCCCGCCTACGGACGGCCTAAACACTGAGCTTGGTTTGAGCTCTGCCTAATACCTAATACCTACAACCTGCTTTTCGCCCATAAAAAAACCCAAGCTGGGCTTGGGTTTTTAAACAATTAACTAAAAGAAATTACTTTTTCTTTTTAACTGCTTTTTTATTTGGTAAGTCAGTGATTGAACCTTCGTAAATTTCAGCTGCTAAGCCAATTGATTCGTTCAATGTTGGGTGAGCATGAATGGTAAGTGCTAAGTCTTCGCCATCTGCGCCCATTTCTACTGCTAGGCCAATTTCGCCCAGCATTTCGCCTGCGTTAATACCAACCATAGCGCCACCGATTACACGGCCACTTTCTTTATCAAAAATAAGCTTAGTAGAACCTTCAGTACGTGCAGATGCAATTGCACGACCTGATGCAGCCCACGGGAATACCGCAGTTTCAATGCTAAGGCCTTGCTCTTTTGCTTCTTTTTCAGTTACACCAACCCACGCCATTTCTGGATCTGTGTAGGCAATTGAAGGAATACATTTAGGATCAAAGTAATGTTTTTGACCAGAAATAACTTCAGCTGCAACGTGTGCTTCGTGAACCGCTTTATGCGCAAGCATAGGCTGACCAACAATGTCGCCCACTGCAAAAATGTGCTCAACGTTAGTTTTAAGCTGCTTATCAACATTAATAAAGCCGCGATCATCAACGTTAACGCCTGCTTTATCTGCATCAAGTAACTTACCGTTTGGTGTACGGCCAACTGCTACAAGTACTTTGTCGTAACGTACTGGTTCTGCTGGTGCGTTTTTACCTTCAAACGTTACATATAGGCCATCGTCTTTTGCGTCAATGCCCGTTACTTTAGTAGAAAGCATTACATTAAATTTGTCGCTTACGTACTTTTGGTAAATTTTAACAATGTCTTTATCAGCAGCTGGTACTAGTTGATCAGCAAATTCAACTACGTCGATTGCTGAGCCTAGTGCACGGTATACTGTGCCCATTTCAAGGCCAATAATACCACCACCAAGTACAAGTAGCTTTTCAGGGATATCTTTAAGCTCTAGTGCGCCAGTTGAGTCAATTACGCGATCATCTTCTGGGATGAAAGGTAAGCTAACTGGTTTAGAACCTGCAGCAATAATTGCGTTATCGAAGGTAATTGTTGTTGTACCGTCGGCGCCTTCAACAGCAATGGTGTTGCTGCCAGTAAATTTACCGTAACCGTATACAACTTTAACTTTACGCATTTTCGACATGCTAGTTAAGCCACCAGTAAGTTGGCCAATAACAGAGTCTTTCCATGAACGGATTTTGTCTAAGTCAATTTGTGGTGCGCCAAAAGTAACGCCATGATCGGCCATTGCCGCTGCGTCATCAATTACTTTAGCTACATGTAAAAGCGCTTTTGAAGGGATACAACCCACATTTAGACATACACCGCCTAGTGTATCGCGAGACTCAACTAGTGTAACTTCTAAGCCCAAGTCAGCAGCACGGAAAGCCGCAGAGTAACCACCAGGACCACCGCCTAGTACAACAACTTGAGTTTTTAATTCGTTGCTCATGCTATTACCTTAATTATTTGAACGGGACACAGCCCCAAGGTTTAACTGCCATGCTTCTGCGAGGCAGAAATTCTGTGCAAAGATTGTATCATTGCAAATGGTAAAAATCCCAGCAAAAAACAACTGGCTGGGATTTGATTTCATACATTTTTAGCAATTACATCACTAATTGACGAATATCGCTCATGTAGCTTGCCAGCGTAACAGTAAAGCGTGCTGCTAGCGCACCGTCAATCACTCTATGGTCGTACGACATTGACAATGGCACCATAAGTTTTGGTTCAAACTCTTTACCATTCCATTTTGGCTTCATTTCAGATTTAGACACACCTAAAATAGCCACTTCTGGCGCGTTAACAATCGGCGTAAATGCCGTACCGCCAATACCGCCTAAGCTTGAAATAGTAAAACAGCCTCCTTGCATATCTGCCGAGGTAAGCTTACCGTCGCGAGCTTTAGCTGATACTTCCATTAGCTCGCGCGATAGTTCAATAATACCTTTTTTATCAACATCTTTAAACACAGGTACTACTAAACCATTTGGCGTATCAACCGCTACACCAATATTAATGTACTTTTTAAGAATTAAGCTTTCGCCGTCGTTAGACAGTGACGAGTTAATAGTTGGAAATTCGGCCAATGCTTTTGCTGCGGCTTTCATTACAAATACTAATGGCGTAATTTTAACACCTAGATTTTTCTTCTCGTTAAGCGCATTTTGCTCTTTACGGAATTCTTCAAGGCTTGTTATATCGGCTTCGTCGAACTGAGTAACATGTGGGATTTGCACCCAGTTACGGTGTAAGTTTTTACCCGATAGCTTTTGAATACGCGATAGTTTTTTCTCTTCAATTTCGCCAAACTTAGCAAAATCAACTTTAGGCCATGGAATAAGCCCAAGCTCACTGCCGCCTGCGTTGCCTTTACCTGCCGACAATTGACCAGATTCAACTTGCTTAACTAGGTTTTTAACATAGTTTTGCACGTCGTCTTTTACTACGCGGTTTTTACGACCAGAGCCTTTTACATTAGCTAGGTTTATACCAAACTCACGTGCTAAGCGGCGTACCACAGGCGATGCATGTGCATACGCGCTGTTATCAGCAAAGCTTTCGTTGCTAGCTGCTGGAGCAGATTGCGTCGCTGTTTCGGCTTTTGGTGCTGGTTTTTCGCTTTTAGCAGCAGGTGCTGACTTTTCGGCTTCAGGTTTAGCTGCTGCAGCAGGTGCGCCACCAGCAACTTCAAAAACAAAAATTAACGAGCCGGTCGATACTTTATCGCCCGTAGCTACTTTAATTTCTTTAACTGTGCCTGCAAACGGTGCCGGAAGCTCCATTGCCGCTTTGTCGCCTTCAACGTTTAGTAACGATTGATCTTCAGTAACGCTGTCGCCAACGGCTACTAAAATTTCGGTCACTTCAACTTCGTCGCCACCAATATCAGGCACGTTAACTTCTTTTGTGCTTGATGCTGAGCTTTGCTCGGCCGCTGGCGCTGCTTTAGTTTCGGCTGGTGTTGACTCAGCAGCTGGTGCTGCAGACTCACTACCCGCTACTTCAAATACAAATACCAATGAACCGGTTTTTACTGTATCGCCAGTCGCTACTTTAATTTCTTTAACTGTGCCAGCAAATGGCGCAGGTACTTCCATTGATGCTTTGTCGCCTTCAACGCTTAAAATAGACTGATCTTCAGTAACGCTGTCGCCAACGGCTACTAAAATTTCTGTTACTTCAACTTCGTCATCGCCAATATCTGGCAAGGTTACGTCTTTTGCTGCAGAGCCAGAAGCAGCTGGTGCTGGTTTAGCGTCAGTTGCAGGCGCTTTTTGCTCTGCTGCAGTGTCGCTTTTAGCTTCACTTGCACTTTCGCCTTCACTCTCGCCTTCAAAGATAAACACTAAAGAGCCAGTAGCTACGTTGTCGCCAATGCTTACTTTAATCTCTTTTACCGTGCCAGCTGTGTCGGCCGGTACTTCCATTGATGCTTTGTCGCCTTCAACGGTTAGTAATGCTTGGTCAACTTCAACAACGTCGCCAACGGCTACTAAGATTTCGGTTACTTCTACTTCATCACCACCGATATCGGGTACTTTAATTTCAATACTCATTGCAAACCTCTTATGCGTACAGTGGGTTAAGTTTGTTGGTGTCGATATTAAACTTTTTAAGTGCTTCAATAACTACCGACTTTTCAACTTCACCACGTTTAGCAAGTTCAGATAACGTAGCAACTACAACGTAGTCTGCGTTAACTTCAAAGTGACGACGAAGGTTTTCGCGGCTATCAGAGCGGCCGTAACCATCGGTGCCTAACACTTTATAGTTATTGCTAGGGATAAACGAACGCGCTTGCTCTGCGTAGTTTTTCATGTAATCGGTTGCTGCAACCGTTACTAAATCGCTTAATACGCTAGTGATATACGCTGTTTTTTGCTCGCCTTCAGGGTTAAGCATGTTAAAGCGCTCAACATCTTGGCCATCGCGCGTTAGCTCGTTGAAAGACGTTACTGAGAATACGTCAGACGCAACACCGTAGTCTTCGCTCAATACTTTAGCTGCTTTACGTACTTCAGTCATAATAGTACCCGAGCTTAATAGCTGTACGTTGGCTTTTTTGCCTGTGTAGCTTTCTAGCTTGTAAATACCTTTACGAATACCTTCTTCAGCGCCTTCTGGCATAGCTGGCTGATGGTAGTTTTCGTTCATTAACGTTAAGTAGTAGTAAATGTTTTCTTGATCGTCACCATACATACGACGAATACCATCTTGAATGATAACCGCTACTTCGTATGCATACGTTGGATCGTAAGAAATACAGTTAGGTACTGTGCTGGCAAGAATATGGCTGTGGCCATCTTCGTGTTGTAAGCCTTCGCCGTTAAGCGTAGTACGCCCTGCTGTTGCACCTAATAAGAAACCACGTGCTTGCTGATCCCCTGCCATCCATGCCATGTCGCCAACGCGTTGGAAACCAAACATAGAGTAGTAAATGTAAAATGGGATCATTGGTAAATCGTTAGTGCTGTACGATGTTGCTGCAGCAACCCATGACGACATTGCACCTAACTCGTTAATACCTTCTTGCAGTACTTGACCCGATGTAGCTTCTTTATAGTAAGAAACAATATCGCGATCTTGAGGTGTGTAGTTTTGGCCATGCGGGTTATAAATACCAATTTGGCGGAACAAACCTTCCATACCAAAGGTACGTGCTTCGTCGGCAATAATAGGTACTATGTTTTTACCAATACCTTTATCTTTTAATAAAATATTAAGTGCACGAACAAAACCCATAGTGGTAGAAATATCACGTTTTTGTTCTTCAAGTAGCGGGTTAAACGCTTCTACTTCTGGCACTGTTAACTTTTCGCTAAAGCGTGCAATACGCTTAGGTGTATAACCTTTAAGCTCTTCACGACGAGCGTGTAAGTAAGTGTGCTCAGGAGTGCCTTCTTCAAGTGTTAAATAAGGCAGTTCGGTTAGTTGCTCTTCAGATATTAAATCGTCAAGGCCTAGGCGTGAGCGTAGGTGTGCAACATGCGACATGTCCATTTTTTTAACTTGGTGCGCAATGTTTTTACCTTCAGCTGCTTCACCCATGCCGTAACCTTTAACGGTTTTAGCAAGAATAACAGTAGGACGACCTTTGGTTTCTTCTGCTTTTTTAAATGCAGCAAATAATTTAGATGGCTCATGACCACCACGCTTAAGCGCAAAAATTTCGTCATCTGTCATATCAGCAACAAGTGCTGCTGTTTCAGGGTAACGACCAAAGAAATGTTCACGTACATACGCGCCATTTTTTGCTTTATACGTTTGGTAATCGCCGTCAACCGTTTCGTTCATTAGTTGTAATAACTTACCGGTTTTATCTTTAGCCAGTAATATATCCCAACCGCTGCCCCACACTAGCTTAATTACGTTCCAGCCAGCGCCTTTAAATAGGCCCTCTAGCTCTTGAATAATTTTACCGTTACCCATAACTGGGCCATCTAGGCGCTGTAAGTTACAGTTAACTAAGTAACATAGGTTGTCTAGCTTTTCGCGTGCAGCAAATGAAATAGCGCCACGTGATTCTGGCTCATCCATTTCGCCATCACCTAAAAACGCATATACACGTTGGTTTTTAGTGTCTTTTAAGCCACGGCCGTCTAGGTATTTTAAAAAGCGTGCTTGGTAAATAGACGAAATAGGACCAAGGCCCATAGAAACCGTAGGAAACTGCCAAAATTCAGGCATTAATTTAGGATGCGGGTACGACGGTAAACCTTCGCCACCTACTTCTTGACGGAAGTTATCTAGCTGCGATGCCGATAAACGCCCTTCAACAAATGCGCGTGCATAAATACCCGGAGAAATATGCCCCTGGTAATAAACTAAGTCGCCGCCGTCTACATCGTTTGGTGCTTTAAAAAAGTGGTTAAAACACACTTCATAAAATGCCGCAGACGATTGGTAAGACGCCATATGGCCGCCTAAATCGAGATCTTTTTTCGATGCACGCAATACAATCATTATCGCGTTCCAACGAATTATTGAACGAATACGGCGTTCAATATTTACATCTCCCGGGTAAGCAGGTTCTTGCTCTACCGGAATTGTATTGACGTAGTTAGTGGTAATACCCGTTGGCATATCTACGCCATCTAAACGGGCTTGCTCTAACACTTGCTCAAGTAAAAACTGAGCTCGTTCAACACCTTCTTCGCGCACAACCGATTCAAGAGCTTGTAACCACTCTTGTGTTTCTAGCGCGTCTACGTCAATTTTATTGACTTCAGACATATGGAGGTTTCCTTATGTTTAAAATACGAATGTTGTGTATTTAACACATCCCACTTACTAATTTTGAGTAAGGATGTATTTGCTTAATTTTGTTTAGTGCGTCTTAAACTGCGTTCAATTCGCGAATGTTCTTTACCCGCTTCCAGTAATGCTTCTTCTATATATGCTAAATGCGCATTACTAGCTAAGCGTGCTTCTTCGGGCTTACCTTCAATAACAGCATCCATTAGCAAACCACGGTGGTGGCCTAATTGGTTACTGATATCTGATTTTGTTAATAACACGGTTAAATTTTGTAATACATTTTGCTCAAGCAATGCCTGCATGCCTCTCACTAAATGTAGTAAAACAATGTTATGTGACGCCTCTGCAATACAAAAATGAAAAGCATTTATTGCTTTCGCTTTTTGTTGTAAGTCGTCTTGTACCAAAGCAATTTGATCAAAGCTTTGTTTTACTTTAATAAAATCGTTATTGGTGCCACGCAGTGCAGCGTAATACGCAGCAATCCCTTCTAATGCATGGCGAAATTCAAGTAAATCAAACTGCGACTCAGGGTGTTTACTGATCAAATCAAACAGCGGATCAGTAAGCCCTTCTTCGAGCTGATTTTTTACATACGTACCGCCGCCTTGGCGTCTGGTTACTAAACCTTTAGCTTCAAGCTTTTGAATCGCCTCGCGCAGTGATGGCCGCGACACTTCAAATTGCTTAGCTAACTCACGCTCCGGTGGCAGTTTTTCGCCTGGTGCCAACGACCCCTCAAGAATCATGTTCTCAAGTTGTTGTAAAATCACATCCGATAATTTTGCAGCTTTAATCTTTAAAGACATCAGTCAACGTCCGCGTTGTATAAATACCAAAAGCCCTTAAAACCAGGCTTTGAACTGAACAATTTAGCCAAAAGGTAAATTGGTCATACCAAATTTTGACATACGGTAACAAAAAGCCTAATTGCTGTCAATTTACAGTAGCTTTAAGGACACTTAGCCAGCGTAACGCATTCAGCGCAAAGTTTAAAGAATACACAAAATAGTATAAATAAAGAAAGGTAAATGAGACGAAAATAAATTGGTCAGACCAGGGAGGGTAAAAGTGATAACGGAGAGTTTAAGTGTTAGCCCGTAGGCGGGAGTTTACCTCGCGCAATGTTTTTTTAATTAACCAGCGCGGCATAAAGCCCCGCCTACAACAAACACCTACCCGTAGGCGGGAGTTTACCTCGCGCAATGTTTTTTAATTAACCAGCGCGGCATAAAGCCCCGCCTACAACAAACACCCACCTGTAGGCGGGAGTTTACCTCGCGCAATATTTTAATTTTAACCAGTGCGGCATAAAGCCTTACCTTCGGCAAATTTAAAAATTACTGCTACTTTTAAATTATGACTTTTCTAATGATTATTTTAAATGAAAAAATCACAGCTACTTCGTAAAGGGCGTGTATCTTTAGCTAATCACTATTACAACGTAACTCTAGTTACATATGACAGACAATGCTTATTTACTGATCTTTATTTAAATAGATTATTAATAAATGAAATGAGAATTCTGGAGGAACAAGACGCATCTAAAACGATTGCCTTTGTGTTTATGCCCGATCATATACATTGGTTATTTCAATTAAAAATGAGCTCTTCTCTTAGCTGCTTGATTCGTACATTCAAAGGTCGCTGTACAAAACAAGCAAGGGAGCAATTTTTAATACAAAAGCTGTGGCAACCTGATTTTTATGACCATTTAATTAGGGATGAAAGCGACTTAACTAATTGTGCTCGTTATATAGTAGCAAATCCCCTTAGAGCATCTTTAGTTAAGAGTGTTGCTTTTTATCCTCATTGGGATTGTATATATATTACTTGAACTCGCGCAGTTTTTTAATTTTAACCAGCGCGGCATAAAGCCTCGTCTACAACAAACACCTACCCGTAGGCGGTAGTTTACCTCGCGCAATGTTTTTTTAATTAACCAGCGCGGCATAAAGCCCCGCCCACAACAAACACCACCTGTAGGCGGGAGTTTACCTCGCGCAATATTTTTTTATTTTAACAAGCGCGGCATAAAGCCCCGCCTACAACAAACACCCACCTGTAGGCGGGAGTTTACCTCGCGCAATGTTTTTTAATCCAGCCCACCAAACAGGGTTAATAACGCAATCAGTACTAAATAAAACAATACATTACGCTTTACCAATTTAATCATACAAGTGGCTTCGTACGCGCAGTCGTAGTAGCGTTTTTCTACTTGCTCTGCGGCTAAGGCGGTGTAAGTAACCACTTTGCGGTTAGGGCTTGAAAAATCAAGCGCGTAGTGTAACCAGCAACTAGTGCCTTTATTAAAGTTACCTATTACTAAATAACCAAAGCTGGTAATGCGCGCTGGTAACCAGTCAAGCCAAAATAATAATCTGTGTAGCATTTTAGAATGCTTTGCTATTATTTCGTCGTCATCTTGCGTTACTAAATCGGCGAATGTGCGTACAAGTGCATATAAAACCGCACCGGCTACGCCTAATATTACAAACCAAAAAATCACCGCGCAGTAAAATCTAAAGTTAACCCATGCCAGGGTTTGTCCAACTGTTTCGCCGTCTTGCTCTTCTTCTGTGCGATTTTGGCCCATTTGCAGTGCATATAAGGTAGCCGCAGTTTTATCATCTCGGGTTAAAGCGTTTAAGTACGACTTATATAATGCACGCTGCTTAGCACAGCCAAAACACACGAGTAATATTGTTACATTAAAAATAAGTTGCCACAGCACAAAGTCTGATAACAAATATAAACAACCAATAGCCAGTACAGGTAAAAGTAGCCACACTAAAAAGCCAACACCCGAGCCAAATACGCCTTTATTAGTGAGCAGGTTTGCCGAGCGATTTACATAACCGTCTGCGTAGTAGCTAATTTGCCAATGGGCTGAACGAGCACCTAAGCGCTCAAGTATTAATGCAATTATTATCGAAACCAAAATCATTGTTGTTACTCACTTAGCCTGATTGTTTAAGCATAGTTAAAAATAAATGCCAGTTAAAGCTACTACCGGGGTCTGTTTTTCGCCCTGGTGCAATATCGCAATGCCCTACAATTCGCTCTGTTGTTATATTTGGATAGCGTTGCATTATGGCTTTACTTAGTGTTTTTAAACTAGTGTATTGCGCTAAAGTATAAGCGGTGGTGTCGGTTCCCTCAAGCTCAATGCCAATGCTAAAGTTATTGCAGTTAGTTTGCCCATTAAATTCAGACGCACCAGCATGCCATGCCCGTTTATTAAATGGCACGTACTGCACTAGCTCACCGCTGCGTTTAATAAAGCAATGTGCCGACACCCGCACACCGTGTAAATCGCTAAAGCTGCTATGCGCTTCACAATTAAGCGTACCCATAAATAAATCATCAACATAAGGCGTGCCAAACTGCCCCGCCGGCAAGGATATATTGTGAATTACCAATAAAGAAACGTCTGTATCACTCGGGCGCTCATCAAAATGCGAACAACCACGCTGCACAGCACAATTTACCACCCCATTTAAATCTATGTTCATAATTTAAATCAAAAGATCGACATAACATCGATGCTAAAGGATTTAATTTAAAAATGATAGATGAAGCAATAAAAGCTTACCAACCAGCGAACTTGTAGGCGGGAGTTTACCTCGCGCTGTTTTTTAATTTTAATCAGCGCGGCATAAAGCCCCGCCTACGTGTAACCTAAACACTGAGCTTGCTTTGCTCTCTACCTAAAACCAACCCTTTTCACAAAGAGAAGACAATGAGAGCAAATGAGAAGCCACTTAAACAACTAATTTACTTATTACTCCTCTAAAGCGCAGCGCCCTCTTAGCCTATTTGTGAATATGTTTTTCGCACTACGTGCGGCGCGGTGGCAACCCCCTCGCCTACAGGTAATTTAAACATCGAGCTTGGCTCTAGCCAAAACCAACCCTTTTCACAAAGAGAAGACAATGAGAGTAAGTGAGAAGCCACTTAAACAACTAATTTATTTTTACTACTCTAAAGCGCAGCGCCTCTTAGCCTCTTTGTGAATATGTTTTTCGCACTACGTGCGGCGCCCCCTGTGTCAGGATAGTTGTCGCCTCTAACTTTTAATAGAGGCAGATATAATGAGACGTCAATTTACACAAGAATTTAAAGTTCAAGCGGTTGAAAAAGCATTATCTCAATGTGATGATGTTCGCTTAGAAGATATTGCAGATGATTTAGGTGTCGGTTATTCAACGTTACAGCGTTGGATAGCACTCGCAAAAAAACATCAACTTGAAACACACCAGACGGGTAGCCAAATGACAGCAGAAAAACGACCACAAGACTGGAGTTTAGAAGAAAGACTCAGCGCGATCATTGACTGTGGTCATTTAGATGAAACAGCCATTAATGAATACTGTCGTAATAAAGGGCTTTACCCGCATCATATTAAGCAGTGGAAGCAAGATTTTGCCCAAGGACCTACAACGAAACTAGCTAAATCAGACAGTAAACAGCTTAAGCAAGAGATAAAACAGCTGCAAAAAGAACTGAATCGTAAAGATAAGGCCTTAGCTGAAACAGCCGCTCTGCTTGTACTCAAAAAAAAAGCGGATGCACTTTGGGGTTTCAACGAGGACGATTAACAACAGCGACTGAGCGACATGAATTAATAACGCTTATCACAAACGCACAGGCTTCAGGGGCAAGGAAAGAAAAGGCATGTGAGTTACTTGGACTGACACTAAGAACCGTTCAGCGGTGGATTGAAGCAGACGATATGACTGACAAACGGACGAGTACGAAAAAACAGCCGCCAAACCGTCTCACAGAGTTAGAGCGGCAGCGCATTATTAATACGGTTAATTCAGCCGAATATGGGCATTTACCGGCCAGTAAAATAGTCCCTAAGCTGCTTGATAAGGGCATATGGATAGCGTCTGAAAGTTCGTTTTATCGTGTCATGAAGGCACATAACTTATTAACGCATAGAGAAAAAGTAAAGCCGGCTAAGCCGATGAAAAAGCCAAGAGCATTGAAGGCTGTGCGTGCAAATGAAGTATACACTTGGGATATCACCTATTTACCAACGAGCGTAAAAGGGCAGTTTTTATACTTATATTTAGTGATGGACATTTTTAGTCGAAAGGTTGTTGGCTGGCAGGTTTACGACACACAGTTAAGTGAATTAGCCGCAGATTTAATGAAGGATATTTGCAGTCGGGAGCAAATAAAGCGCGAGCAAGTCACGTTGCACTCAGATAATGGTAGCCCAATGAAAGGCGCGACATTACTGGCAACATTACAGGAGTTAGGGATTGTGCCATCATTTAGTCGACCGTCAGTAAGTAATGACAATCCATACTCTGAGTCGTTATTTAAAACGTTAAAGTATCGCCCAGAATACCCAGAAAAGGCATTTGAAGATATAAGCGCAGCAAGAGAATGGGTAAGTGGGTTCGTTGATTGGTACAATAATGAGCACCTTCACAGTGGTATAAAATTTGTGACGCCAAACCAGCGTCATTCAGGTTTAGATAAAGAAATATTAGCTAAGCGTCAGCAGGTAAACGACGCAGCTAAATTGAATAACCCAAGTCGTTGGTCAGGAAAGTCACGAGACTGGTCAATGATAAATGAAGTAAATTTAAACCCTGAGAAAAAAGAAGAAATGCGGGCGGCATAAAATTTAACTTGAGGCGACAACTAACTTGAAAAACTCCGGGCGCGGTGGCAAACCCCTCGCCTACAGGTAATTTAAACACCGAGCTTGGCTCTAGCTAAAACCTGATACCTGATACCTGAAACCTGCTCTTCCCTAAAACCTGATACCAGCCTTTACCACAAAGCTGGTTATTGCAATTCAAACATAGTAAAATTTGCTTAATTTATTTACTGTTACGAGCTTTTTTATGCCTATTCCACACACTTTAGTTAGTCAACTAGTTACTCTTGCACTTGGTGAAGATTTAAATTACCAAAGTGCTGAAAATGGCGACATTACCGCGCAACTTATTCCTGCAAACGAGCAAGCAAACGCTAAAGTAATTACCCGTGAAGACTGCATATTTTGTGGTAAAGACCTAATTATTGAAGTATTTAAGCAAGTAGATCCAAGCGTTGTAGTAAATGTACTAGTAAACGATGGCGATGCAGTTAAAGCTAACAGTACTTTATTTACAGCAACAGGCTCGGCTCGCGCTATTTTAACTGCAGAGCGTACAGCACTTAACTTTGTACAAACACTTTCGGGTACTGCTACTACCACAGCTCATTATGTAAAAGAACTTGCGGGTACAAAAACCCAACTACTCGATACCCGTAAAACCATACCTGGTTTACGCATTTTACAAAAATACGCTGTTAAATGTGGTGGCGGTGCAAACCACCGTATTGGTTTATACGACGCGTTTTTAATAAAAGAAAATCACATAGCAGCGTGTGGCGGTATAAACAAAGCCGTGGCGCAAGCTAAACAAAACCAACCAAACAAACCAATAGAAGTAGAAGTTGAATCACTTGTTGATCTAAAACAAGCGCTTGATGCGGGTGCCGATATTATAATGCTCGACAACTTTAACGTAGAGCAAATTAAACAAGCTGTAGTGGTTACTAACAAACGTGCAAAACTTGAGGTTTCGGGCAATATGACTTTAGAAACGCTGCGCACCTACTCACAAGCAGGCGTTGATTTTATCTCCAGCGGCGCACTTACAAAAAATTTACAATCAATTGATTTGTCTATGCGTTTTGAGTAATTATGCTTTTGTATTAGAATTTTATATTTACCTAATCCGTTGACAATTTGAGCAAAAAAGCATTAAATACGCCGAAAGGCTTATTCTGTAACAAACTGTTAATTTTAGAACCACTTCTAACAAAAAACAGTGTTAATATAGGCCTCTAGGATTAATTAAATTACATAAAACTAATCCTAAAGAGTTATTTTTAGCTGTTGCTTTGCTGAAGATCGTTTTTTAAATAAACGTGCTCAGCGAAATTAACAACAATAAAAAACAACTATCGAGTATAGTTATTTTTTAAATTCGATGAAATGCAGCTAACATCACTTTCAATAAGCAATTTTAGTGCTAAAGTAGTTCTAACAGAGTAATTTTAAAAAAACCGTAAGATAAGGCAGTTACAGTAGCTACCGTGATAATCCACGTTACGAACATAACTTTTTTAACTTACAAAAAACACTATCCTTTAGGAGAGGAACATGGAAAAAATGACACAACAAAGTCAAAAGGGTTTTACCCTAATTGAATTAATGATTGTAGTAGCAATCATCGGTATTTTAGCAGCAGTCGCACTGCCTGCTTATCAGAATTATACGAATAGAGCTAAATTTGCTGAAGCAGTTTTAGCTGTTACACCATATAAAACTGCTATGGAGTTAGCTATTCAGACTAAGAACATAACAGCAAAAACTGATTTAAATGCCGCTACGTTTGGTATTCCTGCTGATATCGCGCTTACAGCGAATGACCATGGCGTAGTTGCTGCTGATGGCGTAATTACAGTTACTTGGAAAACAGATAAATCACCGTTAGATGGAGTAACTTATACGCTAACTGCCGATGGTGTTACACCACCAGTTAACTGGGCCGAAGGCGGTACTTGCTTAACTAACGGTTTCTGCTAAAAGATACTTTTTGCATCTCTATGAATATATATAATGTAATTAATAAACCTAAAGGTTTTACACTCATAGAGATGCTAATTACTCTGGCTATAATAGGCTTACTTGCCTCAATTGCCATTCCCCAATATAACCTTTACCTTAACAGAGCTAAGTTTTCCGAGGTCATTTTAGCTACCTCAATATATAAAAACAGTATAGAGATTGCTTTTGCAACAAATAGTTACACCTCCCTTGATGAGTTTGATGGAGGGAATTTAGGAATACCTGAAAACAACTCACCACAAATTATTCCTCACAAACACATAGCTAACAGCACAGTGATTAATGGAGTGATATATATCGAAAGCTCGATCTCATTAGATGGTTCAAATGTAACCTACATACTCACACCAACCATTAGTGCAAAGAATACTTTATCTTGGAACACAACTGGAAGTTGCATTGATGCTGGTTTATGTTAAGTAATTTTTTATGAAAAAGAATAGTGATTTAGATACCTTTCAATGGATCGGTGTTAGTACTCGCGGGAAACGCCTTGAAGGTGAAATGACTGGCGCAAGTATTGCTTTAGTTAAAGCGCAACTTCGTAAACAAGGTATCACCCCCTCAAAAGTAAAGCGTAAAGCCAAGCCTTTGTTCGGCGTGCGTATGCAGGCTATTACCCCGAAAGATATTGCCTTAGTTACTCGACAAATCGCTACTATGCTAATGGCGGGTGTACCGCTAATTCAATCGATTGAGATGATAGGCTCAGGCTCTTCCAATAAAAGTGTAAGTAAACTGATGGAAACCATTGCTGATGAAGTAAAAGCTGGCCAGCCATTATCGCAAGCACTAAGACGCCATCCTCGTTATTTTGATGATTTATATTGCGATTTAGTAGCATCGGGCGAGCAGTCTGGCGCTTTGGATAAAATATTCGACCGCGTGGCCATTTATAAAGAGAAGTCTGAAGCGCTTAAATCAAAAATAAAAAAAGCGATGTTTTACCCAATTGCAGTATTAGTTATCGCACTTATAGTTACCTCAATACTACTAATATTTGTAGTGCCGCAGTTTCAGGATATTTTTTCCGGATTTGGTGCTGAACTCCCTGCTTTTACCTTAATGGTTATTGGTATATCGGAATTTATGCAGGAATATTGGTGGATGATGCTAATAGTTATTGTTGCATTCGGTTGGGCCTTTAAAGAGGCGCACCTTAAAAGCTTAAAGCTCCGCGATGCTACCGACCGAGCTATATTAAAGCTCCCCGTTATTGGTATGATTTTAAATAAAGCGGCTGTTGCCCGTTATGCTCGTACGCTTTCGACCACCTTTGCCGCTGGTGTACCGCTAGTTGATGCGCTGGATTCTGCTGCAGGTGCCTCAGGTAATGCGGTTTACCGTTATGCTATTTTAGAAATAAAAGCAGAGGTAAGCTCGGGGAACCAAATGAACTGGGCAATGCGTAACTCTAAAATATTCCCTGATATGGTAATACAAATGGTGGCTATTGGTGAAGAGTCGGGATCACTTGATAGCATGCTAGGTAAAGTAGCGACTATTTATGAGCAAGAAGTTGATGATGCAGTAGATGGGCTCTCAAGCCTCTTAGAGCCAATGATTATGGCCGTATTAGGCGTGCTAGTAGGTGGTTTAATTATTGCCATGTACTTACCTATATTCCAACTTGGCTCTGTTATTTAGTTTTAGGCTTCGGAAAGTAGCATTATAGATTAGTGAATTGACGATCTAATAAAATATTCACAAAGAGGGTTAAGAGCATGCGGCGCTGTAGAGGAGTAAAATTGTTTAAGTGGCTTCTCTTTTACTCTCATTACCTTCTCTTTGTACAATGATCTTTAAGTAAATATTCACAAAGAGGTTAAGAGGGCGCTGCGCTTTAGAGAAGTGAAAAGTAATAGCTTAGAGGATGTAACTTATTTAATGGCTTCTCTTTTACTCTCATTGTCTTCTCTTTGTGCAAAAGATCTTTAAGTAATTTATTCACAAATAGGGTTAAGAGAGCGCTGCGCTGTAGAGAAGTAAAATTGTTTAGTGGCTTCTCATTTACCCTCATTGTCTTCTCTTTGTGAAAAAGCTCTTTAAGTAAATATTCACAAATAGGGTTAAGAGCACGCTTGCGCTGTAGAGAAGTAAAATTGTTTAAGTGGCTTCTCTTTTACTCTCATTACCTTCTCTTTGTACAATGATCTTTAAGTAAATATTCACAAAGAGATTAAGAGTACGCTGTGCTGTAGAGAAGTAATTAAAACAGTTTTATATGTATTTTATCTTCTCATTTACTCTCTTTGTACAAATTATTTTTAGTGAGATATAGAAAGCTTTAAGTGTGAAGGAATACATATGGAAATTGATTTATTGACACAGAAAGTGATTGGTTGTGCCATTGAGGTCCACAACCAGCTCGGACCAGGATTATTAGAATCGAGTTATGAAAAGTGCTTTATATACGAGTTACAGCAAGCTGGAATTGTTGCAAAAAGTCAGGTTGAGCTTTCAATTAACTATAAAAACATATTAATTGATGCTGGTTATAGATTAGATATTTTATTACCTAATCAATTGATAATTGAATTAAAAGCTGTTGATAAATTACAACCAATACATTCAGCTCAACTGTTAACTTATATGAAACTTACGAGCATAAGCTCGGGTCTTTTAATAAACTTTAATGTCAAAAAGTTAACTGATGGTGTTAAGAGGTTTAATTTACCTAAAGGTGAATAACCAAAAATTTAATAATGCACTGTATTATGATAGTTAAAGTTGCTGATAAATAGGTAAAATACTCACAAAGAGGTTAAGAGATCGCTACGCTTTAGAGTAGTGAAAAGTAATAGCTTAAAATATTAACTTATTTAATGGTTTCTCATTTACTCTCATTGTTTTCTCTTTGTACAAAAGATTTTTAAGTTAATACTCACAAAGGGGATTAAGAGCACGCGGCGCTGTAGAGAAGTTAAATTGTTTAGTGGCTTCTCATTTACCCTCATTGTCTTCTCTTTGTGAAAAAGCTCTTTAAGTAAATATTCACAAAGAGGTTAAGAGGGCGCTGCGCTTTAGAACAGTGAAAAGCAATGACTTAAATGTTAACTTATTTAATGGCCTCTCATTTACCCTTATTGTTTTCTCTTTGTGATAATGTTTTTCACATAACTTTTATAAATAGTTTTTAGGTAGTTAAATGCAAAGTTTCTTTCTAGATATAACCACAGTAATGCAAAGCCAATTGTGGTTTTATTTAACCACTATTGGCTTGGTGAGTTTGTGTGTTGGCAGTTTTTTAAACGTAGTTATTTACCGTTTGCCACTAATGATACAACGCGAATGGCAAGGCGAATGCCGTTTGCTGCTAGAAAGCGAGCTGAAAAGTAATAAAGCAAACACTAACGAGCCTTTTAGTTCAGGTTTAAACTCAACTTTTAATTTAGTAAAGCCCAACTCTACCTGCCCTAAATGTAAAACTGCAATTAAAGCATGGCAAAATATACCTATTATTAGCTGGTTATTTTTAAAAGGTCAATGCGCCAGTTGTAGTAACCCGATATCGGCTCGCTATCCTATTGTAGAGGCAATAACTGCACTATTAAGCTTAGTAGTTGCGTATAAGCTAGGCGCTACCGAGCAAGCTTTACTTTATATAGCAATTACTTGGGCTTTAGTTGCGCTTACCTTTATTGATATTGACCATATGCTACTGCCCGACCAAATTACCCTACCGCTTGTATGGCTGGCGCTTATTGCAGCAGTACTTGGCTACACCGTCAACCCAACTGATGCCATTATTGGGGCGGCTTGCGGCTATTTGAGTTTGTGGAGCGTATTTTGGTTATTTAAATTACTTACCGGTAAAGAAGGCATGGGCTATGGCGACTTTAAATTACTTGCCGTGTTTGGTGCTTTGCTTGGCTGGCAATCGTTATTGATTATTATTTTGCTCTCGAGCGTAGTGGGTGCCATTATTGGTATTGCGCTATTAACGATTCAAGGAAAAGACAAAGCCACGCCTATTCCGTTTGGCCCCTACCTAGCTATTGCAGGCTGGATCACCATGTTATGGGGCGAGCAATTGCAAGCTAGCTACTTTAATTTAATTGGTTACTAATATGAGCGAACAAACTGTTAAAGTAACAAACATAAATAATTGGGTGCTGGGTTTAACTGGCGGTATAGGTTGTGGTAAAACGGCTGTAAGTAATATGCTTGAAGCGCTGGGTATTTGCGTTGTTGATGCCGATATTATTGCGCGCCAAGTAGTTGAACCAGGCAGCGCAGGGTTAAAAGCAATTGTTGCACACTTTGGTGCTGATATACTCTTAGCCGACGGCAACTTAAACCGCAGTGCTTTACGCAAGCTTGTGTTTAGCAATACTGAGCATAAAAACTGGTTAAATACCCTATTACACCCACTTATTCGCCAGCAAATTATTACCGATTTAAATAATGCCACCAGCCCTTATGTGGTACTTGTTGCCCCGCTACTTTTTGAAAACGGCCTAGATAAATACTGTAACCGCACTTTACTTATAGACGTGCCAAAAAACGTGCAAATAGAGCGCACGGTTAAACGTGATAACATAAGCTTAGAGCAAGTAAATAGTATTATTGCCGCGCAAATGTCGCGTGAACACAAACAACAACAAGCAGATGATATTTTAAATAATGATCGCAGCCTAACTCTAGTTAAGCACGACTTAATAGCTTTGCATAAAGGCTATTTAAAACTGGCGTTAAAATAGCCATAAATTATAAAAACAGCTATTTTAGTTGCTAAAATT
This sequence comes from Pseudoalteromonas nigrifaciens, assembly GCF_002221505.1. Taxonomy (NCBI): domain Bacteria; kingdom Pseudomonadati; phylum Pseudomonadota; class Gammaproteobacteria; order Alteromonadales; family Pseudoalteromonadaceae; genus Pseudoalteromonas; species Pseudoalteromonas nigrifaciens. Next base: position 462,653 of record NZ_CP011036.1, on the reverse strand, counting down.
AGCCTAGATTGTGATGGGCAATGTAATCCCTGCTTTTTTCTGATAAATTGCTAACTATTGAAGGATTTATACAGGTGCGCAATGAATATTAACTCACCGTTATTAAGAAAATTTATTACCCTTGGCCGTGTTGATGCCGATATAGTAAAAACTAAACAGCAAGAGTTTGCCTCTACTGCTGAGCTTATTGCTAAATGTGGAAAAATTGAAAGTAAAGATTTAGCGGCGCAATGCATTGATTTATTTAGGGTGCCTTTTTTTGATTTAAAAGACTTTAATACTGCACTTATTTCTCCTGAGTTAATAAAAGAAAAACTGATCCGTAAGCATCATATTCTGCCTTTGGTACAAAAAGGCAGAAAAGTGTATATTGCCGCCTCTGATCCTACCGATTACGGCGCATTTGAAAACTTTGAATTTAGTACTGGTTTGTCTTGCGAAGTGGTAGTGGTTGACTACATTCAACTCGATAAAAAAATAGAACAATTGCTTGATGCCACTGGCAGCTTAAATTTAAGTGATGACGAGTTTAAAGAATTTGCCGAACTAGACGCCGATATACAAAAAGACACCTCTAAAGATGATGATAAAGACGATGCACCAATCATTGTTTACATTAATAAAATATTAATGGATGCGATTAAAAAAGGTGCGTCTGATTTACACTTTGAACCCTACGAGCACAAATACCGTATTCGCTTTAGAATTGACGGCATTTTACACGAAGTAGCCAGCCCACCAAACACTTTAGCAACTAAGCTTTCGGCGCGTATTAAAGTAATGTCGCGCCTTGATATTGCCGAAAAACGTAAACCGCAAGATGGCCGCATAAAGCTAAAAATAACCGAACGTAAAAGTGTCGACTTTCGGGTAAGCACCATGCCCACTTTATGGGGCGAAAAAATTGTAATGCGTATTCTTGATTCATCTAGCGCCATGCTTGGCATTGATGTATTAGGTTACGAACCCGAGCAAAAAAAGCTGTATATGGATGCGCTTGAGCAACCACAAGGGATGATATTAGTAACTGGGCCTACTGGCTCGGGTAAAACGGTATCGCTTTACACCGGCTTAAATATATTAAACCAGCCTGAGCGTAATATTAGTACCGCCGAAGATCCGGTAGAAATTAACCTCGAAGGGGTTAACCAAGTACAAATTAATATAAAAGCCGATATGACCTTTGCCAACGCACTACGGGCATTTTTACGCCAAGATCCCGATGTAGTAATGGTAGGTGAAATACGTGACCTAGAAACCGCTGAAATATCAATTAAAGCGGCGCAAACAGGTCACTTAGTGCTTTCGACCTTGCATACTAACTCGGCGCCCGAAACCATTACCCGCTTATTAAACATGGGCGTACCGGCATATAACGTAGCAAGTTCAATTAGCTTAATTATAGCCCAGCGCCTAGCGCGCCGCTTATGCCCTAAATGTAAAACGCCTGAAAATTTACCTAGTGAAGAGCTTCTACGCCAAGGTTTTAGCCAGCAGCAAATTAGTGAAATGACCTTGTATGCTCCTAAAGGTTGCGAAAACTGTACCGATGGTTATAAAGGTCGTGTAGGTATTTACGAAGTAATGAAAATTACCCCAGAAATAGCACAAATTATAATGCGCGGTGGTAACTCACTAGAAATAGCCGAAGTGTCGCTTAAAGCCGGATTTAATAACCTGCGTTTATCGGGCATTCGTAAAGCCGCCGACGGCATGACCTCGTTAGCTGAGATTAATCGGGTAACGAGTTTTTAATATCAGGTATCAGGTATCAGGTATCAGGTATCAGGTATCAGGTATCAGGTATCAGGTATCAGGTATCAGGTATCAGGTATCAGGTATCAGGTATCAGGTATCAGGTATCAGGTATCAGGTATCAGGTATCAGGTATCAGGTATCAGGTATCAGGTATCAGGTATCAGGTATCAGGTATCAGGTATCAGGTATCAGGTATCAGGTATCAGGTATCAGGTATCAGGTATCAGGTATCAGGTATCAGGTATCAGGTATCAGGTATCAGGTATCAGGTATCAGGTATCAGGTATCAGGTATCAGGTATCAGGTATCAGGTATCAGGTATCAGGTATCAGGTATCAGGTATCAGGTATCAGGTATCAGGTATCAGGTATCAGGTATCAGGTATCAGGTATCAGGTATCAGGTATCAGGTATCAGGTATCAGGTATCAGGTATCAGGTATCAGGTATCAGGTATCAGGTATCAGGTATCAGGTATCAGGTATCAGGTATCAGGTATCAGGTATCAGGTATCAGGTATCAGGTATCAGGTATCAGGTATCAGGTATCAGGTATCAGGTATCAGAAAATGATACGACTCTATAAAAGCCAATACAATACTAAAAGCATTTAAACTGACTTAGAGTTTAGCTATTAGACAGCACCATTTAAAACAAGATTGAGAGATTACTATGCCAACTATTGTTAACTGCCCAACCTGTAAAAGTAAGGTTGAATGGTCAGAGCAAAGCCCACACCGCCCGTTTTGTTCAAAACGTTGTCAGCTTATTGATTTAGGCGAATGGTCGTTTGAAAATAACAGAATTTCAGCTCCTATCACTTCAGCTGAAGATTTTAGCCAAGACATGATTGAAGACATAGAAGCCATGATGGCAAAAAATGAAGATGACTTTTTTAAGTAATAAATAGGTTTAGAGAGCAGCAAAGTATATAAGCCAAGCACCTTGCTTGGCTTTGTCTTTTGTCTGGAATTTGTAGGCGGGAGTTTACCTCGCGCAATAGTTTTAGAGTTTAACTAGGCGGCATAAAGCCCCGCCTACAATAAACCCCCAACCCGTAGGCGGGAGTTTACCTCGCGCAGTTTTTAAATTTAACCAGCGCGGCATAAAGCCCCGCCTACGGGTAATTTAAACACCGAGCTTGGCTTTGTCTTTTGTCTGGAGTTTGTAGGCGGGAGTTTACCTCGCGCAATAGTTTTTAAGTTTTAACCAGCGCGGCATAAAGCCCCGCCTACGAGTAATTTAAACACAGAGCTTGGCTCTAGCTAAAACCCACCATTTTCACAAAGAGAAGACAATGAGAATAAATGAGAAGCCACTTAAGCAACTAATTTATTTTTTACTCCTCTAAAGCGCAGCGGCTCTTAACCTCTTTGTGAATATATCTTTAGCACTACTTGCGCACGGTGGCAAGCCCCCGCCTACGGGTAATTTAAACACCGAGCTATTTTGAATGTTTTTTCTTACCCATGCGCTTTTGCATTTTTGCAAACTTTTCTTGCTGCTCTGCATTTAGAACTTGCCACACTTGGTGCTGAGTTTTTAATTTAATTAAACCCATTTCTTCACCTTTTTCGTGGCGTTGAGCTAGTAGCTCTTTTGCTGCATTTTCGTCAAACGTTGCAGCTGATAACAAGCTTTCCATTTTAGCTTTGTGAGCGGTGCGCTGTGCTTTACGCGCTTCTTTGTCGGTGCCTTTAAGTGCTTGCATTTGCGTTTTTTGTGCTGCAAATATAGCTTCTAATTTAGTTTGCTGCTCTTGTGTTAAATCAAGTTTATCAGCGCCGCGCTCCGATAGTAAAAAGTGCGCTTGTGAGTGGCGACCTTGCTTATGCATATCGCCTTTGGCCATAACACTGGTTGCACCGAAAGTAGCGGTTGCTAAGCCACAAATAAGTACTAGTTTTGAAAGTGTATTTACTTTAGTCATAATCATTACCTTTACTATTGGATTGGTTGTTTTAATCTGTTGAGCTAACTATACCCGCTGCAATGCAAAGTAACGCAAAGCAGTGTAAAGGTTATGTAAAGATTCACTTTTGTACTATTTAGCAGGTAAAATCAGCACATACGGCACAACCCAAGGGTTTGAAAATGAAACTATTAATGATTGATGATGACACAGGTTTGTGTGAACTATTAAGCGAGTATTTAACCGCGCAAGGATTTAACGTGCAAAGCGTACACGACGGTGAGCAAGGCTTAAAACTAGCGCAAGCGAACGACTACGCACTAATACTACTTGATGTAATGCTGCCTACCCTTGATGGTTTTGAAGTACTTAAACAACTTAGGCAAACCAAGCTTACGCCGGTAATTATGCTTACCGCCAAAGGCGAAGATTTTGATCGTATTTTTGGCCTTGAACTTGGCGCAGACGATTACATACCTAAACCTTTTAATCACCGTGAGTTACTTGCCCGAGTTAAAGCAATTACGCGTCGTATTGAACATATAACCACCATGAATGCCACTAGCAATAATAAATTAGTGGTTAACGGGGTTACTATTAATTTAGCCGCCCGTGAAGCATTAATTAAACAAACAACCTTAACCCTTACCGGCACCGAATACGAAATACTCGCATTACTTGCCAAACGTGCTGGCGAGGTGGTTAGTAAAGAGCAAATAAGTGAAGACGTACTTGGCAGACGCTTAGCCTCGTTTGATCGCTCTATTGATATGCACGTTAGCAACATTCGTAAAAAAATAGCTGAGCACTTACCTAACGAGCTAATTAAAACCATTAGAGGGACGGGCTATGTCTTTATTCAAGGCGAATAAATTGGCAAGTTTTAGCTGGCTTAAACATCCTCGGCACTATTTGTTTTTTAAAATTTTCACTTGGTTTTGGTTAACTATTATTGGCACAGGTGCGGCACTTATATTTTTAAGTAGTGTTACAACTATTAACTCTGTTAGTTATAACCCTTTGCATGGCCCAATGGAAAAAAACTTAGCTTATACCGCTAAAAACATTGAGCGCTCTACCATAAAGCACAAGCGTTCGCTTAACGATACGCTAAAGCACCCTCGCCGTACTAATGGTAAGCTTTTATATTTAAATGCAGAGCAGCTAGAAGATTCGCTAACAAATAAAAGCATACCCGCCGATGTTGATTTAAGCTTGCTTAACTTTACTAAGAGCATGCCGCCGCAAGTTATTTATACCGAAAAATACCAAGCAATTGGGCCAATAAAAATTAGAGTACCTGAAGGTGATTTTTATTTATATGAAATAGATATTTACAACCATACGCCGCTATATCTGCGGTTAAAGTTAATGCCGGGTTGGATAAAAATATCAATTGCTATAATTGCCTCACTTATTTTAAGTTTTTTATTTAGCCGTAACTTAATTGCCCCTATTAATAGCTTAAAAAAAGCCGCTATAAAACTCTCTGCGGGTGATTTAACAGCCCGGGCTGCTATATCCGCTAATCGTAAAGATGAGCTGGGAATATTAGGGCGCGACTTTAACCGTATGGCCGACCAATTAGCGCAATTAATTAGCGCACAAAAGCGCTTACTAGCTGATATATCACACGAGCTACGTTCGCCACTTACTCGCTTAAAAATGGCGACAGGCCTTGCGCAGATGCAAGCTAACGAAGCCAGCCAATCGTACTTACTGCGCATAGAAAAAGAAGCCAACCAGCTTGATAAAATGATTGCCGATGTATTGCAAGTGTCGCGCTTAGAGGCAAATAGCCAAGCGTTATCGCTACACAAACAGTCACTGCAAGATATTGTTGATCATGTACTTAACGATGCCACCTTTGAAGCAAAACAGCACAACAAGCAACTGCAAGTAAGCGGCTCGGCGGCGGTAACACTAAATTGCGATGAAGCGCTAATTGCCAGCGCACTGGAAAACTTACTGCGCAACGCGATTAAATATGCACAGCACACCATTAGCCTTACCCTAAAGCACGGTGATGCCATTTATATTGAAATATGTGATGATGGCCCAGGTGTACCAAACAATCAGCTTAGTAAGCTATGTGAGCCGTTTTTTAGGCAGTCAGATGCGCGCGATCGAGTGAGTGGTGGCACGGGTTTAGGCTTAGCGATTGCCAAAAATGCGATTATTGCTCATGGCGGCAGCTTGATTTTATCAAATAAACCACAAGGTGGCCTGTGCGCCATGGTTACTTTACCAATAATAAAAGAGTAGAGAATGTTTTACAGTAGTGAAAACGAGCTTATTGATAATCAACCCAGTATTAATGATTTTTATAACAACACCCTAGTTAAAGCCTATTTAAATACCCCTGCCGGGCAGTTATTTTACGCCTATGCAAAACCTGAGCATGCGCATACCGCGATTGTTATTAGCTCAGGGCGTATTGAAGGGCTTGATAAATACAAAGAGCTATTGTGGGAGCTGTACACTAATAATTTTGCCGTGTTTATTGTTGATCATCAAGGCCAAGGTCGCTCTTACCGACAGTTAGCTAATAAGCATAAAGGCTATGTAAAATGCTTTACTGATTATCGCCACGACCTGCATTTATTTAATCAACAAATTGTTGATAACCACTGGCAAGGCAAAAAAATACTGCTTGGTCACTCAATGGGCGGCGCAATTGCCTTTGACTATTTAGCCCACTTTGAAAATAGTTTTAGTGGGTTGTTTTTATCGGCACCTATGTTTGATATTCACACTAAAAACACCCCAAAACCGCTGGCAAAACTAATTGCTAACGCAGCTGTTTTTTTCGGTTTTTCACAAAGTTATGCCCTAGGGCAAAACGATTACAGCCCAGAAGAGTTTGCTTTAAACTCATTAACTAGCAGCCAAGTGCGTTATAAAAACTTTAGGCAAACTTATCAAGACCCACTACTGCAACTTGGTGGCGTAACCTATGGTTGGCTACAAGCCGCATTTACCTTTATTGCATCGGTTGATAAGTTAAGCATTAATATTCCGCTGTTTATTGCCAGCGCAGAGCGCGACGAAGTCGTAGATAACACCGCGCAATATAAATTAGCAAACCGACATAACCAGGCAATAATAAAGAGCTTTGCCGGTGCTAAGCACGAACTATTATTTGAGCGTGATGAAATACGCCAGCCATTGCTAACAAGTTTGTACCAGTTTTGTGAATAGGTGTGGAAGAGCAGGTTTTAGGTATTAGGCGTCAGGTTTTAGGTAGAGAAAAAACCAAGCTCGGTGTTTAGGTTAACCATAGGCGGGGCTTTATACCGCGCTTGTTAAGTTTTTAAAACCCTGCGCGAGGTAAACTAACGTCTACGGCAAAGGTTTAGATTTGAGGTATTAGACGTCAGGTTTTGGTAGGAATTAGCCAAGCTCGGTGTTTGGGTTAAACCGTAGGCGGGGCTTTATGCCGCGCTTGTTAAGCTTTTAAAACCCTGCGCGAGGTAAACCTCACGTCCAAGGCAAAGGTATCAGGTTAAATCCGGTGTTTGCTTGGTTTTAACCTGAAATACCAGCTTTGCTTACGGTTCAGTTACCGCAGCTCCCTCAGTGTCACTCAATTCCACAGAAGACAAAGGATCTAGATGAATTAGAATATCAACTTCTGACTCAAATTCTTTAGTGATCATTGCCTCTACTTCATCGGCTACGTTGTGCGCGCGAATTAAGCTTAGGTGATCGTCAAGCTCTAAATGCAGTTGAATAAACTTAACTTTCCCACCTTGACGGGTACGAACGCCGTGTACACCGCGTACGTCAGTATGGCTTTTCGATACATCTAAAATACGTTGTTTTTCTTCATCTGGCAGTTCTTTGTCCATTAAGTGATCTGCGCTATCTCGGGCTATATCCCAGCTGTTATAAAGTAGATAACCGGCAACGCCAACTGCAAAAATAGGGTCGGCGTACAACACACCATAATACGAGAGTAAAATAGCCAGTAGCACCGCAGCATTTAAAATCAAATCTCCTTTGTAATGTACTGAGTCGGCCTTTATTGCAATAGATTCGGTATGTTTAACTACTTTATTTTGTACAAATACAATCACTAACGTACAGGCAATGGCAAAAATACTTACCCATACACCTAACAATGAATGAGTGAGCTCTAAAGGATTAAACAAGCGCTCTATACTATGAAACGCTAATAAACAGCCAGAACCTGCAATAAATGCGGCCTGCCCTAACCCGGCAAGCGCTTCGGCTTTGCCGTGACCAAAACGGTGGTCGTCATCGGCGGGGCGCAGCGCATAACCTAATACTAAAAAACTCATAGCTGTGGCGGTAATATCCATGAGTGAATCGGTTAATGAGCCCAGCATTGACGCTGAACCCGAGGCAAGCCATGCCCAGGTTTTAGCTGCAATCATTAAGCTCACCATGACCATAGTGACTAAACTAGAGGTTTTTACCCAAAATTCGTAACTGCGATTATGCACGTATTTATCCGTTAATAAGTGTATTGAATAAAGTGAGTATATCAGTTTTTTACACGCTTTCGTGTATACTGCAAATCGTTAAATTACTGACTATTTTATAAGGCTCGTTATGCTGGATATTGTTTTATACCAACCTGAAATCCCACCGAATACGGGTAATATTATTCGCTTATGTGCAAATACGGGCTATTCGCTACATTTAATTGAGCCACTTGGCTTTGCATGGGATGACAAACGAATAAAACGTGCCGGCCTTGATTATCATGAATTTAGCCATGTACAGCGCCATGCTTCGTTTGAAGCTTACCTAGAAGCATGCAAGCCTAAAAAAATATACGCTTGCACCACTAAAGGCAGCCAATTTCATCATCAGGCACAATACGAGGCCGGCGACTGTTTAGTATTTGGCCCTGAAACGCGCGGCCTTCCGGATGAGCTAATTCAATCGCTTCCAAACGAGCAACGGGTACGCATTCCGATGCAAGCCAATAGCCGCAGTATGAACTTATCTAACGCGGTTTCGGTGTTTGTGTATGAATCATGGCGCCAGCTTGGGTTTCCGGGCGCGAAGTAAATAGTTTTAGGCGCAAGGTTTAGGTAAGTGATATAAACCAAGCGCCTAACTTGTAGGTGGGAGTTTACCTCGCGCAGGGTTTAAAGCTTAACCTGCGCGACATTAAGCCCGCCTACGGTTTAAAAAACACCGAGCTTGGCTAATGTCTACCTAAAACCTAGCTTTAATGAAAGCTGCCCTTTTATTCTGAGCGCTGCTCTCGGCCTAATAAAGCCATAGCCGCTTCTTTCATGTCTTTATTTTCGTACAGTACTTTATAGATTTGCTCGGTGATTGGCATTTCTACACCGCTGCGCTGCGCTAATAAATACACTTCTTTAGTGTTTCTAAAGCCTTCGACCACTTGGCCTATAGACTCTATTGCAGCCTCTACGCTTTCGCCTTTACCTAACGCCAAACCAAAGCGACGATTACGCGATTGGTTATCTGTGCAGGTTAAAATTAAATCGCCAAGGCCTGCCATTCCCATAAAGGTTTCGGGTTTTGCGCCCAAAGCACAGCCTAAGCGTGTTAGTTCTGCAAGGCCGCGAGTAATTAGTGCCGTGCGTGCATTAGCGCCAAAACCCACACCGTCGGAAATGCCTGCACCAATAGCAATAACGTTTTTAACCGCACCACCTAGCTGTATGCCAATAAAATCATCGTTGTTGTACACTCTAAATGAGCGACCGCAATGCAGTAAATCAGCTAACTGCTTGGCAAATTCTGTAGAGGTGGATGAAACCGAAATAGCAGTAGGCGATCCCATGGCCATTTCTTTAGCAAATGTTGGCCCCGAAAGCACCGCTAATGGAATTGCATCGCCAAGCTCTTGCACTGCAACTTCTTGTAATAAGCGCCCGGTATTTGGCTCTAACCCTTTAGTTGCCCACGCAACTTTTGCGCCTTGCTGTAAAGCAGGTTTAATTTGCTTTAAGGTGTCGCCAAATGCATGGCTAGGCACAACCACTAACACTATTTCATTACTTGCAGCAGCACGTTGTAAGTCGGCTTCAAGAGTCAAAGTGTCGGGAAAAGGAATATCAGGTAAGTAACGTTGATTTTTTCGCTCAGCTGCAAGCGTGGCAACGTCGTCGCTATTGCGCCCCCAAAGTGTCACTTGGTGACCATTTCGGGCTAAACAAATAGCAAGGGCGGTGCCATAAGACCCCGCCCCCAATACAGTAACAGCTGAAGTTGCTGTACTCATAATTTATGCGTCTACTGATGCCTGCTCAGCTTGCGCTGTGCGTTGTTGCATGTATTGTGCAAATAATGCGTCAAAGTTAACTGGCGCAAGGTTAAGCTGTGGAAAAGTACCACGGTTAACAAGGTTAGAAACTGCTTCACGCGCATATGGAAACAATACGTTAGGGCAAAATGCACCAAGCATATGAGCAAGTTGTGTTTCTTCAACGTCAGCAATAGTAAAAATACCTGCTTGTTGAATTTCACATAAAAAGGCCGTTTCTTCGCCAATAGATGCAGTCACTGTTAGTGCTAAAACCACTTCAAATACACCTTCGTCTAACTTATTAGAGCGAGTGTCTAGGTCTAACTTAACTTCTGGTGTCCATTCTTTTTGAAAAATAGCTGGAGAATTTGGCGTTTCAAACGACACGTCTTTTGTGTAAATACGTTGAATAGTAAATTGTGCGCCAGTTTCTTGTTGTGCTGCTGCGTTTTGCGTTTCTTCGTTCATTGTAATCCTTAACCTGTTCGTTATTATAATTAGTTAAAATTTAAGCGTTTAGCTTTTTATCAAGCTGGCCTTGTGCTTCTATTGCCATCATGTCGTCGCAGCCACCTATATGCTCATCATTAATAAAGATTTGCGGTACCGTGCTTGCGCCGCCTGCTTTGGCGATCATTTCATCACGCAGTTCAGGCTGTACACCAATATCAAAGTTTGTGTATTGCACGCCTTTACTGTCTAAAAGTGCACGAGCACGTTGACAAAAAGGGCAATACGCTTTGGTGTATAAAACAACATTACTCATAATATATCCTCTATCGGACTACTAATATTTATTAGCGACCGGTTGTAGTTGGTAAGCTCGCAGATTGCCACGCGCCCATACCACCAGATAACACACTTACCTGCTCAAAACCCGCTTTATGCATAGCGGTTGCAGTTCCTGAAGCGGTCATGCCTGTAGTACATACCAATATAATGGGTTTGCTCTTATACTTTTCAAGGCTTGAAAAGTCAGATTTTTTCGCATTTTCAGGGCTTAAATGCTGAGCACCGGCAATATGCCCGGTGTTAAACTCTTTTTGCGCACGCATATCAATAACTTGACCGTCTTCACGGTTGATAAGCAGTGTTAACTGCTGAGGGTTTATTTGGCGCACTGCTGAGAGTTTACTTTTGATCCAACCACTAACAATAAGAAACACAATACCCACCCAAGCTGCACTTAAGATTGGGTGATTGGTGATAAATTCAATATATTGATCCATTCGACATCCACTATAAAATTACATCCTAAAACGTGATGTTTTAGCTATTTTTTCGTTCAATACCAATTGCATTAACTCTATAAGCAAGTATAACAAGAGGTAAGCTACTCACAAACAACATAAAATTTAAACAGGAGTACTCACTTCTGTAAAGATTTTAAACACAATATATACCTAATTTACCTTACTCGCATACACAGCGCTTTAATAAAGTTGGTATTATACCAATTGCATTAAATTAATGGGCTATTAAAGCGTCAATATAATGGGTCAATAACAAGTAAAAAATGATGATATATAGTTGTTCTATATGAGTTATTTTTAACGCAGTTAGTGAGCTATTTAATCCGCTAAAATGTGCATGTTTTTAATAAAATTGGTATTAGCTGCGCAAGTATACCCAAATCAGCTAAAAATGCGAGTTAAGGCAAAGCATAATACGCTTTTACGAGGTGCTTTTAGTAAGAACAAAGTAATAGCTTGTTGTTAATTTTTAGCCAGATATTAAAAAGTTTTAATATCTTATTTTGATTGCTGATCCTAGCTATAAAACACGGTATGCTTAGCATCAGCATGTTAGCGGTAATGTTAGCGTGTTTTATCGCAACGTTAACCTTGAGGAGTGACTATGTCAGAGCATAAAAAACCACTGGTATTAATGATTTTAGATGGCTGGGGATACCGCGAAGATGAGCAAAGTAATGCGATTCTGGCTGCAAACACCCCTGTATTAGATGAATTATGGGCCACCCGCCCGCGCACATTAATTTCAGCTTCGGGTTTTGATGTAGGCCTTCCTGATGGTCAAATGGGCAACTCTGAAGTTGGCCACGTTAATTTAGGCGCAGGACGCGTTGTTTATCAAGACTTTACTCGTATAACAAAAGCGATAAACGATGGCGAGTTTGACTCTACCCCCGCACTAGTCGATAACATAGATAAAGCCGTAAGTGCAGATAAAGCCGTGCACATTATGGGGCTATTAAGCCCAGGTGGCGTACACAGCCACGAAGATCATATTGTGGCAAGTATTGAACTTGCTGCAAAACGCGGTGCAAAAGAGGTGTACTTTCATGGCTTTTTAGATGGCCGCGACACACCTCCACGCAGTGCTAAAGCTTCTATTGAGCGCATTGAAGCGGTATTTGCAAAGCTACAATGTGGCCGCTTAGCATCGCTAATTGGCCGTTATTACGCAATGGACAGAGACAACCGCTGGAACCGCGTAGAAAAAGCCTATAACTTACTTACGTTAGCACAAGGCGACTTTAGCTACCCGACTGGCGTAAGCGCACTTGAAGCTGCTTATGAGCGCGACGAAAACGATGAGTTTGTAGCCGCAAGCACCATTACTCCTGCAGGCGCAGAGCCTGTACAAATTAACGATGGCGACACGGTTATATTTGCTAACTTTAGAGCCGATCGCGCCCGTGAAATTACACGTGCATTTGTTGAGCCTAACTTTGACGGTTTTGCCAAACAAAAATCGCCTGCACTTAGCGCATTTGTAATGATGACCGAATACGCTGCAGATATAGACGCCCCAGTTGCATTTGGCCCTACGCCACTGGTAAACGTACTTGGCGAATGGTTTGAAAAACACGGTAAAACTCAACTACGTATTTCTGAAACTGAAAAATATGCTCACGTAACATTTTTCTTTAGTGGTGGCCGCGAAGACGAATTTAACGGTGAAACCCGCGAGCTTATCCCTTCACCACAAGTTGCAACGTACGATTTGCAGCCCGAAATGAACTCAGAAATGCTTACCGACAAACTCGTTGCGGCAATTAAAAGTGGTAAATACGACGCTATTATTTGTAACTACCCTAACGGCGATATGGTGGGTCACTCTGGTGTATTTGCAGCGGCAGTTAAAGCCTGCGAAGCAGTTGATCACTGTATTGGCCGCGTAGTAGCTGCACTTAACGAATATGGCGGTGAAGCGCTTATTACTGCCGACCATGGTAATGCTGAGCAAATGGCCAACCTTAAAACAGGCCAAGCCCATACTGCACATACTAGCGAGCCGGTGCCATTTATTTACGTGGGCCGCGACGCAACACCATCTGAGGGTAAGGCGCTTAGTGATGTAGCGCCTACTATGCTGCACTTAATGGGCATGGAGCAACCAACTGAAATGACAGGCAAACCTATCATGACGTTGAAATAATCTATGCAAAAATGTATTAATAGCGTTACTAAGCTAATTTTAATACTGACTTTTTTAGCGACTGCAACTGCAGTCGCTAATGAAGATCGTACCAAAAAAGATCTCAGCGAAGTACAAACGGCACTTAAGCAAAGCCAATCTGAATACAACGCGCAACGCAAAAAAGTTGCCACGCTACAAAAAAACCTACAACAGCACGAACTCGAAATAGCTAAAAACGCCAAAGCCCTAAATATGGCTGAGCAGTCGATTAAAAAAACCGAACAACAGCAACAACTGCAACAGCAAAAAGCCGATCAACTCGAACAACAACATGCACAGTTTCAACACGCATTAGCTGCGCAACTTAAAAGTGCTTATATGGCCGGTGGCGACGATGATTATGCAAAAATGCTGCTCAACCAAGAAGACACGGCTAAATTTGAGCGCACCCTAAGCTATTATAATTATTTAAATAAAGCCCGCATTGAACAACTCGAAGAGCTAAAAGCGCTGCAGTTACAAATAGCGAAAAACCAGGCTGAACTGGCTAAAACAAAGCAAAAACTAGTAAACCTGCATGATGAACAAAAAAGACGCCAAACCGCATTAGTTAGTGCTCAAAGCGAACGCCAAGCCAATTTAAAAAATTTACAGGCACAGCTAAACAGCACCAAAAGCTCAATTAACTATTTAAAAGAAAACCAACAAACGCTGATCACAACTATTGAAGAGCTAGAGAAAGAAAAAAATAAAAAAGTTGAATTACTCGGCCTCAATAATAGCAAAGGCAAACTTAACTGGCCAAGCCGAGGTAAGTTAGAGCACACTTTTGGACAACGAAAACACGGTGGTATTGACTGGAAAGGCGTATTAATTGGCGCAAAAGAAGGCAGCAATATTAACAGTGTTCATAACGGCCAAGTGGTATTTGCCGATTGGTTAAAAGGCTACGGCTGGGTAATTGTAGTTGACCATGGTGAGGGCTTTATGAGCCTTTACGGCCATGCACAAACCTTATTGAAAGATGTTGGCGACATGGTAAGAGAAGGCGAAACGGTAGCGCTAGTTGGCCAAAGCGGCGGGCAAGCAAGTTCTGGTCTATACTTTGAAATGCGCCATAAAGGGCGTGCAGTAAATCCTGAAAAATGGTGCAAACGCATTTAGCAAATACCAATCTTATTTAAAACATACCATTGGTATAAATTAACCGCTGCGCCGCATTGGAGCAGCCGATGGACAAAAAAAGCACCGAAGCAAAATGGTTTAAAAATACAGGCTTTACGCTTAACTTAAGCCTGTATTTACTTGCCCTATTAATTTTTATTAGCTTTTCAGCTAATGTATTTTCTAGTTCGATTAAAGAATTAAAAAGCCAACAAATAACCGAAATCCTATTTAATATTCATACCTACTACGTTGAAGATCTTGCACTCCAAAACACCACACATACTAGCTATAACAACCAACAATTTGCGCATTTATATGCCCAGCTCGATCCCTACTCTAAATACCTTGATGAACACGAATTAAATACTTTATTTGATAACACTAATGGCCGCTATACCGGTTTAGGTATTGAGGTTAAACAAATAAATAACAGTGTAACCATTGTAAATGTAGTGAGTAACTCACCTGCTAAAAGTGCTGGAGTTATGGCCGGTGACATTATCATTAGCGTTAATAATCAAACAACACAAAACAGCACCGTAGAGCATGTTGCCCAGCTAATAACAGCAAGCAAACTTAGTAATATTAGTTTAACCATAAAGCGTGATAACCAACCGCAACCACTTAATTTTAATGTGAGTCGCCGTAAAATAAAGCTTGAAAGCGTTACTAGCCAGCGCTTAGATTTAGGCAGCGGTTATTTAGCTATAAATAGTTTTTCTAACCACACTTTACATGAAGTGGCTTTGCAAATAGCAGCCATGCAAAATCACTTTGGGGACCCACTTAAAGGCCTAGTTATTGATTTACGTGATAACCCCGGCGGTACACTTAGAAGCGCTGTTGCGGTATCGGATCTGTTTTTACAAAACGGTACTATTGTTACAACCAAAGGGCGCTATAACGAGGCAAATAAAGCTTTTTATGCCAAACACGGAGACATTTTAAAAGGCGCCCCTATTGTCGTGCTAATTAACGAAAACTCGGCATCAGCAGCCGAAATTTTAGCTGCCGCATTAAAAGATAATAACCGCGCCAAGGTTGTTGGCAGCCAATCTTTTGGTAAAGGCTCAGTGCAATCGCTTATTCCACTCGGTGATGGCAGCACTGCATTAAAGCTCACTACAGCTAAGTACTTTACCCCTTTGGGGAAATCAATCGAGGGTGTTGGTATTACGCCCGACGTGGCGATTAATCAAACAACCCTTTCACAAAGTGATAAAGCCGTTATAATCAAAAACCAGCAAGCTAAAAGCAAACAAACACAACTAGCCAGCAAGGTAACTGATTTACAATTAGCTAAAGCTAAACAATTACTTAACCTGCAATAATTTTAGCCTTACTGATGTTGAATTAATAAGCTCTAAAAATAATAAAAACTATAAATTTAAAAAGCGATAAAGATGAAAGTAATTATAGGGCTGATATTGATGCTTGGTTTTGCGTCACTCAATGCTAAAGCCAAGCAAATAGCGATAGTAATAGACGACATAGGCTATCACCAGAGAGATTTAGAACTGTTAACTTTGCCCGGCCAAGTGTCGTATTCAATTTTGCCTCACACGCCTTATGCACAAGCTTTTGCCACTTTAGCCAGTAAAACAAATAAAGAGTTATTACTGCATATTCCCATGCAAGCACTTAACGGCAAGGAGCTTGGCCCTGGCGCACTTACGTTAAATATGAATAAAGAGCAGATACAGCAAATACTTGGCACTGCTTTGGCCAGTTTACCGCAAGTTAAAGGGGTTAATAATCACATGGGATCGGCGCTCACCCAGCAAGGTCAAGCTATGAGGTGGATAATGGAAGTGCTTAAAAAGCGACATTTATACTTTTTAGATAGCCGCACCACTGAATTAAGCCAGGCACAAAATGCCGCTAACTTTTTAGGCGTTGAAAATATTGGCCGTCATATTTTTTTAGATAACATAACCACACGAGAACAATTACAACTGCGCCTAGATGAGCTAAAACAACACGCTACTGAGCATAAGTTTGCCATTGCAATTGCCCACCCCTACCCTGAAACAATCGCATTTTTACGCCACGTTTTACCACAGCTCAGCAAACAAGGTTTTGAATTAGTACCCGTATCTAAGCTGGTAGAGCGTAAATATATACAACTAGCAGAGAAGCGCTAAAGAGTAAATTGCAGCAGCCTGCTCTTTAATAAGCACGGCATTAAGCCCCGCCTACGCACAACCTAAACACTGACCGTGGCTAATTTCGACCTAGTCCTAATGTAGCTAACCCCAGGATATATTCACATTATGTCACAGTATAGTTTCAGCTAAAAAAGTTGTCGCTGCAAGCAAAGCGTGACATACGCTGGATAGACATAACAATAACTTACAAATAACCTGCAACCATTCCCCGACATAAAATACAACCATACGATGACATAGAAGTTAAGGATTATGTGTGTTTAAGGCTGCCGTTGGCAAATCGCTATCGTCAGTACGTACATAAAGAATAGGTAGAATTTCAGTATTTACGATTATAGGGCTGAATTCCAGCCTATCCTAATACTTGGTTTTCGCTCAAACCGAACTTCGCAAAAGTGCCATAAGCTGCCTTTCCGGTTTAACTCATATCTGCCCAAAAATCATTTAGAGCTAATGCTTATTACACCTTCAAAAGACCTTACTTACCCCAATTTTTATAATGAATCAGTATATGCTCAGTTGATTAATTACTGGATTGTCCTAAGTCTAGGGATATGGTGTCTATTTACTTTTATCAGATAAACCTTTGGCGATCTAGCAACCCAGATGCTTAGGATACCCGAAGTGCATATTTCAAAAGTTAGAATTGAAAAATTCCGCAATTTTCGTGAATTGGAATCATGAACTTTCTATTCGGATGAGGGAGAGGGGCTTAACTTGCCCTCTTGTTATTTAGTTGTGCCACTGCGATTTCTGACTAATTTATACCCCCTCTAAAGCCTCTCTAAGCTTGTCGAGCACAAAGTTGACATTAGCAGACTTTAAGCGACAAACACCCAGCCTAGTCAACTCACATAATAACTCCAAACTGCCAAACTCAGCCTTAAATTTCACGCTATCAACCAAATACCGCTTATCTGAAATGATAGTACTGAAATCATCTCTAATGTCTTTTATGCCATTCACTGTAATTTTCGCAGAAGCCCCCTGTGAAACACGGATGCCATATGAGGACAATTGAGTAACTTTCAAAGAATCAGACGCGCGCTCCAAGTAACCAACCCAACGCTCGGGGGCCACATTAACTTCAGATAGCACTAACCCTAAACCAGTCATCTCGTGTAGTTTATTCAAAAACTTCCTTAACGAGCGAGGAGGATTAGTGATATACATATATTTAGAGCTCGAGGACCAGTTAAACTGACATGTGTAATAACTTACCGATTCAATCTCAGTAACCTCACCAAATGGGTCTTCAACCACACTTCGTTGGACTTGCTTCTCAACGTATTTACCTGAAAGCTTTGACGGAGTAGATACAGAAAGCAAAAAGCCCAAACCAGTTTCTTCTGAATATTGTTGTTCCTTCATCAGTCTTGATAACTCGGTGAGAGTTAGAGGAAGTTCAGAGTATAACCATTTTGCTTTAATCATTATCTACACCTTCTTGTCGTATGCTTCAATGGTTTTGGCCAAAGCCTTCTCTGATGCATCTCTAAGATTGACGTTGTACTTCTCATTTTCATAAGGAGTAGCAGCTTTTCTGGTGACATTGTACTCGAGAGTTCTAGAGTTGTACGGATATAATCCTCTAACGGTGTACATAAATTCCGTGCATAAGTCAGGCCGACCAAAACAGGCCTCAAATTCCACTTTAGGTCCTTCATGAGTCCTATCTATTGCTGTCCAGATAATTTTGTAAATATAAAAGCCTCGTTTATGAAGCTGCTTAAATTCTGTTGAATCTAACACTCCTTCTCCTGCCAGCGCTGCTTTATTGATATAGGAAGCTAATCTAGCTTCAACAGTATCATCCTCATCAAGCTCGTCTTTCTCTTCCTGTTCCAAATGATAAACATCTACACTAGAAACATTATCAAACTTAAAGTCAGGAACATTACGGATTAAACTATCAAAGAATTCACTTCTACATGAGGCATTAGTGATAGATTGTAACGAAATGGAAAACTCTTCTAGCTCAGTACCCGTATCTTTTATTACTTGCGCTTGAACAGCTTTTTTAAGCGTCTCAGAAACTTCTTTAGCTTTTTTTGTTGATGGAAGTTTCATCACCACCCCATCTTTACCTTTCTCAAGCTTTATTTCGCAAGTCTTAAGTGTGCGTTGACGCATCTCTGTTTTTGTAAAGTCATGATCAACATAACTAACTGTTAGTGTTGTTGTATCACCACTTTTAGTAACCTTTACAGAATCATCACCAATTGCGGTCAAATTCGCTTTTACTGCTGAACAAGCAGCTTGGATTTGCGAGTCCTCAATTTCTCCCTTAAGTTTGGAATGCGTTGTTTTGTCTTTCCTGTTTGGGTTTTCTAGTAACTTACCAATCCAGTTGAAATCAGAATAGCTAAGGGCCAAAGAACTAATTTTTTCAATTAACGCATCTTTAGAAGTGCTGCTAGAGACTAAAATACCTCTTCCTCTTAGGAATAAAACTAACTCACTATGAGTTACTTTCTTGTGCTGTAAAGCGTCAAATATGTTCTTATCAGTAGGGATATAAATGGACGGGCCAGTTCTGAGTTTAGACATCTTCTCGCATTCCTATTTCCATTGGATTAAAGCAAGTTGTGAACTTAGTGATAGTTTCAGCTTCAATAACCGTCATCTGCTTCTCACGGGCATCGTCATTGCCCCACATTTTTAGATACTCACGTTTTGCTTTCTCAAAATTGACTGAAGCATGCTTACTTGCATCTGTAAACCGAACTCGTATCGTGTAATCACTACTGAGCATCTGATAGTGCGACATAGCGTCGATAAGATAAATAAACTCATCAACTGTTTCCCCTGACTGGTGGTAATAGATGACAAAACCACTATCAAAGTCATCCCCCGATCGATGCTTGATAATTAACCAAGGAGATGTTAACGCTTCAACCGTAGCTGGCTTATCCCATTCGTCACCACAACGACGAGCACGAATCAAATCTGGGTAAAAGAAAGTGAAATCTTTAGGACTAGGGAAACTATCATCAGCCTTCAGCTTTTGCATATCACTTACGACGTCACAAAGACGTTTAATTAAGTGTGGCCCCATTACAACAATTTCTTTGTCTTCCAAAAGTGGGATTTCCCGAAAACCCACTCTTCCCATCAAATCAGAAAAGTCGTAGTCGTATTTGTCGTCATGGTTGTAGATGAACAATAACCCTGCAACACTCCCAAATCCAACATCATCCAGAAGAAATGTACTTTGCCAACTTTCACTGATGTTTGCGCATTCAACAGACATTGCAAGTGATTTAAGAGCTTTTGATACAGAACTTGTATTAATAGACCCAGCCTTGTAACTCTTAAGGTCAGTATTTAAATATTTAGTATCACCCGAGTATGGGTCATCATAATAAAACACAACATCTGACGGGTGAGTAGTTTTGCCATGATGCTCTGTCACACACTCCCAGTTCTCATCCTTTGGCAAACAAGTTTCCCATTTGAACCACTTAAATATATCCTTGGAAACTAATTTTGCTAGCTTCTCTATATTTCCAGTTTCTGCCATTACTCATATTCCCACACAAGCACCGCAATACGATGCATACTAAATAAGTTTTATAAGGCGATATTAATTCATTCTTAAGTTTGTAACAATTGGCTTTGCGCAAAATATCAACACTGAGTTGCACAAGCAGTTCTGGATGGCAAGTTTAGTGATTGACCATACCTGTAGTTACACATTGCTAATATTCAATTCTTCGAAACTCATTTTTGTCCAAAACGAGTTGACCCGACAGTCCGGTTATCGCTCTTTGCCGAAGTTCGGCTCAGTGCCAATTGCGGACATCGAGCAAGATAGTCACTTGTTATGTTTTGATTACTACGACATATCTATTATCCAAGGCATAGTAATACCTAAACTAACCGACGATACTCCAAGGATAAACTTTAGATGATTCATAGAGCTACATTTGGAATACATATATACCCCTGAAAAAAATGCAAGTACCGACCACATGGCAGACCCCATAAAATATGCTCGAAGTGCACTTTGATTTAGTGACGTTGTATAAGCAGGGCCTGCAATAAAATTTAAAAGAAGTGCGACGAATACCCCCATGAACGGTAAAAAACCTATCATAAAAATTCTTTTTTTGAGCACCCATTTCTTCATATGTGAGTCCATTCCATTAAAAACATAACGAGGCTGTAGAATAACTCCAACAGCCAAGAACAATTAAAAAACAAGCTCCTGCAATTAATTCTAAGCGTTTTTAGAGTATTAGGTAATGCATTTGGAATCCATAAAACATACTGTTTTTCTTAAAAAAGAGTAATTCTACAGCCTCAACACCTCGTTAAGAGACAAATAATATGTTGGCTAAAAGCGACGCAGGAGCAAAAGCCAACTGTTATTTGTCCTGCTTTAACGACTTGGTAGAATTACTTACCGCCTCATACAAAAATGGACTTACATGCGACATATATTTGTGACCGTTCATTGTGAATTCCTGATTAATTTCAGGTAATAATGATTGAAACTTTTTCCCTGTATTTGTTACTAAAAAAGAATCTGGTTTACCCGTGGTATAGAAGTTTACAATTTCTTCCAATTCACTATTTGTGAACTTGCTTGAATATATTGGAGCGATTGAAAGTTTCACTTTCTCCCAAGAGAAGTAATCTTCTTCCCACTTTTCAACTAAACCTGAATATGGCTTTAAGCTAGGGTCTGTCATATACATTACTTTAGCCATTTGACCTTTAGATTGAGCAAAAAAGGCTTTGGCTCCATTTACTTCAAGAAGCTTAAATACCAGTTCGTTTGCGTTAATAAAAAAAGGGAGCAATAACACAATTAATAATAATTTTTTCACTTAAACCTCGATGTAATTCTAACAGCTAATTGAACACCATTTTGGTGGTTTATAACACACCAAAACGTTGTATATTATATACCCTGATAATTTCACTAATAATTACCTTTGTAAACAAGTAATTAAACCAGCTAGGAATTGAGCATATTATTTCCCCCCCAAACGGCGTTTAATAATGTTATTGGACAAAATTAGGCTCCTACCAAAGAAGTAGGAATAAATTTAACTTTTTTCAGTGTCCGGTTATCGCTCTAAACCGACTATCAGCCAGTTACTTGAGATGCTATATTAAATATAACTTTAGCAAGCTTAGAGATGTGCATGCCTAGCTATATTCAACCTAGTGCTAATCGTAAATTTGTAGAGATACTCAGCGATGGAACAATTAATTTAAACTCAAACCCTTTGGATGAAATTGAATTGATTCAGCGTGGCTTAGATATAAACTGTGTTGAGAAATTTAGACTTGAGTTACGCTGGGATCTACAATCGTTTACTAAGGCGATTGGTACAAATACAAAAGCTTTCGAACGCTATATAAAAGAACATAAACGTTTAAATGTAACCTTAAGTGAAAATATCGTTGAATTAGCTCATTTGGCATCAGCTTGTATTGATTACTTTGAGAGTGTTGAAAGGTGGACCACATGGCTTAATACACGCTCTTTGCAATTTAGTTCAGAAATGCCTTTGACGTTTGTTAACACTATTGCCGGACGGGAGTTGATCAAAAAAACTGTAGACAGCCTCAACCATGGTTATAATGCTTGAATTAAAAAATCTCAGATGTTTTTTGATGTAGCTTGATATTAGAATTTTCGAACTTACAGCGCAATATCACCAATATCATTAATTGGGGAACTTAATACTCCCTAAAAATAGAGTCTGTAATCTTAAATATATTTCTAATTCTTAAATCAAAAACCAGCCTTCTAACTTAAGGCTGGTTTTTAAACTTTTACTCACTGCCTTTTCGGCAGAATTACATTAACTTAAACATCGAATCGATTGTTTTTATCTTCAGCTGCCTATACGGCAGGTCACCTTTATTTCGATGGCGCATGTAATCCAAATCCATTCTCAGCTGCCTACTCGGCAGGTCACTTTGCAAACGCTGTATTATTGCCGTGCATATCATTCTCAGCTGCCTACTCGGCAGGTCACATAAAAACACACCTGCACCACCGCAGCAAGGCATTCTCAGCTGCCTACTCGGCAGGTCACTATAAAAGTAGCTAAGCTTATTTATATAATTCATATAATTAAAAAGCAAATTCAATTTTACCCATATTTTTATATGCTTGCTCAGAGGGTTCTGTTATTAACGGCTTATAATGAAGACATTAATAAAGGTTAATTACTTTCTATTAAAGGTGATAAATCAGGAACCGTGCCTTTAAACTTTTCATTTGAGGCAAAACCATAATTACTAAAGTCTGGCTCTACTTGGCTATCGGCATTTTGCTTTTGAATATGCAGAATATAATCCTCTTGTGAGCTTTTACTAGTCATAGCTACCCTATGAAATATATCAACCTCTCTTGGAGCTTCGATCTTTTTAGGATTAAAATTTTCACCTCTTGCTAACGCTCTTTTTTGCAGGCGCTTTAATCTTCTTCTACTTTCACCTGTAAAAATTTTTGCTACCGCCTGATTACGTATAAAACGTATCTCTTTGCAGCTCTCAGGAACGGCTAAAATTTGGCTTATTTTAAAAAAGCCACAATCTTGCATGTCAACAAAATATGCTTGCTCTTTAAGGCTGTTTAAAATCTCCATGTCTTTATGAACAAAAGCAATTACATTGCCAATTGATGAATCAGACCACGCAGGAAACGTAACTCCCATCCCTTCAATATTATGCTTTAAAATAAACCCATGCATGATAGAAATACAACGGCCAGTTAGCAGCGCTAGATTAGCTTGTTTTGGTAAAAATTGGACTATGAAGTAATACCTTTGCATAACTACGCCTTTTTAGACTCTGCTTTTTTCTGGAACATTCCACCCTTAATCAATACAGAAAATAAATAATAAATAGCTGGGTCTATATTTTCATTTTTATTAGTAATGCAATTTTTAAGGGCTGACAAATACCATTCAGTATTTTTGAAAATAGCATAAAAGTTCTGCTCAGAATCGGGAGGACGTCGGGCAATGCCTATTTCTTTATCTGCACCAAACTCATGCACACGTAACCTTTTACTTGCATCCTCATCCCACCAATCATCAATTGACTGAAGCGCTGCACCTATTTTTACAGAATTAAAACTTACAGCATAACGGCCATCTGCACATTTAGCTTTTACAAACTGTTTAGAGGCCTCTCCTTGCTTAACTTTGTCGTTAAGTATTTGGCTTGGGTAAATCTCTTGGCAAAATGAGGCTTCTATTTTCGCGGTTATATCGGCACTCCAAAACACATTAGGATCAGTTAATGCGCACTCAATTTCATCACTTAGTTCTTCCAATACTTTTTGAACATCAGAAGTCCATTTACTTTCCCAAGCCAGCTTACGAGTGTTATCGATTAAGTAACTATTTCCTTTACTAGTTTTAATTTCAATTTGAGTGTTACCCGTGTTTTGATTACGCCAAAGCCATGTACCTAATAAAATATTTCTGCAATAACGAGTGGCTAACTCTTTATAACCATCACACTCTTTAAATGTTTCTGCCAACTCTTTTAATAAAGAAAAAACATCTGGATCACTACAGCCTGAAGGGGCCAACGAGTTCGCTTGCACCCTCAAAGAAAACCGACAAAATATATGTTCCACATTTGGAGGTACATAACACTCTTCTAGAGTTAATATATTATTATGTGTTAAGTCCTGAGGTGAGATGTTTTTTGGTAAAAACTGCGGGGTGAATGCTTCAGTAAAACCATATTTAGGGCCTCTAATTTTATTAATATCAGCTTCTAGGGGAACAAAGTTAGAGTCAGCCGTTTTATAAAAAAACACAGCTTTACCAGGATAAAGCGAGCGATCATATTTTAATATATTACATAGTTCCATTGAGCACCTTCCGGTCAAACCTTTTTCATTAGCATAAACTTTTCTCGCGCATCTAGCATCCAAAAAGATGTTTTAAAATAATTGCTAATACCTTTTAACCTAATGCTAATGGCAGTTTCGTATTTCACCACTCCTATTGCTGGTTCAGCATAACAATGTAGTTTTTCAAGCGCTCCTACTCTAGCTTTGGGTTCAGTGAGTAATAAATATCCCATCATAGATGGGCTCAATTTAGAGTCATTATTTAATAATAAGAGTAGCTCATCTAAATCCTCTATTTTGTGGTCAGTTGGCATTACCCAACAACCTGATAAAGGGAGTCGCCTAAGCTTTTCAAACAGCTGATTTTCATTACTATACAAACAGCACCAATTTACGTTTGAAGTAAGCTCAGGCTGATGCATAACACCACCTGCAAAGTTAGATGGAAAATGCGCTTTCAAAATGTCGGGCTCACTATCTATAACCTGCAAATCACAATCATAGCCATCAACATGTACTATTAAATCAAATACCAAATCACAATATTTGCCATCAATAATCCCTGGGCGCTTAAGCTTATTTTGCTGAGCGCCTTGCAGGCTGAGTTCAGGAAGCTTTTTCCCTGCAACCGCAGAATAATCCCTAATAAACCAAGAGAAGGATGTGAACCG
Source organism: Pseudoalteromonas nigrifaciens (assembly GCF_002221505.1). Classification (NCBI taxonomy): domain Bacteria; kingdom Pseudomonadati; phylum Pseudomonadota; class Gammaproteobacteria; order Alteromonadales; family Pseudoalteromonadaceae; genus Pseudoalteromonas; species Pseudoalteromonas nigrifaciens. Next base: position 437,503 of record NZ_CP011036.1, on the reverse strand, counting down.
TACCTTTATCCCAAGCGCTTCATTAAGCTTTCTTTGGTAGCTATGAAGCATGCCCCAAACAGCAGTTAAAGATGGAACACCTGAGCAGTAAGGGTTCGATAACGCTTGTGCATCAAACACGCGTATACCGCTTAAATGTAAATAACGAAAATGTTCTTCATCTACTTCAATCGGTTCATTTTTTTGATCTGTAAGATTGATAAGGAGCCATTGTAAAGCTGCTTTCAAAGGGCTCATTAATTTAGGGTGAAACGCATACCTTTGTGTCATGCTCACACCCCCAAGCATTTCATTTAGTAACCTAAATAAAGGAATCGTTAGCGAAGGGAGTTCGTCGTCGGGCAGCGATAGTATTTTATACTCTAGTCGGTCTGAAGCACTCTCAAGCTGTTCTAAGTCATCCCCATTCTCAATAACGTCCAAGCGCCATTCAAATACAGGTGAAAACCATTCTAAAAGCGTGTTTCTCAGCTCTTTAATGTTTTTTACTTTTTGTTGTCTACGCTGTTTAAGAGCCAGCGCATTATTACTAAATATAATACCTTCTAAAGCTTTAATTAATTCCGGCTTTAATAGTGCCTCAACATTAAATACTGTTTGCCCATTATTTAATTTAAATGCTCGTGAGTTACTTAAACCATGATATTTACTTCGTATATAAGGAGGGTCATTAAGCACATTAACAACACCACCTAAGGAAGCAGCTAACATACTGACAGCAGCTGGACGGGTAAACTCTACATTGCTAAATCGAGCTCGTTTATCAATTGCCGCCTGTTGAATTCTTGATTGAACAACATGGCTAATTACAGGCGTAACAGCTAAGTAACCATCATGATAAGGCATTCTAATTTGGCGAGAGTAGCGGTCAACAGAGTCGGGAATGGCCTCTTCAGGCAATGATTTTTTAACGGTTACACATAAGCTTTTAAATGCCTTAACGGATAACCCTAGAGAGGTAAATGCGGCTTTCCAGTTATCCGAGTTCGTAGCTAATACTTGTGCCAGACAACTGACTTGATTTTGCCATTTAAAGTAACTAATAAATAGTTTAGCTACATTCACCTTAGCTGAGTCATGTGACCAGCCATAGGCTTTAGGGTAGTTAGCACTACTCAAAACATAAGAGTGCAGTAGTGGGGGCTCAACAGCTAAATTTTGCTTACTTACTCTAATATCAGGGTACTTTAAATTATGAGTATGAAACCACGCTATTTCCTTAATACATTTATTAATATGATCTTCACTTTTTAAAGCCTGTTTTGCTAATTGCTTATCCAGCAAGTCATCAACTTGGTTTTTTCGGTAAGTCAGGTTTAACAAAATAATCAGAGCTGTGGCTTCGCTGCCTGTTATATCAGTCATTGCCGTATAAGGGCTAAAAGCACGACGTAACAACCTATCTCGCTCAGTGATGTCTGTAATTTCTAACAGTTCTTTTAAATGCATATACTCACCATGCCGACAAATACATTCTAGCTTTATCATTTCCAAAACTAGTTTTGTACTCTATTACTTGCCTTAAAAAAAATACGCCCTTGTAAGGGTTGATTCGCTGGTTCATTTTATGACGAAATGCCGTTTGCAATATACCATCCTGATACAATCTATAAACCTGCTCTACTGAAGTGCCTAACAAAGTTGCAGCCTCCAATACACTTACTAATAAATCGGCTGCGTTTGGTTTTTTAGTTTTAGGATTACTCTCAACCAAAGTAACTAAATAATCTAATAGAGCCCTATAAATAAAGTGAAGTTCTCTCTGCATTTGAGTACTAGGGCAAGCCAAAATAGCATCACCGAAAATAAACTTAAACTCTGTTTTATTAAACAGATCTATTAGCTTCATTTCTGCATTTTTACTTAGTTCATCAAGCTCTTTATAAAAAACTGCTGGCCACATACTAAAATAGTCCACAGCGTCATCTAAACAAAAGTTATCTGTTTGAGAATACCGCCCCTGATACCAAAGAAGCGCAGCAGAGCATTCTGTAAGAGTAGTGTTGCTAAATAGCGGGTTGCTATCATTGCGCTCACTTTTATCCAGCAATTTATTTAAATGCTCAATGCTTAATGCATTTACAGGCGAGGTACTAGCGCAAGTTAGCTCAAAACCGCATGAACAATGAGTGATTGACTCATTTTCTATGTAGTTAATTGGAGCGCAGCATTCAGGGCAGTTATGAGCCAAAGTACACTGATGTTTAGTACATGCATCTACCCACTTTATGTGCCAGCTTTGTTTTATATAAGCTTCTTCTGCAAGACATTGTGGGCATACCGGAATCGAATCAACGGCTGCCTCGGCGTGATAACGAAAAAATTTCTGGGGAATATCTACGCCATTTTTATATAAGGCAGCTGAGGAGTTAAATTTAATATCTGACTTTAACAAAGCCAGTTTTTGTAGCTCGTATCGAGGTAAATCTAATAATGTTTCGAGTAAACCTAAAGCCCGCATCCTAAAGTGGCTATTATGCTTGGCGTGGTATACGTTGAGTCTTTTTAAATCTATCGGGAATGCACCATGCGCCTCAAAATCAAGCTCATGTAGCTCTTCGCGAATAGCTAAGCTTAGCTCTTGATACGAATCGAAAAAATTCTCTGAAACGACCCGTAATAAGTAACTTTCCAACGATTCGTCAGAAAATGCCCGAGCCTTGGGAGAAAATAGAAAAGTCATCCAACACCTTAAAACTTAGAGGTCCTAAGTTACAAGGTAAAGTCTTCTAGTAAAAATTACAAGTCGATATCATCACTAAGCATAACCAACCCCCCCACTTCAGAGAGTGGATACTAATTCAAAACAATATTTGAATATTATAAGAGTGAGGCTCAATATGTTGAACTACAAGAATGCCTCTATAACTCTTGTTCTAAGTGATTTAATTTGTATATTACTCAATGAACAACCTAAAAGCCGCTCATCATAAGCTGTATTGAGACCAGAAGATAAATCGCCTAAAATGAGTTTATCAATGTTCACTTTTAACTTACTACATGTGTCTCTTAGCGGTGGTTTAAAACGTCTAAATATGTCTTCTCCCACTGAAATTGAGTCACATTCCATATCAACATAAGAGCAACTACCTGGTATATCAATATTAATGCGCTCAGCAAACTCAACTAATCTTGTTTCTGCAAATGTGAATAACCAGGCGAATTCAATTTTACCTTTGCCAGACCTAAGAATGCGCCCTAGAACTTGCCTAAAGTACAATTCCGTTTTTATAGAACTTAAATGACAACAAACTTGTAGCCTAGGTATATCAGTTCCTTCACTGATCATACCAACACTAACAATCCACTGTTCAGTAGATGACTTAAATGAGTTAATCTTCCGTGTCGAATTATCATGCAAGTAAGTAACTATAGTTGACGTTTGATTAAATTCTTCAATTAATAGACTGTTTATCATTTCAGCGTGCTTAACTGAAGACGCGACAACTAGACCGCCAGCAATCGGGTTTGAATCTCTTATCTCCGACAATTTTAATACTGCTAACTTCAATAAATATCTAAGTGCGGAGTCATTATTAAGTACCTCTTGGTACGTTGATTGAGCTTGTTTAACAAATTCAGCTATAGACCCATATGTATCGTGACCATCCGAAATACTATTGCTATCAACTAAGACTATTTTTGGCTCTCTACACACGTTATCTCTAATAGCCTGAATCAAGCTGTATTGATAATCGCATATCAACTCACCTTCTGGGTTAGAATAGCTCACTAAAGCAATAGGAAGGGCGTCTGAGCGCCAAGGAGTGCCCGACAGCGCAAGCGTGTAAGTTGCAATATCCTGTAAATGGAAAACAACTCTCTCACCCCACGTATTGATTTTAGATTTATCTTGCGAGAATGAGCAGTGATGTATTTCATCAAAAATAAAAAATGTACGATACTTTCTAAGCCTATCCCAAGTACTTTCAGGAATAGAGCATAAACTTTGATAAGTCATTGAAGCACCTACAGCCGTAAATGAGCCATCAAACGAACACCCAATTATTTTTCCAAATGTTCTTTTGATATTATTAGCCACTTCAACCGATGGTGAAAAACAGATCACTCTGTCTATCATTCCCTTATCAAATAACGTTTTGGCCAATAAAGCTGCCATTATTGTTTTACCAGCACCAGGAGTGGCCTGACATAAAAAGTGCTTATCACTAGCAGTATATTTCTTTACTGCTAACTCAACACATTCTTTTTGCCAACTTCTCAGCATTGCGGAGCATCATTGTTCAAAGAAGCCAATATAGTGGTTAAAGCGTTAACTTTTCCTAATAACTTAGCTGAATTATTTTTAGCATCATCTAATGCAGAGTAGAACAAGCTAAGGTGCTCAGGGAATCGCTTTTGTAGGGCTTTATACTCATCAACTTCCCCTAACAAAATAGCAAGCTCAGCCTCAAACTGTTTCTTTTCATTCAATAAAGTCTCAATAAGCGGTGATGCTTGATTATCGATATTACTGGTACTTAGTTTCTCTTGCTCAATTACGGCCTGTTTCGCCACAAACGTGGCGTTATTGAACAGCCCAGTTTTAAAATACTTTTTATGGCGACCACTTCCTTTTGAATTTAAGAGTTCCTTCCGCTCAAGAGCTGTCGTTTGCCTATAAATGAATTTACGTGCCTCATCTATATCTTGATATGTATCAGTTACGGTTAATAACTCATCTCTGAGCTCGACAATTGTAAAACCATTGCACTCTTTTTCGATCAAAAGGGAATAAATGTGTTGGTTTAATTTAATAACTTGGGGCATTTCTTATACTACATCAATTAAGAAAACTTAGGGTTGCTAAGTATATAGAACAATGCAAAACTTAGAAATACTAAGTTTTATACTTGAGAGTGATTTTAAGAACATACCCACAAATTACACTTAGGATTCCTAAGTGTACAATCCATTGTAAAACTTAGACAATCTAAGCCATTAGAGACTGAAAAATGATACTTCTGTGTTCCAAAATCCAATCCCAATTAGACTCAAACAGGCCCGCGCTAAGTCAGGTATTACTCAAAAGCAGCTGGGGATACTTATCGGTATGGATGAAAACTCAGCGAGTGGTCGCATGAACCACTATGAGAAAGGCCGTCACATCCCAGACTTAGCAACCCTAAAAAAGATTGCTGATGAACTAAATGTTCCATTGAATTATTTTTTCTGTGAAGATAATACAACAGCAGAGCTTGTAATTGAGATCTCAAAATTAGATATAGAGAAGAAGTTCGAGCTAATCAAACAACTTAAAGCAACTGCAAAATAACGAGAATTTAGGGAATACACGACTTAATACTAATGCATACTTTAAACTCTATATTATAAGTGTAGAAGCCATCTACAACATATTGACTTTCATGACTATTTATCTGTGAGTATGTTGCTACCAGTAAAAAAATAAAATTTATAAAAGGAATTAAACTTGAAAGTTAAAATGTTCCCCGCCGAGAATGGGGATGCGTTTTTGCTCTGTTCTACCAATATCAACATATTAATTGATGGTGGTTATGCAAAAACCTTTGATAAATACATAAAACCAGACCTTGAAGATTTAGCAAGTAAAGGAAAAGTTCTGGATTTAGTCATTGTAACCCACATTGATGCTGATCATATTGGAGGAATAATTCGCTTTCTCACATTGAACGGTATTCAAAATCTGAAAAAAATTATCCCTATTAATAAAATTTGGCACAATAGCCTTCGAAGCTTGAGTTCACCTAAAAAGATTGATGTACCGCCTGAGGGCATCGATATTCTTAAAGCTATAATAAAACGCGGCCATCCCAAAGAATCAATTTTTAAATCTTCCAATATTGAAGAAATCAGTGCAAAACAAGGGTGTACACTCGCAGCTCTAATCCGTGAGGGTGGGTATCGGTGGAATGAAAGTAATGGATTCGATAGCATATGCGTTGAAGAATTTTCATTTAGCGAAACCTATAACGACTCAATAAAAGTTATAAACCCCACAAGAGCTAAATTACAAGAACTTTTACTATATTGGAAAAAAGAATTAAGGCGGTTTGGGCATTTAGACGATATTGGTTCTAATGAAATTATTGATGATGCATTTGAATTCAATTTTGAGCATCACCAAGATTCTAATATTACTGGACAAACATTAGTTGCAGCTGGCTGTAAAAATGAACTTAAGGATGTATACCGTCCAGATAGGTCACCTACAAATGCGAGCTCCATTGCAACTATCGTAAAACTCGATGGTGTACGCATTCTGATGTTGGCAGATGCTCTTGCAGAAGATATTTTGAATGAACTGATTAAAATGCAAGCTGATGGAGAGTCAATGCTATTTGATGCCATTAAGATATCGCATCACGGTAGTAATTATAATACGAGCCCTGATTTACTTTCAATTATAGACGCTCCTAAATACTTTATTTCGACTAATGGGGGTGGGAAACATAACCACCCTGATATAGAGCTTCTCCGTGCAATTGTTAATAGAGCAGCTGATTTTACGAGAACTTTATATTTCAATTACTCTACTGATGCTTCTAAAGAAATAAGAAATTTCCAAGCGACATACTCCAATTTCATTATTGAAGAAAACTTTACTGGCTGGATAGAGATTATAAAGGAAAAATCATGTTAGATGCTGAAGCTAAGTACGCAACATGTAAGGTTAATTGTGGAGGAGAGCAAGGAACCGGCACACTCATCACAAATAAAGTCGTGATGACTGCAGCACATTGCGTTAATAGTACAATAGACAATAAATTCACAATAGAAGTAGTCTTTGATTTTAATGATAAGCCTTTAGCGTTGGAAGCGCGAGTTATTGCTTATAGCTTAGATTTAGACATTGCATTACTTGAATTAGATAAAGATTGCGGTATACGGCCGATAAGTTTACGTAGCACATCACCAGTGAGCGGAAGCCGCTTCTTTTCATATGGATTTCCTGCTAATAAACTAACGATGGGCCATCGATTAGAAGGCAATCTAGAACAGGTTTTCGATAATTTCAAGTTAGGTTCTGATATAGAGATCAGTATAGATGCAGCACTATCTTTAGATAACTATCAAGGCTTTTCTGGCGCGGCAATTATTTGTGAGGGAGCATGTGTCGGTGTCATTAGAGTTTCAATCGAAAAAACTATGGGCGCTATTTCTATTTCGGCAGTTTATGATTTTTTGAATGAATATGGAATCCATATTAAGCCCGAAGAAACCCATAAGAAGAGCTCTCATCTTATCTCAAGAGAAATATTTATAGAAGAATTCGATAGCTTCGTTTGTTCACAAATAAATAAATATATATTTATTAAAGGAGCTCATGGACTTGGAAAGTCAGTATTCTGCGAAACTTACTCGCCTTCAAATTCAACCTTAGAAAAATTTGGTGCATATAGCTTTACCACAAAAAAAAGTTCAAAGAATGCTATTCAACTAGCTCAGCCTCAAGAGTTTTTTAATTGGTTAAATATACAAGTATCAATGTTAATAACCAGTAACCCTGGGCGAAAAGAAATACTCGATTATCAAAAAATAATAGATAAAACAGGTGAACTATTTATACAGTTGGCCGAGTTTTATACACTTAAGAACAAAGTTGGAATATTATTTATAGACGGGCTTGATGAAGTTGAAAGACAGGATGCTGAAACTCTTAACAAATTGATTGGATTAATGCCTGCAAGGTTACCACCAGGGTTAGTTATCGTTTTTTCTGCTCCTAATTATGACCAATTTGCCACACGTCTAGGTAACCGGCTAAGCAATGAGTCATGTATATCACTCCCTCCTCTTAATCATGAGCCTGTTCAAGCTTTCTGCTATCAGTCTCTTAGAGAAAAGCATTCTAATTCAAAAACAGTAAACTTAATCTGTGAACGAGCTCAAGGTCACCCATTATATCTGCATTATTTAATCGATCTTGCTAACTCTGGGACAAGTGCCGATGAAATTAAAAGCTTGCCCTTAATCGAAGGAAGTATCAGAAAATACTACGACATCATCTGGATGCAACTTAGGGAAGATAATGACGCTGTAAATTTATTAGCTATAGCCGTGCGTTTACGCTGGGGAATTCCTATCAGCCACTTCACTGATATTTTGAATTCACACGAGCAAGCAATACTAATCAGCACTCTTGGAAGAATGCAACACTTACTTTTAGATAATAGTGAGACGACAATATACCACTCTTCTTTCTCTGATTTCATTATTGAAAAAACACAGTTACGAGAGCGTGATATTCAATTACGATTAGCTAAACATTGCGAAGAAATGAAACTGAGGAGATATTGTTTACTAAACTTAATTTATCATAACCTAAAAGCTAAAGGAGCAGAAAAAACGCATGTAATGGAACTATGTAATCAAAACTGGGTTGATGATTGTGTTTATAACGATGTAGAACCAGATACTCTAATTGATGATCTTCATAGTGTTTTAAAAGTAGCAACTGAGCAGGGAAATTTGGTTGAAACAGTTCGTATTCTTTTATTATCTCAAAGAATCCAATTTCGCTATAATACATTACTTTCTCAATCTGCTGATTTAACAGCAAATGCTTTAATTTCAATTGATAAAAAGCAAGAGGTTATAAAGCATATAAGTCGGTATGGTCATTTAATTGTTTCATTTGATGAAGCGCTCTCTATAGCTTTAAAACTTATTGATTCAAATAATAATGAAGAAGCTCTAGAGTTATTAAATATCGTAGAGAGTCATTTAACAGAAAATCTTGAAGCGGTCTTTAAAAGTAATGGCTTATCCTATAAAAATTTCCTATATATTTATGATCTCCAAATACAGCAATTCCTTCTAAGAGTTCGTGCAGGACACCATAGTTCTAAGTTAGCAATTGCTAACTTTCAGCACCATTGGATGAACATAATTGACAAAACATCAGAGAATGAAGAAGCAAGTAAATTAATTCGCAGTGAAATGTTTACTTATATGCAAACGGCATCAATGTGCTTAATTGATCGTTTTATAACTATTTCCGAATTGCAAAAAGTTTACTCTGGACCATTAAATGAATTAGCTGAACCAATTGTATTTTCAGCGTATTATTACCAAATGTTATGTGAAAAATACGGCATAAATCAAAACATACTTTTACTAGAACAGGCCTTTTCAGATATTAAAACGTTAATATCTGAAGCTTGGAATGCTCAAATGAAAGTCCATCCCAATGTAGTTGATAGCTTCATACTTAATGGAGCACCTAGAGACATTATTATTGCTTTGTCTAAAGATAATAGCAGTGCACCTGCACCTATAAATTTCATTTCAAGTGACAGTGTTTTTGTCGATGAGGAGGCACTTAATGATGGCATGAGCGAGTGGAGAATGAAGGCATTTATTGAGGCAAATTTTCCGCGCCCTAATTTAGTTAAATTACATTCAGAAACATGGATCGTTGGAATTAAATCAACTCTACAATTAATAGCATGGTGTGATGGTTCTGCAAGACGCTTCAAAAGTACTGGTAATATAGCCAGCCTAGAATCCGTTTGGAACATTTTACATGTGGATATTTTAAATCAACTAAAATTTCGCCTTTCAGAGCGTGCTGAGTGGATAGATTCTTATGGATTACCAGAAGATATACTCCCATATATATACGAGTCCATAATCAAGTTAGTTAGTGATATTTTCCCTGAAAAAGCTTACGAAATTCTGAGCTTTATAGAAGGGCAATTTAAGCACCAGTGTGGTATTTACTCTGAAGGGTTTAGAAGGATTCTTAGTGAGGTTTTAGATATTTTTACTAGATCAGGATTAAATTTAGAAGCTGAAGACAAAGCTTTTGACCTGGTTGAACTTTGGCTAAAATTTGTAATTCCCAACCTAAAAAACAGACACGAATTGGTTCCTGACTTATTGAAAATAATACCATTATTTACCAAGTTAGGTGCAACTGAAAAGGCCGCTGAAACTTATCGACTGGTCTTAGCATACTCAATGGGCCCTAATTGGTATAAAGAAGACCAATTAGGATTAAGCATAACAGCACTTAAATCGCAGAATAGTGAACTAACGTTACCATCAGGGTCGGTAAATCAAATCGCTGGATTGCTAGATGCAGCAGGCGGTGAAATGACGTTTCAACGTTATGTTAGATATGCTAAACGCGACTTTTTATCTGCTTTATGTTCACGCAGTGACTACCTCAATGCCGTGAACTACTTTATAAAACAGACCTACGGAACAATATACCAAATGTATCAGGATGTAACTCACGATGATATTGATAGAGTATCAAAGTTGAGAGGGACTCGCTTTCCAGGTACTGCACTAGATGAACAAGATTCAGTTCTTGTTATAATTGAGTCCTTAGCGCCAAATGCAGACTGGCAATTATGCTGGGCGTTATTAGAAAGCTACCAGTTTGGCGACTCTCGTTATATCACTCGCTTTGCTGAAGTTTATGGGTTGTTGATCGATAAAGTATCAGAAGATGATAAATCAATGTCTCTGATAATAGATAGACTGGAGATTATTTGTGAATCTGAATTTTCAAATAAAAGTAATTGCTCTGAATTTATTGCATCTATTGCTCCATTCATACCTGAACAATACAAAAATATATTTGAAGATAAATTTTGTGAATTATTGGCTGTATCCAGCACAGGAAAATTCAAAGTTCAAACGGCTGAAGAAAAGAAAGATAAGGTTGATAATATAGGTAATCAACAAGCTGAAGAAACTTCTGACTTACTCTATATGCCTGGAACTTTTGGTCGAAAAGATTCGATAGATGAAGCTGCTACAGCTTTCTCTAACGCTGAAAGGTTTCTACGACGTCAAAATTACTCCGAGGGACAAAAAGAAATAATATCTGGACTAAATTCGATTCAAACTGCTGGGTGGCCTATATGGGCTGGGCAAATGTCAGAAAGTGTAGTTGCACAATCTTTACTTTTAGAAACTACAAACTCAGTCACTAACTTAATCAAGCTCTATTCTCCTTTAATACTAAATGAACGCTATGCTGATAATTGGCGAATTGCTGATTGTTTAATAAAATGGTTAACTTCTCACTCGTCAGATAATGAACAATTAGAGCTTATTCGAGTAACTTGTGAACATACTAAGCTAATGGTTGGTAATATTAACGAAGAAACTGCTATTTTTAGTTCTCATGATAATATGAAAGAATCATCTAATTGTTTAGTTACTTTACTTCTTCATGCAATTGAGCACCCAAGTTGGCAGCGTCGTGAAAAAGCGTCAGATATGCTTATTTGGTTATCACAAAGTTTTTCTAAATTTGTTCATCTTTTTGGAGCTAAAGCTTTTACAATGGATAGTGGCGCTCATCCTGATCTTATTTGTGGGGCTCTTGAACAATTATCTTCATCATCTCCGAAACTTTGGGAAACTTTATCTAAAGAGCTAGATTTTTGCTTCATAGAAAAAAACTGTAAGCATCTAGGAAGGTATTCAGTTTTAGTAAAACTAGCCCGTGATGCAGCATCAAAAGAGTTAGAATCAGCTGAAGAAGCTCTAAACACATTAATGACTCGTTTTGATTGTGTGGGTGCTGACAAAGATAAGAAAAACTATATTGAACTACCATCATGGGCGGAATGTATAAGTGACAAATGGGAAAAATTAAACTCGCTAGGCTTTTTAAGTACGGGTGTAGTAACTGAAGCTGAATCAATACTAAAAGTGATTTGCTCATCATTTTCTGCAAATATAAGCTTAGAGTTGGAGCAATTGCTAGCAGAAGGTTATTATGGAAATGTAAAAAATCCAGTTCGCTGGCAAGATAAAGTCTGTTTCGTACTTCAAGTTGCACTACAAAATTTTAGAGATGAATCAGATTACAAAAAAATTGAAAGTATTTTTAGAAAATATAACCCTTCACGTTTAGATAACTTAAGAGTTAAAAAATTTAAATCCCCTGCTTTACATTGGCTAGAATCTAAAAAGATCAGTCCAATGCAAGAAGACATTATTTTCTTAGACTATTGCGAAAGAGTTTTTTTTCAAGGAAAACTTCGATTAGTTAGACTTACAGCATACCTTTCTGATAAACCTAATGAAATATCCCTACCCTCGGGGCGGTTTTTATCAGTAGATAAGCCGATGTTAGATAATACAAGCTTGCTCGACACTTGTGCTAATGTTAGCCCTTTACCTGCATATTTCGGTAGTTTTACACCTGCAATCCCGACTACGGATTTCATGAGAAATACAAATTCAAGTAGCTCTAGTATAAAACGGGCTTGGTGGAGATCAGGAAGGCTAAAAGATACTTATAAGGGCGCCCCTTCGCATGAAGGATGCTTTTTATCTATTAAAGCTAGCTCACTTCAATTACCTCAAGGATTCAAGTTAATTTGGATTTTTGAGTTAGATCATAAACCTGTTAGCATCATTTCTTTTGGATAAAAAAGACTATTTATGAATTTTGAAACATACGATACACCAAGAACGAGGTTAGAGTTTGAATTACGTTTTCATTATTTGCACTCAACCATGAAAAAAGGAAAGTTTTCTGTGAGCGCTGATGTATCTATTGAGGGCATTTTAAATGTAAGAAAACTACCAAATGGGCGAATTGACTTCCTCAGTGTTAATGAAAGTGCCCGTCTTCACGCAAATACTGTTTTTCATATGCGTAATTTTAAACCTCCAGAATAAAATAATTTTTCATAATTAGCTAAGTTAAATCTCAAGAAAGTATAGGACTGAATTTATTGGCTTCATTTTAAACTGAATGCAACAAGAATCTAAGGAAGTAGAGTTTTGATCGATTTTTCTACCATTAATGCTTTTAATAAAGGACAAAGAGAATCTTTTGAAGATCTAATTTGTGTGCTAGCTCGCCGTGAAAAACATGTAAATGGAGTAGATTTCCAGCCTAACAACGGTAGTGGAGGTGATGGTGGCGTTGAGGCTATTTGGCTTTTAAGTAATGGAAATAAAATAGGTTATCAAGCAAAATTTTTCCTATCAATAGGTACCTCTCAGTGGGCGCAAATGGATGAGTCAGTAAAGCAAGCCTTAAAAGTCCATCCTGAGCTACAAACTTATATTTTTGGGTTATCAAAAGATCTTACTCCTGAGAGAGGAGTAAAAGGGAAATCTCAAAGAGAAAAATGGGATAGCCATGTTATTAAATGGACGAGCTGGGCAAGAGAAAAATCTATCACGGTGGAGTTTAAACTTTGGACTGAGACAGATCTACGAGAAATGCTTCTCAGAGATGAAAATATCAATTTGGTTAAGTATTGGTTCGGGCAAGATGTTTTAAATGATTATTGGTTTACTCATCAAGTCAACCATGGAATAAAAGCATTAGAGGATCGCTTTAACGCTCGAGAACACGTTAGTGTTGAAATTGAAACTCTCTTTGATTTTATAGCTCGCACTGATAAAGCTAGGGACGAATTAATTAATGGTTTTAGAGAGTTTAAAAAGTCTAAATTGCCAATTATTGAACCTTCATTACCAATACGAACCCCCGCGCCTGAATTACAGGATCAAATACTTCAAGCATGGAATGAAGTTGTAAAATGTAAGAAAAAAATAACAAAGGACTTTAACCAAAAATGGGATATTCCTGCCATATTAAAAAGTTTAGATTCTTTTAATACATGCTTTTATATTCTTAAAAATCATTTCGACTCTTTTGATAGTAAAACCGATAGATCACTATTAAAGAATACTTTCGATAGTCTAAGTAAACTTTCTTCTTCGTTTAACTCATTAAACAAGCTTCTTTGTGACGTTAAAGTAAAAGCTGAAACCCATCAGTGCGCATTAATTCATGGGCCTGCTGGGATTGGAAAATCTCACGTACTAGGTCTTGTTGCAGATAAGAGAATTCAAGCAGGCTTACCAACAGTATTACTTCTAGGTCAAAGCTTTTCAAACTCTCCTTTTTGGGAGCAACTAGGCTCCCTTTTAGGACTAGAGGGTCGAACACCTGATGATCTATTAGGCATATTAAATTCAGCTGGAGAGAGGATTGGTGAAAGGTGCCTTATCTTAATTGATGCAATTAATGAAGGTGTAGGTTCATCATACTGGAGAAATCACTTAAATGAGTTTATTAGCCATATTAAAAAATACCCATTCCTAGCTATAGTTTTTTCATGTCGTGAGGAGTATTTACCATATACCATACCCAATTCACTTACAGTCGAACTTCCGAAATTACCTGTTAATGGCTTCAGTTCCTTTGAAGAAAAAGAAGTAGCTGCAATTAATTATTTGGATAAAAAAGGAATTGCCAGACCAAATACCCCATGGTTATCGCCAGAGTTTTATAACCCTTTATTCCTTAAAACTACCAGTGAGGCTTTAAAAGCAAAAGGTTTAAATGAGTTTCCTCGTGGTTTAAGTGGTATATCCAGTATCATGGCTCTTTATTTAGATGCGCTGAGCTTGAGAACAGGATACAAGTCACTGCATAGTGAAGATATTTCAAAATCTATAAAGCAGTGTGTTGTTGACTTCTCAAAGCATATGGCAAAAAATGCTTGTGATTATGTTGAGCTTCAAGAAGCAACTAATATCGCAGCTACTAGCTTTATAGGTAGGGTTCCGCCTGAAGGTAAAACTTGGTTAGAAGTACTAATCAATACAAGTTTATTTCGTAAAGACCCACCTCCTTTTTCAAAAAACATAGATCCATTTAGCCCCCCCTCAGAATTGATACGATTTTCATTTCAAAAATTTCAAAATCATCTTATGGCAAAAGCTTTAGTTGAAGAAATAACTGTTGAAAATCAACACTTAGCCTTTAGTAAGAATGGCACTCTTAATTTTTTATTTCACGGAAATAATTTAGATGATGGTATAAAATACCAATATGCTGGTTTAATTAGTTCACTATCTACTATATACCCTGAGCAGCTTAGCTTAGAATTTTCTCATACGTTACCAAATTGGGAAAAACATTGGCACAATGAGCAATTACTTCAGAAGGGTTTTGGAGAAAGTTTTAAGTCTAGATGTTCTGGCGCATTCACAGACTCAACAAAAGAGTTGCTAAATCAACTTAACGAAAATCACATACAATATTTTGAGATTATTCTAGAAGTTTCCTTGATGATAGAGCATCCATTTAATGCTTTGTCCTTACATGAAAAGTTAAAACAGTATCATATGCCTGAAAGAGACAGTTATTGGACTCGCTGGATTAATTGGGCATCAAAAGAAGAAGGCAGTCAAATTAACCGATTGGTTTCTTGGGCTCTATCTGGGTCGAAAGATACTAATACTGTTCAGCATATTGAATTGGCATCTCTAGTTTTAGCTTGGGCGTTGACATCATCTCATATAACGCTAAGAGATAAGGCTACCAAAGCCTTAACTAACTTATTTTTGTCACATCAAGACAGCTTTATTTATCTGTTAAATAAAATGCATGATTGTAATGATCCTTATGTTGTTGAGCGGCTTTATAGCGCTGCATTTGGATCATGTTGTATTGATCAAAGCTTTGAACGACTTTCTACTTATTCACAAGAAGTATACGTAAAGTGCATATTCCGGTGATGGTGAACACCGATTCCGGTTTTATCGTGAACACTTAAATTCCACGCATTGGGTTCATGACATTTTTAACCTAAGTGTTCACGATGGTCAATTTTAGATTGAATTTTTCTCATAGACTCCCCCTTTAATTTTATCCGATGAGCATTGTGCATTAGTCGATCTAAAATGGCATCGGCTAAGGTATTATCGCCGATGGATTGATGCCATTCTTCGGTGGGTAATTGACTGATGATGGCGGTTGATGAACTGCCGTGCCTATCATCCATGATCTCCATTAAGTCATTTCGTTGTGCCGCTTTAAGTGGCTCAAGCCCCCAATCATCTAAAACGAGTAAGTCGATCTTAGCGAGTGACTGTAACATTCGACTGTAAGTGCCATCTGCTTTGGCTTGTGTCAGCGCAAGCATCAACCTTGAGAGTCGGTAATATTTAACGCTGTAGCCTTTCATGCATCCTGTATGCGCAAGCGCACAAGTGATATAGGTTTTACCGCTACCGCAAGGGCCTGTGATGAGTAAGTTTTGTGATTTATTCAGCCAATCACATTGCAGTAGCGATGCCATCATCGATTGATTGAGACCTCGCGGGTGATGATAATCTATGTCTCTGGCGTTAGCGGCTAATTTAAGTTTTGCCGCTTTAAGTAAGCGTTGTTGTTTTCGGCTCTCTCGGTCTTGGGCTTCACTGTCTGCTAGCAGTTGTAGTCGCTCATCGAAGGACAACCCTTCATAAGTACTTGGTTGTTCTATTTGGCTCACTAAGGCGTTGGCCATACCACTGAGTTTGAGTTGACGAAGCTGAGTTATCGTTTGTTCTAACATAGAATTTCCTTACCTTAATGGAAGCTTTTAGGACCACGGATATTTTCATGGGATTGTGGCAATAACGTCGACGGCTCTTCTTGCGTTCGCGGCAATTTATCTTGGTTGCTACTGAGTATGTCTTTGATATGTTTTAACCGATATAAACTGTATTGATTGGCTATCGCACAGGCGTTATTGAGCCGATCGGCGGGATAGCTTCTTGATAGGTTGAGTAAGCCTAAGCACACACGATACGCTTGTTCTTCATGTTGTTTCTGTGCCAATTGTGCTTTCACCCAGAGCAAAACGTCATCTCCAATATCTTTCGCCCAATTCATTAAACGCCCTGGTGACCATTTATGATGCTTCTCATGCTTTACAGGCATGTGCTCGGATGTGGTGGTCATGCCCGGATGATATTTTCTCGGGTGACTGGTGATGCGTTTATGCTTGAAATAAGCCTCAATCAAGTTGTCTTTGGCATGAAGTTCAAGCTTTTCACCCACCAAGTGATGGGGTACCGAGTAAAGATGGTTATCATACTGAACGTGATAATCAATATTCACTTTGACGTGTTTAATATCCGTGAATTGATAAGCTAGTTTGGGCATGGGCGCGAGGGCGGGTTTGTCGATTGACTCGAACCATGATTGTCGTGTCCCACTCAGTTGCTTAAAGGGCTTATTATTGACCTCAAGCAGTAAGGCTTTGATGCAATGGTTTAGCTCAGCTAATGAGAAAAAGGTTTGGTGTCGTAACTTGGCGAGTATCCAGCGTTCAATGATTTGCACGCCCACTTCGGCCTTGGCTTTATCTTGTGGTTTTCTGGGACGAGCAGGCACAATCACGGTGCCATAATGCGCGGCCAATTGCTGATAACTCGGGTTAACATCAGGGTCGTAGCGACACGCTTTACTGACACCACTGCGTAAATTATCGGGGATAACCATGTCAGGTATACCGCCGATAAATTCAAATGCTCGCACGTGACTGCCGATCCAGTCGGGTAGACTTTGGCTCCAGGTTGCTTCACAAAATGTATAATTTGATGCGCCCATCACCGCCACGAATATCTGGGCGAACTTCACTTCACCCGTCGCATTACAAACAATGGGCATCGTTTGACCCGCATAATCGACAAAGAGTTTTTCTCCTGCTTTATGCACTTGTCGCATCGAACGTTTTTGCTTTTTAAGCCAGGTCATATAGCGATCGCAGAACTGAGAATAGCTGTAACAACGATTCGGATATTGCTGAGTATATTCTTCCCAGAGTAAGTTCTTGGTGACGCCTTTGCCCGTTAATTCTTTTCGAATGGCTGGCCAATCTGGCACTTCAAATCGCTGGGATGGCCGAGTGTCGGCGCGAGGATAGAACTGACTAGCAAGCACAGAATCATCAAGCTCGTCGGGCAGTGGCCAACTTAACGATAAAGCTCTGGCTTTAGTGAGTAGTTTTTGAATACCACCGACACTGATCTTAGTGCTGGCACTTATTTTTCTGACACTGAGTTGGGCAGCAAAATGTAGCCTCAACACTTCTCGAATTTTACGCATTGTGATCCTCTTAGTCGCCATATCCCTTCCTCAGTAATACAAAAAGGAAATAGCTTAACAAAGTAATTAATAATCAATGCGTTGAAATTGTACTGGTTTGGTGTGAACACCGATTCCGGAAAATCAGTCAAAAGTGTTCACGATAAAACCGGAATGAGCGTTCACGCTAAAACCAGAACGGGTGTTCACGATGGGCCGGAATCACTGTTCACGATGCTCCGGAATATGCATAAAGTTTTTTGCTAATGTTTCGCCTTCGAAAGCCTTATTAACTAGAGACTATGCGTTAGGAATAATTGAAGTAGCTAAAGTCAATAATGCATTCTGTAACAGCTTATCCATAGAAAACTGCTTCCCCCCATTTAAATCTGAGCTTCCAACTTTTAATTTAAAAATCGAAGAAGTTGAAAGGTTAGCTGAAGTTTGCGGTGGTAAGGATATTTTTCATTCAGCTTCGAGTGAATGGGGAGATTTTGGTAAATACTCGATCCCAGGCAAGGTAGATGTTTTTTTAACGAGCCAGCTTGATTCACCTGCACCTATTTCATTTGAAGAACGAAAAAAATTATTTATTGAGAATATAATCAAGCCGTTCGGTGAAAGAGTCACTGCTTTGAATGAATTTGAAAAAGTAAACCTCTTGATCAATTTGTTACCATTCTCAGCATTCCATGAAGAGAGTGAAGAAGAAAAACGGTTAGAAACTGAAAAAAATGAAAAGTTAAAGCACTTAGAAACTTTGCTAAATGAATTTGAAATATCAAAACTTCATAATGAGTATTTAAACGAGCAAAGAAATGATGAATTTGAGAAACTTGATGTTCAACAATGTCGCCTATGGATAACAAAAAGAGCTTATGAGCTTGGTTGGAACTCTAAGTTATTTAACAATGACGGATATGGTACTAGTCATAATCGGCATGAAAATGATCTTGAGAGGATAGGTAAAAAATATCAACGTATTGCCTTGGATGAGCTTCAAGCTCGATTAGCTGATAACTATTGGGAACTTCAAGGCTGGCCAGAAAAACCCTGTATATACAAATACAGCCATCAGAACTTTCGCCGCGATTATGAGCCGACTATTTTACCTTTAAAAGAACAAGTAAAAACACAAAACACTAATAGTTGGATGACGGCACCAAACATAGAACTTCCTAATGTAGCTGAAAAAGACTTAAAAGCATGGCCATTTAAAGAAAACCCTACATTATTTTTTGAGCAAAACTTTCTTAAAGTTGATGAAAGTGGAAACTCTTGGTTTACTTTGTATGAATATAATTCAGATAAGCAAAGGTACAAAGAACCTAATGTTGGCGAGCATGGACTCCGTTTTGAGGAGTTCAGGTTTCTTTATTGTGTATTTGTAGAAAAAAATGAAAAAATGAATTTTATAAATTCACTCAAATCACAAAATAAAATTGATGGCCATTCATTTCGACCAGTTGAGTTTACCGATGGTCCTTATTTATTAGAAGCATTTTGGCGCTCCACTTGGGAGTCTGGTAAATTTTCTGAAAACTTATTTCACAATGATAAAAGTATTGAATTTGCAATACCTGCAACAAGGTATCTTTGGGAGAGCCATTTAGATAAATCACTTCCTGAAGGTTTTACTATCCACATGCCACAAAAGTGGCTCGCGGAAGAACTTAATCTTTCAATCTCAAAAAGTGACATAAGCAAATGGGTAGATAAAGATAATAATGTTGTTTTCCAATCAATGGATAATACCGATGACAGAACTGCAGTTTTAATTAACCAGGATATCTTAAGTTCTTACTCTAATAAATTTAACATTGAACCTGTTTGGTTAATGATTTCAGAACGAAGTGCATTTCCAAATGGTAGTAATTCACATTTTTGTGGTAGACGTTCTGAAGGTATCGCGTGGCTCGAGGAAGGCAACTGGAAAACGTTCAAATGGAATAGAGATACGAAACGTTAATTACTAACTTACTTTGAAAATTCGACTAAATTCAAACCCAAATAGAGTAAGACTCTAATTATTATTCATGACAAATTACGAGACGTTAATATGGAAAAATGTAAGTTCTGTTTAGAAGATAAAAGTAGTTTGCAGATATCTCATATCATCCCAAAGTTTGTATACAATTGGATGAAAAAAACTGCAACAACAGGAAGAATGCGAGACGGGAGAAACGTTAATCAGCCAGCTCAAGATGGATATAAAACGCGTCTTTTATGCTCATCATGTGAAAACGACTTTTCAGCTTATGAGTCATATTTTGCTAACTTTGTATTCATGCCGCTAACTAAAAATGACGGTTTCATTTCCCATGAAGAAATCAATTGGCAAAAATTTAATATGTTCATTCTCTCTTTATTATGGAGAGCTACATATATTATGGCTAATACCAAAGAAACAAATAAGGAATATTACGAGAGTGAAATAGAGGAGTTCAATAAATGTGCTAATGCAATAAAAAAAGCATTTAAGCATAAAGAAAGCCTTCCTTTTAAAACATTTTTTGTGCCCCTAAATAAGCATAGCTATCAATCAGGTGTGATTGATATTGAAGATTATGTTTACTTTGAACGCTCCATAGCAATAAATTTACGTGTTGATGATGAAAATAATCAGGCATCTACTTTATATATAAAGTTACCGTATATTTTAATTGTTTGTGAGCTATTGAACTTTAAGAGTAATAATTGGCAAGGGTTAGAGTTAAATAAAGAAGAGAACTTCAATAGCCCAGACTCTAAGGTACCAAATCATGTTGAAAGTTATCTTAAATACAATTGTACGTCCTGTTACGAAATAGCAAGTGAAATTCCTGATAGTCAAGTCGATAAAATAATGAAGATGGCTTCAAAAAAAACTTCATTAGAAAATGGGACTGCTACGGCAATTTTAAAAAACAGAAATAGAAAAAAGTATTCAAGTTAATGATAAAATATTAAATCACTTGGGCTCCACTGAACTAATACAACTAATAATACAACTGAACACTCTGTAAATCTTTTAGCCCCATTTAGAAAAACGGATTCCAACATTTGAATGCCTTAATCAAGCCTGGCTAGTATAGCTTACTTTTCTATTGCGAATTTTCGACCTGTAAGCATATCTTCTGGGTCTAATGCATTTGGGTTATAAGATGAGTTTTTGATCACCTCATAAATTTCAATATCTTTAATATCTTGTTTAAAAGGATTTTTTAATTTTAGTTTTTCCTTATCATTAAAAAAATCAAACTTTTTATAAGCAGTAATCAAATGTTTGTTTTCAAGATACTCATCGCAACTCAATGCTAATTTTAAAGCCTCCAACAGTAGATGTTTAAGTGCTCTATTTTCACCTCTACAAGCTGCAAAAAGCGCCGTAGCGGTATGCCTACTTTCAAGCTTAGGCGGCGCATCAAATGGCATTTTCTTCGCTAGACCCATTAAATATTGGCGAAAGTACTTGCTGTCGTTCTTTAAGCTAAAGTATTCGAGTTTTCTTTTTCTAACTAAGCGAGAAGCCCATTGAGGTTCTTCAGCTATTTTTGCAGCCCAAGGCATACCAACCAGTACTATTGGCACTTTGGCTTCTTCACTAATAAACTTTAGCCCATTTGCGATTTGTTGCCGTTCTTGTACGCTTTTGAACTCTATTAACTCCTGAAACTCGTTAATGATGAGTAACTCAACTTGAGCTTTAATTAAGCTTTCTACAAGCTTTTTAGTAAGGTCGGTTTTGTAGCCTCGCTTTTTAATTTGACTACTTCCAAATAGCTCCAGATCTGCTAGCATTTGGATTAAAGTAGCATCTAAGCCTTTTCCCCTAGATATACGGCTTATTAAAACTGGCATAGTGTTTCGGCTATAATTCTGTGTAGCTAGAACTCTTTTTTTATAGTGATTAATGGTATGGCTTTTTCCAACTCCTGTATCACCAATTAATAGCATACACTGTTGGTCTGTTTGGAATTTACGGTTTAATCTCAATTCATCAAAGTCATTAAAAATTGTTTTAATTTGCGGGTGCATAACGATGCAATCGCTAAAGTTGTACAACTGTTCTATCTGTATTTCTGTTAAGACATTCATTCAAATGCCTCTAAGTCATCATCCCAATCATCAAATGTATCGTTAACTATATTTTTTTGCACCGGGGCTGTTTTTTCTTCAGAGATTTTAATAGTCCCTTTACCTGTATTACTTACATCGGCTATTTGAGCCTGCTTTTTAACAGCTGTGATCTTGCTTTTAGTTTTTGATGCGATAAAAAACTCTTGCTCTTGTTTTACTCGCTCATGAATAGCCATGCGAGCTTTAGATAGCCCTAAGACGTCTTTAGATTCTCTTATAATTTCTCTGTTAATTTTTTTTATCATTTTATGCGCATAAATACTTAACCCATCCGTATAACCGGTAGGATCTGTACACGGTACTTCTAGGTAGCTTTCAAGCTCTTCTAAGTAAACATAAATTTTTGAGATGTCATCTGGGTCGACTTTAATCAGTTTCTTTACAGTTTCTTTTGTTTGCGGATAATGTTTACGGTAATCAGCTAAAGCAGTCGAGTCATACATTAGCTCTTCAAACTTTATACCATTTCTAGCTAACGTTCTTGAGTCTGAAATGCGCATTAACATAGTAAAACGCGCTTCATCTTCTTCATTCATAGTTAAAGGAGGATAGACATCATATCCTTGTTGCCACTTCTTGATTGGGATATCGGAGTTTTTCAAGTTAGTTGTCGCCTCAAGTTAAATTTTATGCCGCCCGCATTTCTTCTTTTTTCTCAGGGTTTAAATTTACTTCATTTATCATTGACCAGTCTCGTGACTTTCCTGACCAACGACTTGGGTTATTCAATTTAGCTGCGTCGTTTACCTGCTGACGCTTAGCTAATATTTCTTTATCTAAACCTGAATGACGCTGGTTTGGCGTCACAAATTTTATACCACTGTGAAGGTGCTCATTATTGTACCAATCAACGAACCCACTTACCCATTCTCTTGCTGCGCTTATATCTTCAAATGCCTTTTCTGGGTATTCTGGGCGATACTTTAACGTTTTAAATAACGACTCAGAGTATGGATTGTCATTACTTACTGACGGTCGACTAAATGATGGCACAATCCCTAACTCCTGTAATGTTGCCAGTAATGTCGCGCCTTTCATTGGGCTACCATTATCTGAGTGCAACGTGACTTGCTCGCGCTTTATTTGCTCCCGACTGCAAATATCCTTCATTAAATCTGCGGCTAATTCACTTAACTGTGTGTCGTAAACCTGCCAGCCAACAACCTTTCGACTAAAAATGTCCATCACTAAATATAAGTATAAAAACTGCCCTTTTACGCTCGTTGGTAAATAGGTGATATCCCAAGTGTATACTTCATTTGCACGCACAGCCTTCAATGCTCTTGGCTTTTTCATCGGCTTAGCCGGCTTTACTTTTTCTCTATGCGTTAATAAGTTATGTGCCTTCATGACACGATAAAACGAACTTTCAGACGCTATCCATATGCCCTTATCAAGCAGCTTAGGGACTATTTTACTGGCCGGTAAATGCCCATATTCGGCTGAATTAACCGTATTAATAATGCGCTGCCGCTCTAACTCTGTGAGACGGTTTGGCGGCTGTTTTTTCGTACTCGTCCGTTTGTCAGTCATATCGTCTGCTTCAATCCACCGCTGAACGGTTCTTAGTGTCAGTCCAAGTAACTCACATGCCTTTTCTTTCCTTGCCCCTGAAGCCTGTGCGTTTGTGATAAGCGTTATTAATTCATGTCGCTCAGTCGCTGTTGTTAATCGTCCTCGTTGAAACCCCAAAGTGCATCCGCTTTTTTTTTGAGTACAAGCAGAGCGGCTGTTTCAGCTAAGGCCTTATCTTTACGATTCAGTTCTTTTTGCAGCTGTTTTATCTCTTGCTTAAGCTGTTTACTGTCTGATTTAGCTAGTTTCGTTGTAGGTCCTTGGGCAAAATCTTGCTTCCACTGCTTAATATGATGCGGGTAAAGCCCTTTATTACGACAGTATTCATTAATGGCTGTTTCATCTAAATGACCACAGTCAATGATCGCGCTGAGTCTTTCTTCTAAACTCCAGTCTTGTGGTCGTTTTTCTGCTGTCATTTGGCTACCCGTCTGGTGTGTTTCAAGTTGATGTTTTTTTGCGAGTGCTATCCAACGCTGTAACGTTGAATAACCGACACCTAAATCATCTGCAATATCTTCTAAGCGAACATCATCACATTGAGATAATGCTTTTTCAACCGCTTGAACTTTAAATTCTTGTGTAAATTGACGTCTCATTATATCTGCCTCTATTAAAAGTTAGAGGCGACAACTATCCTGACACAGGGGGATATGCGTTTCACGAGAGTCACTATCTTGATGGTATACATCTACAATCCAGTGCTGGAACTCTTCTACAAACGTTGAAAAACGTATAATTGCATCTTTTTCAGGGTTATATTCTTCTTTTTCTAGAATATTTGAGAATGTTTTCCCTGGAAATTCTGATATTAAATACTGATTTATGACTTTAAAAAAACGCTCTACAACGGGCTTTAGCCAAGGTTTGCGTACAGGGTTATATTGAATATTTATTCCTGCTGACTGACAAGCATGCTCTAAGTTTTTAGACCAAAACTCAGCACCATTATCTACAACTAAGTTTTCAAATTTACCAAAGCAAGGCCAATCATTTTGTAATTGTATACTCATAGCATCAAGTTTCTTTGGTTTAATAGCATGAGTAATAGCCTTAGCAGCAGATACGTACGAAGGAGATTTATAACTAAGATGAAAACCAAGGACACAACCACTAAATACATCAATAAGTAATGTTAGGTAAGGTCTTCCAATGGGAATAAGTAACTCATCATCAAGCAGGATCAAATCAAGTGGTGTATGATCAATCTCTACACGCTCTAGAATTCTTGTCGGTGGCACGTGTGCCGAACAGTAAGCGAACCATTGATCTGCTTTAAACTTACCATGCCTTGCTACAGCCACCGCGTATGGGGGTATTGCTTTAATTCTTTTATTAAAAGCGGTGTAAGATATGATTGGAATTTTGCCTTCAACAATATTCTCATTTTCAATAATAATTAGGTCTTTATAATACTGGTATGCTGTTGCTATAGTCGGTCTTTTAGCATCTAAAAAACGCTCTAGCGCTTTATCAAAAAACTTATCATCCCCTTTTATACGCTTGGTTCTGTTTCCCATTTTATGGTTTTTATCAGCAAGAGAGGCAATATTCCCGTTGCTGTCAATATACTTTTTACGCCAACGAGCAACAGTCCGCCAATTTGGCCGATCTTGAGTATTCTCTTTAAAAAGATCGTCTAAAATAGGATCTAAATTTTGCTGGGTCCACCCACGTGAAAGTTTTTTATCTATAGAGCTTATTAGCTTATATCTTTGTAACGCTTGGCTTTTTAAAGCGTCATTAAAGGTATCCAGATCACGCTTGATTAAGTTGGCATCATCTAATTTGACGTATTGTGTGGGCGTTTGTGGCTTTAATGGCGCTAGTGATTCATCAAATTCATTAAAAAAATCAGTCATGGTGTAGCCCATAATGTTGGATTATTAGTTAAATCATCACACCCTAGATCAGCCTTAACCAACCCTTTATGCATGAGCCCAAATAAAAAAGATCGTGTTTCACCAATTGGTATCCCAATCTGAGAGCTTATATCATTTAGCTTGATTGCTCCGGATTTATGAATAAAGCTGAGGAGCTCGTTTTGAATGCCATTAACACCATAAACACCGGAATAACGGTGTAATAGTTTTAAGTTACTTAATATTGGATTTACCCTAATCTGCCTATCAGTCACTAAAACAAGATCAATTCCCAATTTTAATGATGCATCTCGTCTCGCAGCAAATTTTGCTCTAAATAGTGGGGAAGTAATTTTAGAGTAAGGTTTATATTCGTGGTATTTTTGGGTTTTATTCGTATACGAAATCAGTGCATCAGGTGTGTAAGGTAAGCTTTTACCCATAAACTCATATTTAAAGCCTTCAGGCTGACTGCCATAACTTTCAATTTCATCGTTATATTCATGATGAAAACATGCATCAAACTCTAATGTACTTTCACACATAATTACATTACTGACTTTAGTGCTCGCAAATTTGAATACATTTTTATTTGGAGATGGCTTTCTTAAGTTGCGTATATACATGACTGAAATAACTATTTTTTTACTATTGTACACATACTATACAAACAAAAAATAATTATGTCACACTATGGTTTAATAAAAATGCAATACATTGATTTTAACAAGATTAATTATTACCATCATTTTTAATAAGGGGTTTTATGTCAAAGTATGGTTTAATTATGTCACTATATGGTTGTATTATGTCAAACTATGGTTTCAGCGACAAAAGTACATACTTAACAATGAATTAGAATAAAACTCACTTGTTCATCGCAGCTTTTACGTATACATCGAAGCGGTTTTTTTTCGTTTTAATTTGCATGCTAGGAGTTTTATCGTTTAAAAACGGGGCATAGTCGGGGCGCTTTACTACCACGCGCTTACTGGCAAGTGGGTAGGCAAATTCGAGTAAATCGTCGGCGTCGGTGTCGGCGCCTACTAAGTCTTGAAATACGCGCATTTCTTTTTTAACTAAGGCTGATTTTTCGCGATGCGGAAACATAGGATCTAAGTAAACTACATCTGGCATGCTTTCGCATTGAGCAAGTAAGGTATGGCTTGAGCCAAATATGAGGCTCATGTTTTGCTGCATCCACGGACCAATTTCAATGTCGTTGTATGCGCGCTGCAGACCATCGTATAAAAGTGCTGCAACTACGGGGTGGCGTTCGTGCAATATAACTTTACAACCAAGCGACGCTAATACAAAACCATCACGTCCTAGCCCTGCTGTAGCGTCGAGAACTACCGGAGTAGCCCCTTTATTTAAGCCTACTGCTTTGGCAATTGCTTGGCCTTTACCGCCGCCAAACTTTCGTCTGTGCGCTGCAGCGCCCGTAACAAAGTCAACGCTTATTGCGCCTAGTTTAGGCTCATCGGTTTTATATAAGCTCAGGCCTGTATCGTCGTAATGCAGGCTAAAACCACTGCTTTGATCTGCCCAATGGGCTAAGCCAAAACGTGTTTCTAACTCATTTAAATAAGGACGGCATTCTTTAAAGGCACACTTAATAACCACTCTACACTCCGACGATAAAATACTTTTTTAGTATATCAAGCGCCTTAGTTTAAAGCATTAAATTAGCAATGAAAGGAAAACAATAGTCTTGAATTTGAGAGTAATTAAAGTTCAAATGCTGTAAAAAATAAAGCGGTCAGTTTCATAATGAAAACTGACCGCTATATATTGGTGAGTAACTCAAAGTGTATAGAGTTAACTTTATACTTTAGGCAGCAATACCGCTGTGGCGAAGAAGTGCGTCAACATTTGGCTCGCGGCCACGGAAGTTTTTAAATAATTCCATTGGCTCTTCGCTGCCGCCTTTTTCTAGGATGTGCTGCATAAATGCTCGCCCTGTTTCTGGGTTAAAAATGCCCTCTTCTTCAAATTTAGAATAAGCATCGGCAGAGAGTACTTCTGCCCATTTATACGAGTAATAACCTGCGCTATAACCACCGGCAAAAATATGGCTAAAGCCATGCTGAAAGCGGTTAAATTCTGGCGCTTTAATCACCGAGGTGCGGCTACGTACGTCGTTAAGCACAGCTTGAATATTACATGGCTCACCGGCTATGTAGTCGTTATGTATTTTAAAGTCGAATAACGAAAACTCTAACTGACGCAGCATTTGCATGCCCGAGTTATAGTTTTTAGCCGCTAGTAACTTATCTAGTAGCTCTTTTGGTAGTGGCTCGCCGGTTTCGTAATGCCCTGAAATAAAGCTAAGTGCTTGCTCTTCGTAGCACCAGTTTTCTAAAAACTGACTTGGTAGCTCTACCGCATCCCATGCAACGCCGTTAATGCCTGCAACAGGAGCTGCATCTACCTGAGTTAGCATATGATGAATACCATGGCCAAACTCATGGAATAAAGTAGTTACTTCGTTATGAGTAAACAAGGCCGGCTTATCGCCTATTGCTTTGTTAAAGTTACAAACTAAATACGCCACTGGTGTTTGCAATTCGCCGCTAGCGCGTACTTTGCGCCCCATACAGTCGTCCATCCATGCGCCACCTCGTTTATGATCGCGAGCATATAAGTCGAGATAAAAACGGCCACGTAACGTATTACTGCTGTCGTATATTTCAAAAAAGCGTACATCTTTGTGGTAGCTGTCAAAATCACTGACTTCTTTTACGCTAATGCCAAATAAACGGTTAACTGTTTCAAACAAACCACTTAATACTTTATTAGCTGGAAAATACGGGCGGAGTACTTCGTCTGAAATGGCGTATTTGTCTTGCTTAAGCTTTTCGCCGTAATAACCAAAATCCCACGCTGCTAGTTCGGTAATACCGTGTTTTTGCTCTGCGTAGGCTTGTAGCTCTGCAAGTTCTTGCTCTGCTTGTGGTTTTGATTTAGCCGCTAGGTCTTCTAAAAATGAGAATACTTGTGCAGGCGTCTCAGCCATTTTAGTGGCAAGTGACTTTTCAGCGTAGCTATTAAAGCCAAGCAGCTGTGCTAGTTCATGACGTAGCGCTAGCTCTTCGCTCATAATTGCTGAGTTATCAAATTCACCCGCATTAGGGCCTTGATCAGACGCACGTGTAGAAAACGCTGTGTATGTTTCTTCGCGTAGTTCGCGATTATCGGCGTAGGTCATAATAGGTAAGTACGATGGAAAATCGAGCGTAAATACCCAGCCGTCTAATTCTTTACTTTTTGCGGTATCGGCAGCTAAAGCCAACGCCGACTCTGGTAAACCAGCCAGTTCACTTTCATCGGTAATGTGTTTATGCCAAGCCAATGTGGCATCCATAACATTGTTGCCAAATTTAGAGGCCAGCTCTGATAAACGCGCGCTAATTTCGCCATAACGTTTTTGCTGCGCGGGCTCTAGTGCAATACCCGATAATTTAAAATCGCGTAATGCATTAGTAATCGACTTTTGCTGAGCGGTAGTGAGGGTTTTAAATTCATCACTGTTATATAACGCGTTGTAAGCTGCAAACAAACCTTGATGCTGCCCTACAAAAGTTGAGTACTCAGAAATAAGTGGTAAACATTGCTCGTATTGCTCACGTAGTTCGTCGTTATTCATTACTGAGTTTAAATGCGATACCGGCGAAAACATCCGTGATAATTTATCATCGGCTTCTTCTAGTGGCAGTACTAAATCGTTCCAAGTGTATGATTTTTTAGCAAGCACATCTTCAATGGCTTGGCGGCACTGCTCAATCCCGTGCTTTAGTGCTGGCACTACGTGCTCTGGCTTTATTTTTGAAAATGGCGGTAAGCCTTCAAGCCCAATTAATGGGTTAGTGTTTGCATTGGTCATATTTATCTCAAATTTGTGCATTATAAGCATTAAAGTTGGGGCAAAGTGACTAAATACAAGAGCATTTAAGCTTATGATGATCGCAATAAGATCTTTTTCGTTTATACAGGGTGTATGGTAATTTTACCTATGCTGATTAAGTAATTTGCCTTGAGCATATGCTATCATCGGCACAATACAGTTAAATAAACTTTGAGGATTAAACATGGCTCAGCATTTTGATTATATTGCAATTGGCGGTGGTAGCGGCGGTATTGCGTCAGCAAACCGTGCGGCAATGCGTGGCGCTAAAGTAGCACTTATTGAAGCAAAGCATATGGGTGGCACATGTGTAAACGTAGGATGTGTACCTAAAAAAGTAATGTGGCATGGTGCTCAAGTTGCTGAAGCAATTAATTTATATGCGCCTGATTACGGATTTAATGTTGAAGTAAAAGGTTTTGATTGGGGCAAATTAGTAGAAAGCCGCGAAGCCTACATTGGCCGAATCCATAAAGGTTACGATAATGGCCTTGCAAACAACGGCGTTACCGTAATTAAAGGTTTTGCTAAATTTGTAGATAATAAAACAGTTGAAGTAGATGGTGAGCATTATACTGCTGATCATATTTTAATTGCTGTTGGCGGTCGTCCAAGCATTCCAAACATTGAAGGTGCTGAGCACGGCATTGACTCTAATGGCTTTTTTGAGCTTAAAGAGCAACCTAAACGCGTTGCTGTTATTGGCGCAGGTTACATTGCTGTAGAGCTTGCAGGCGTACTACATAGCTTGGGCACTGACACGCATTTATTTGTGCGTAAACACGCACCACTGCGTAACTTTGACCCATATATAATCGATACGCTAGTTGAAGTAATGGCAAAAGAAGGCCCTACGCTGCATACCGAATCTGTACCACATAAATTGGTTAAAGAAGACGACGGCTCAGTAACCTTGCATTTAGATAATGGTAAAAGCCATAACGTAGACCAAGTAATTTGGGCTATTGGCCGCGAGCCAACCACAAATGCAATTAATATTGCTGCAGCAGGCGTAGAAGTTAACAGCAAAGGTTTTGTTAAAGTAGACGAGTACCAAAATACCACAGCTAAAAACGTATACGCTGTGGGCGACATTATCGAAAACGGCATTGAGCTTACCCCAGTAGCAGTTAAAGCTGGGCGTACTTTATCTGAGCGCTTATTTAATAAAGAACTGCCAGATGATTTAAAAATGGATTACAGCTTAGTTCCTACAGTAGTATTTAGTCACCCACCCATTGGTACTATTGGCTTAACAGAGCAAGAAGCTATATCGCAATACGGTGCAGAAAACGTAAAAGTATACCAATCAGCTTTTGCCGCTATGTATACCGCGGTTACGCAACATCGCCAGCCTTGTAAAATGAAGCTAGTGTGCGCAGGTCCAGATGAAAAAGTGGTCGGCTTGCATGGTATAGGTTTTGCTGTAGACGAAATGATTCAAGGTTTTGCTGTCGCCATGAAAATGGGCGCAACTAAAGCTGACTTTGATGCTGTGGTTGCTATACACCCGACTGGCTCAGAAGAGTTTGTAACGATGCGCTAAGTATCGACTTTAAACTGCAAAAGGCCTTTACTATTTATTTAGTAAGGGCTTTTTTTATGCTCAATATATTTACACTTGCAACACACAACAAACCAACCAAACCATTACAAGAAAAACATCAAGAACAGGGCTAGTTATTCCGATTCATCCCACCGACGCCGCTTCGCGTCGATCAATGGGTTTTCTCGGAAGGATTCGATAAAAAGTTTCCATAATATTTTGGCTTTCTGTCCTTTTTGTAATTAAAATCTCGCGCATGGTCTCCTATGTGGATTTTTTCATGTTTTTACTACGATCTTTTATTTACTTATTATGCTTAGCTGGTGTTGCCTCATTAATTCAGCTTGAAGGCTTTGAATTACAGCAAAATGCACTTTATAGTGAAGAAACACTCACTGAGCACATGCAAGATATTTTAACTTTTTTAAGTGCTATTTTGTTTTTTTATGCCTCGCGTATTAGCTCGAAACTTAAGGTAGCTTCGGTATTACTTGCAGCTCTAACAGCAATGATGTTTGTAAGAGAATTTGATACATACCTTGATATGTATGTTTTTGATGGCGCCTGGCAAACTATCGTTTATTCAATACTTGCTTGTATATTTGTTTACCTAATAAGAAAAAGAGGGACTATTTTTAGCTCCATCCAAGCCTATACTCAAACACCAAGTTATGGCATTTGCTTATCTGGCTTGGTTACGTTGTTAGCTTTTTCTCGCATTATGGGCAGAGGTGAATTTTGGCACTCTATAATGGGTGAGAGCTACGTGCGTATAGTTAAAAACATTATGAACAACTCCCACTAAACGCTGCGCGTTTTGAAGGAGTTTCAAAAAGAAAGCCTAAGCTACCTTTTTAGGCTGGTTCCCAGCCTGAATACCTAACGCCCAGTTTAAGTTAACTTGCGCACTGGCTACATCGCGGGGCTTCTCACAACCACATTCGCATGAGTGCCAGCGGTCTGCTAAGGATTTCTTCTTCTTAGCTCCGCAGTCTGGGCAGGTTTGACTTGGCTTAACTTGCTTTGTTGGTACTTCAACAAATTCGCTACTAGCTTCTTCCGCTTTGTATCGCAGTAAATTAAGAGTCATGGCTGGCGCGGTGTTCAGAATTTCCCGATTCAGACCAGCCTTTTGTTTCACCATTTTTCCGTTTTTCTCGACAGTACCTTTGGCACTACGAGTCATGTTCTTAACGGTGAGTTTTTCGGTGGCGATCAATGCCGCCACTTCAACTAATTTTGCAGTTTCTTTATGAGTAAAATCGAGTCTTTGACGGGCGATTTTCTGGTGGAGTTTGGCAATTTGATGCTTTAATTTTCGCTGGGTGCGAGTGCCTTTTTTCGCTAACGCGAGGTCACGTTGTAAAGAGGTTAATCGCTCTTTGCTGTTTCTGAGGTAACGGGGGTTTTCGACTTGCTCAAAATTACCATCCTGATCGATAGTCGAAAAGTAATGAGAAACACCCCAATCCAAGCCAACAGCTTTAGTGCCACAGTTTCTCTCAATGGTGTCATACTCCATTGAAACTGAAATGAACCACTCACCATTCTTTCGGATGATTTCGGCAGTTTTCGGCTTGCCTCCTGTGTTTCTAGCTTTACCTCGGATCTTAACGATACCAACATCAGCCAAATAAACAGCACCATGCTTTTTTTCTTTCAGGTTGAGCTTCCAACCATCACCATGAGCCTTGTAGCCCCAACCTTTAAAGCGTTGAAATGGTTTAAAACGTGGGAATCCAGCTTTCTTATCACCTTTTTTGAGCCGTCTAAAAAAACCGTCAAAAGCCAGTGCAACACGTTTTAATGTGACTTGCTCACTCTGAGCATTAGCATTGAAAATGCCATGCGCTTTACGATTATTACGCCACAGAGTGTTGATTTTGCACTGTTCGTGAAAGTTAAGACTGTAATTAGAATCACGATATGTTTCGATGCGATCACGTAAAGCCCAGTTGTACAACTGGTGATGGTGGACAAACAAATCCATCAGCGATTCTTCTTGAGAAACTGATGATTTCATTTTATATGTAACTTTACGGATTGCTTTTTTCATAACAACTAATTATATTTAGTTATTATGAAAAAACAAGCCCTAAATACGCTGTATCACAGCGTTTATAATATTCACTATCATTTAGTTCTTGTAACTAAATATCGTCATCGCTGTATCACGCCAGAGGTTGCCGCGTACTTAGAATCTCAGTACAAAAGGTTGTTAAAATCTTGGGATTGTGAGCTTTTGGAGTGCAATGGTGAGCCAGATCACCTTCACCTTTTAATTTCTGCTAATCCCAAGATGCAACCAAGTAAAATGGTGAACAGTTTAAAAACTGCTACATCAAGACTTGTGCGAAAGGAGTTTTCCGAACACTTGGGTGAGTTTTACTGGAAGCCAGTTTTTTACAGCAGAAGTTATTGTCTGGTTAGTTGCGGAGGTGCACCACTTGAAATCGTGAAGCAATATTTAGCTCAGCAGGAAGGATTTGATTAAAGCCACCACTTCGTGGTGGTGCGCCTTTCACCACCACCTAAATTAACTCGCTTTGGCTCATTAGATTTAGATGGAGCACTTGGCGCTATTGGGTAGAAGAAGGGATAGAAACACTTGGTTATACTTTAATTTTAATTTCAGCTATTGAGCTTGTACTTTTGTGTCGTAAACAGCTTAATAAACAGCATCACCATGTTGGCAATGGAGTAACTGACTAACCCAACTTAATTTTTTTGAGGTTAAGTTTGCTAATTGGTTTCATAAATCAATATACTAAGCTTGTTTGCAATTACTCGTATTTTGGAATTTATGATCAAAGATATACTACTACACCCAGTTCTTATCTCAGTGGTGGTGCTCACTATCGCATTTAGTTTAAAAGTACTTGTTGATAAGTTGGCGCGATATAGAGCAGAAAAAAAAGAAAAAGATACTCGCTACATTGCACACAATATTAAGCACTTTATTAACTTTACTATGGTTTTGTTACTGCTGTTTATATGGTCGACTGAGATTCAAAACTTTGCACTGTCTATAGCCGCTTTTGCCGTTGCTATTGTGCTTGCCACTAGAGAGTTTATTCAATGTGTAATTGGCTTTTTTTACTTAGTAACAACCCGCCCATTTAGAATTGGCGACTGGGTACAAGTTGGTGAATATTATGGCGAAGTAGCAGAGACCAACTGGATTAAAACCACCTTACATGAAATTGATATGCGAACTTATCAATTCTCTAGAAAAACAATATTTATTCCTAATAACAAATTAATTACCAGCCCAATAAAAAACTTAAACTTTGTTAAACGCTTTGCTACTCATCATTTTAATATTGTGCGTAAAGACAGCTTTAATCCGTACCCTATTTACGAAACTCTTCGCAATAAAGCCAAGCATTACTGCGAAGAGTTTGAAGAAGTGGCGAGCCGGTATAACTCTATTATCGAAAGAAAATTAGATGCAAAAATTTCAGGCCCAGAACCCGAAATTCACTTTGGTACTACTGAGTTAGGAGAATTTAGAGCAAGCTTCACCCTATTTTGCCCAACCGATAAAGCACTTGAAATAGAACATAAGTTAACTGAATGCTTTATGGAGCTGTGGTATAGCGAAGCAACTAAAAATAATATTAAGGGTTAAAGGTCTACTACTAAATTAATAGAAGTCGAACTTATTAAAGTGACTTTTTATCGAGGAAAACCCAGAGTTCAGAGCGAAGCTATGTCGCTGGGTAGCTCACTTAGGCGAAAGAGAAGAAATATGACTATCACTCTACTGCCTACTAATAAGGCTGCAGTAGAGTAATTATTCACGCTTATAAAATAAAAGTAGCCACCTTATCACTCAAATCAGCAGCGCGATCTTTAAGTACTTTTGCTTGGCTTAAATGGGTCAAAGCCGACTCAGTGATCTCATCAGTAACATCTTTTATAGCAACCGTATTTTGCGTTATTTCATTTGTTACTTGTGTTTGTTCTTCGGCTGCTATGGCTATTTGTCCTGCCATATCAGAAATTATATTAACCGCTTGAGTAATTTCTTCGAGGGCTTTCGCTGCAGCATTAACGTCATCAACACTATTATTAGCTAACCTTTTACTACTATCCATTAAACTAACAGCCTGCTTAGTCGTGTTTTGTAAAGTTTCGATAGTAGTATAAATTTCAGCAGTAGACTCTTGAGTGCGGCGAGATAGAACGCGTACTTCATCGGCAACAACGGCAAAGCCGCGACCGTGCTCACCGGCACGAGCAGCTTCAATAGCCGCATTGAGTGCTAATAAAATTTTAAGTAAATATCGTGAAACAAACAAAAAAACCCCGCATTTTATATGCGGGGCTTTTTTTTGTTAGCTAAATGGTTAGGTTTACACCATTGCAGCTTGTAGCTTTTTCATCGCTGTTTTTTCTAACTGGCGAACACGCTCAGCCGATACACTGTATTTTTCAGCAAGTTCTTGTAGCGTTGCTTTATCGTCGGTTAACCAACGTGCGCTTACAATGTCTTGCGAGCGTTCATCTAGCGTTTTAAGAGCGCTAAACAAACGAGTATGTGATTGTTCTTGCCATTGTTGCTGCTCAATATCGTCAGCTAAGTCAGCAGTGCCATCAGTTAAATACTGTACTGGTGAATAGGTGCTGCTTGGTGCGCTGTCGTCGTCATCACCTGTAAGGTCAAAGCCCATGTCTTGGCCGCTCATGCGCGATTCCATTTCACGTACTTCTTTTTCACTCACACCTAGCTCGCTAGCTACTGTGCTAACTTCTGCTTGGTTAAACCAACCTAAACGTTTTTTATTTTTACGAAGGTTAAAAAACAATTTACGCTGTGCTTTAGTGGTAGCAACTTTTACGATGCGCCAGTTTTTAAGTACAAACTCATGAATTTCTGCTTTAATCCAATGCACTGCAAACGATACTAAACGCACACCCACTTCTGGGTTGAAACGCTTTACCGCTTTCATCAGGCCAATATTACCTTCTTGGATTAAATCTGCTTGTGGCAAGCCATAACCCGAGTAGCCTTTTGCAATATGCGCTACAAAGCGTAAGTGCGACATAATGAGTTGCTTTGCAGCACTAAGATCACCTTCTTCCTGAAGACGTGTTGCCAGCTCTTGTTCTTGCTCTACTTTAAGCATAGGAATAGTGCTTACCGCTTGAAGGTAACCGTCCATGCTTGCGCTTTGCTGTCCAACTGTAAGTGCCATTGCGTATAAATCTTTACTCATTTTTCACCTCGGTGATAAACATTTGAAACTATCTTAGCACTCTTTGCCTAAGAGTGCTAACCCCAATTTAAAACTTTTCTTAAGTATAAATCAAGTGGTTTTTTGTATTTTTTAAGTCTACGCTAAGCGACTGAATAAGTGATGAATTAAGCCTGCTATAGCTTTAAAGCACTTTTATAAAAACTGCTTTAAAAAGAATAATATAAAAATGTGACCATTTTATGTCAGACTTTATCTGGCTCAATTTCTTTTATATAACGATTAACCGATAAGTACGAACCAATAAACCCTAAGCTAGTAGCAAGCAGTACCAGCGAGCCAAATTCTTTTAAGGTTAAACCAATTAAAGAAAAACTAGTTTGGTAAACGCTTGCCACACTGCTAACCGCAGTTGATAGCCACCACATCATTAGCGCCACACATATAAATGCAAATAACCCGCCTATAACGCCATACCATATTCCGGTCCATAAAAAGGGGGCGTGAATAAAAGTATTAGTAGCGCCTACCAGCTTCATTACTTGTATTTCTTCTTTTTTATCCATAATAGACAAACGAATAGTGTTACCTATTATTAGCGTTACCGAGGTAAGCAATAGCAGCGCAATGGTAATAACACTTTCTTTTAATAGGCTTAGCAATGCATTTAGGCGCTCAAGCCAAGCTATGTCGAGCTTGCCAAAATCAACTTCTCGCTCACTTTCAAGCTTAGTTAAAAGTACTTTTGCGGCATTAGGTTGTCTGTGTCGCGATGTTGGTATAACGAGCACAACATCGGGTAACGGATTGCTATTTAAATAGCTTAACGCCTGACCAAATCCAGATACTTGCTTAAACTCTTGTAGAGCTTGCTGCTTAGAAATAAAGGTCACGCTTTCCACTTCTGGGTAGAGTGCTAAGCGCTTTACTAAGGTTTGGGTTTCTTGCTCGTTCATGCTTTCTTTTACGAACAAAGAAATTTCGCTGGCCTCTTCAAAGCCACTGCTTACCTGTTGCACATTTTTAACCACTAAGTATAAGCTAGCTGGCAAGGTTAAGCTCAAACCCAGTACTGCAATAGTCATTAACGACGCTAGAGGTGTACGCCACATTTCACCTAAGCTATGTACGCCTTGGCGAAAAATATTAATAATAAAAAAATAACCGCCAGCAAATACTGATTTTTTTTGTTTATCGTTACTATTTTGACGACTTTTAAAAAGTAAACTCATAATGCGCCCTCGGCTAACGGATCTTGAATCATACGACCATCTTTTAGGGTTAAGCTGCGATACTTCATCCGGGCCACTAATCCTAGATCGTGGGTAGCAATAAGTACGGTTGTCCCATGGTTATTAAACTCTTCAAAAAGACGTAATATTTCCATTGAAAGCTCAGGATCTAGGTTACCCGTAGGTTCATCTGCTAATAATATTGGCGGGGAGTTAACAATTGCGCGGGCAATACCCACACGCTGCTGCTCGCCACCAGAGAGCATAGATGGGTGGCATTTAATTTTATCAATCAAGCCAACCTTATCAAGCGCGCCATGCACACGCTTTGCAATTTGCTTATGGTGTGTGCCTTCAATGATCAAGGGCAGTGCTACGTTATCAAATATAGTGTAGCGCTCTAATAAGCGGTGGTTTTGAAATATAATGCCGATGTCGCGACGGGCATAAGGAATTTGCCGTGAGTTTACTTTGTTTAAATCGATACCGTTAATAAACACACTTCCAGCAGAAGGGCGTTCCATTAAGCTAATTAGCTTTAACAGCGTACTTTTACCCGCGCCACTGTGGCCGGTTAAAAACGCGAGTTCACCAGGTTTAATATGAAAATTAACTTTTTCAAGAGCGCGATGCCCGCCTGGATAGGTTTTACTTACTTGCTGAAAATTTATCATTTTTTATTATGCCAACACTATTAAACATCAATAAAGCTGGTATTCCTCGCAATTAAAAAGGGAGCAAGCTCCCTCTTTTGGTAAATAAAAGTTCCACCTTTTAAAGGTGTGTTATAAACCACACCTACAGAACCGGAAAATCAAAGTACAAACATGACCATTTGGGTGAAGCTTTCACTTTATGAACGTCGCGCTGATCACTTTTCAACGCTTGTACTAATAGCTTGCTAAGCTTTAAGCGTCGTCTTCATCTTGGCTAAATAGCGCATCAATAAAGTCATCGCTTTTAAAGGCACGTAAATCATCAATACTTTCACCCACACCAATATAGCGAATTGGAATGTTAAACTTATCTGCTACCGCAAAAATAACACCGCCTTTTGCCGTGCCATCTAGTTTTGAAAGAGTAATACCGGTTAAACCAACGCATTGATTAAACAAGTTTACCTGGCTAATCGCATTTTGCCCTGTGCCTGCATCAATAGTTAACATTACTTCGTGCGGCGCATCAGGATCAATTTTTTTCATTACTCGCGCTATTTTTTCAAGCTCTTGCATTAAATTGTCTTTATTTTGCAAGCGCCCTGCTGTATCTGCGATTAATACGTCAACGTTACGCGCTTTTGCCGCTTGAAAAGCATCAAAAATAACAGACGCACTGTCAGCACCAGTATGCTGTGCAATAACAGGAATACTATTACGTTCGCCCCATACTTGTAGTTGCTCAACCGCTGCGGCTCTAAATGTATCACCCGCAGCAAGCATGACCGACTTGCCTTCGCTTTGAAATTGCTTAGCCAATTTACCAATGGTCGTCGTTTTACCTACACCGTTAACACCTACCATTAATATAACAAATGGTTTTTTATCGGCTGGAATAACCAACGGCTGCTCTGCAGTTTTAAGCATTACGGCCATTTCTTGTTTCATTAGCTCATAAAGTGCGTCACCGTCTTTTAATTGCTTACGGTTTGCCGCATCAGTTAGGCGGTCTATTAACTTCATTGTGGTATCAACGCCTAAATCGGCGGTGAGTAATTGCGTTTCTAGCTCTTCAAATAAATCATCGTCTATTTTTTTACCGCTAAATATGGAAGCAAAACCAGAACCAATATTAACGCGAGTTTTTAATAAACCTTTTTTAAGGCGAGAGAAAAAACCTTCTTTTTTAGGTTTCTCTACTTTTTGAGTTGCTTCGCTTGCAAGTTCATCTGCAATACGCTGCTGCTCTAAGCGCTCAGCCTCTGCTTGTTCAGCTGCAACACGCGCTTGTTCTAAACGCTCAGCTTCTGCTTGCTCTGCTGCAATACGTACTTGCTCTAAACGTTCAGCTTCTGCTTGCTCTGCTGCAATTCGTGCTTGCTCTAAACGCTCAGCTTCTGCTTGCTCTGCTGCAATTCGTGCTTGCTCTAAACGCTCAGCTTCTGCTTGTTCAGCTGCAATACGCTGTTGTTCTAATCGCTCAGCTTCTGCTTGCTCTGCTGCAATTCGTGCTTGTTCTAAACGCTCAGCTTCTGCTTGCTCTGCTGCAATACGTTGCTGTTCTAATCGCTCAGCTTCTGCTTGCTCTGCTGCAATACGTACTTGCTCTAAGCGTTCAGCTTCAGCCTTTTCCGCTGCTGCTTTTTCTTGATCAAGGCGCATCTGCGCTTCTTGCTCTGCTAAACGCTGCTGTTGCTCTAACTGTAATGCATGAGCATCGGCTTGCTGTTTTGCGAGTAACTCAGCATTGGCTTTTTCAATCGCTAGCTTTTCAGCTTGCTCTCTCTGTGCTTGCTCGGCTGCAAGTTTTTGCTGCTCTAAATACTCAGTTTCAGCTTGCTCTGCTAAACGCTGCTGTTGCTCTAGCTGTAATGCATGAGCATCGGCTTGCTGTTTTGCGAGTAACTCAGCATTGGCTTTTTCAATCGCTAGCTTTTCGGCTTGCTCTCTCTGTGCTTGCTCGGCTGCAAGCTTTTGCTGCTCTAAATTCTCAGCTTCTGCTTGCTCTGCTACAATACGTGCTTGCTCTAAACGCTCAGCCTCTGCTTGTTCTGCTGCTGCTTTTTCTTGCTCAAGGCGCATCTGCGCTTCTTGCTCTGCTAAACGCTGCTGTTGCTCTAGCTTTAATGCATGAGCATCGGCTTGCTGTTTTGCGAGTAACTCAGCATTGGCTTTTTCAATCGCTAGCTTTTCGGCTTGCTCTTTTTGGACTTGCTCCGCTGCTATTTTTTCTGCAGCCTCTTGCTCCGCTTTTTCAGCGACCAGTCGCTGTTGCTCTAAATGCTCTGCTTTAGCTTTTTCTGCTGCTAAGCGCGCTTGCTGTTGGTTATCGGCCTCTTGGGCACTTTGTTCCGCTTGTTGTTTTTTATCTGACTTACCAAAACCTAACCAAGACAGTAATTTA
This sequence comes from Pseudoalteromonas nigrifaciens, assembly GCF_002221505.1. Taxonomy (NCBI): domain Bacteria; kingdom Pseudomonadati; phylum Pseudomonadota; class Gammaproteobacteria; order Alteromonadales; family Pseudoalteromonadaceae; genus Pseudoalteromonas; species Pseudoalteromonas nigrifaciens. Next base: position 397,162 of record NZ_CP011036.1, on the reverse strand, counting down.
CTTTTTTTTGCCATACTTGCTAATAACCACTTATAAAAATCTGATAAACTAACGATAATAATAGTATGTGCGTTAACTGCTATTTTAAACTGTTTAAAGGCACAATCTATTGTCTAGGATGCTTATACTACCACTTTTAATGCAGTTGAAAAATAATACGCTATGATATGATTGCAATATTATCTGAGCTAGATAGCAGATACCAATTTTTAGTGAGCTAAATGAGAAAAAAAACAACACAAAATAAAGTAACTAGCAAATCCAGCGATGGCTTTATTAGAGTGATCAGTGGCCAATTTAGAGGCCGAAAGCTGCCCGTTAAAGACGTACAAGGGCTGCGCCCAACAACCGATCGTATAAAAGAAACAGTGTTTAATTGGTTAATGCAAGATACCCGAGAGGCAAATGTGCTCGACTGTTTTGCTGGTTCTGGCGGTTTAGGTTTTGAGGCACTGTCGCGATTTGCTAAAAGCGCTACTTTTGTTGAACTTGACGCTGCCGCAGCAAAGCAAATTGAGCTAAACATTAGCACTTTAAAGCTGCAAAACGCACACGTAAAACATACCAATACACTGGCATTTTTAGAGCAAATTAATAGTAATGAGCCATTTAATCTAGTTTTTGTTGACCCGCCATTTCGTAAAAACTTGGCACAATCGAGCGCTGATTTACTAGAAAACAATCAATGGCTAAGCAGTGACGCTTTAATTTACATTGAGGTAGAAAGCGAGTTAAGCACCTTTACTGCACCAATCAACTGGTTGTTAATTAAAGAAAAAAAGGCTGGGCAAGTTTTTTGTCGTTTGTATCAACGCCAAGTAAATTAACACTGTTTTAGATGCCAGCTTTCTGTTAATATTATCCTTTACATGTGGTGTTGCTTCGGATTACAATACCGCACCATTTTTGAACCACTTGATCAATGTTTGATCAACTTGAGCAACGCTCATAATTTAGGTAGGTGAATTTTTAATGCCAGTAATTAAAGTAAGAGAGAACGAACCGTTTGACGTAGCACTTCGTCGCTTCAAGCGTTCATGTGAAAAAGCAGGAATCCTTTCAGAAGTTCGTCGTCGCGAGCACTATGAAAAACCAACAGCTGAGCGTAAGCGTAAAAAAGCTGCTGCAGTAAAACGTCACATGAAAAAACTTTCTCGTGATAACGCACGTCGCGTTAAATTATACTAATATATTAGGTCTTGTATAAATGAGCCTTTTAATAACGCTAAAAGATGCGCAAAAAGATGCGATGAGAGCCAAAGACAAATTACGTCTTAACCCTATTCGCATGGTACTTGCTGAAGTCATGAAACGTGAAAAAGACGAGCAAATAACATTAGACGACGCAGGTATTACCTCCGTTATAGTGAAGCTTGTTAAACAACGTCGTGACTCTTACACTCAGTACAAAGATGCTGGGCGTGATGATTTAGCTGATATTGAAGCCAATGAAATAGTAGCACTTGAAACTTTCTTACCTCAAAAATTGAGTGAAGAAGAAATAATTGCTCTCATTGATGCGGCTATTGCTGACACTAACGCAGCAGGTATGCAAGACATGGGTAAAGTAATGGGTATAATCAAAAGCAAAGCTGAAGGTCGCGCCGATATGGGCAAAATCTCTGGTTTAATTAAGCAACGATTAACAGCCTAGTACTCCCACATACATTAAGTATGATTGAAGTAAACCGAGCCTAGAGCTCGGTTTCTTTGTTTTTGTATCCGATTTGTGTTCAAATCTACAAACGTGCTATTTGCACCCGCCCTATTTAATAGCAATTAATATATGCGTATAAAATCGTTTGATTTTATTTGTAGGGTTATAAACTTAATCTCGCTTTCATTGTTATTCTAATTATCTCAGGACGTTATTTTACTAATGGCTGGAAAGATCCCACGTAATTTTATAGATGACTTGCTTGCCAGAACCGATATTGTCGACCTGATAGACTCAAAAGTAGGTCTTAAAAAAGCCGGTAAAGACTACCAAGCTTGCTGCCCATTTCATAACGAAAAATCGCCTTCGTTCACCGTTTCCCAAGATAAACAGTTTTATCACTGCTTTGGCTGTGGCGTTAACGGCAATGCTATTTCGTTTGTTATGGAATACGAAAAACTTGAGTTTGTTGATGCTATTGAAGAGCTTGCAAGTTTACTTAATTTAGAAGTTCCCCGTGAGCAAGGTAGCGGTTCTGCACCTGAGCGTACTGCAGCGCAAAAACGCTCTGATTACGATTTAATGCTCCATACTGCAAGGTTTTATCAACACCAGTTAAAGCACCATAGTAATTCTGCCGCTGTTATTGAATATGTTAAAGGCCGGGGCTTAAGCGGCGAAATAGTTAAAAAGTTCATGATAGGTTATGCACCAAGTGAATGGGATGGTTTGTGCCTACAGCTTGGCCGTAACAAAGAACAAAAAGAGCAATTGGTAGAGCTAAAACTCGCCTCAGAAAAAACACCTGGCAGACAGTTTGACTTTTTTCGCGATCGTTTAATGTTCCCTATTCGCGATAAACGTGGCCGCGTTGTTGCCTTTGGTGGGCGCGTAATGCAAGCCGATCAAGGCCCTAAATATTTAAACTCGCCAGAGACACGTATTTTTCATAAAGGCTTTGAACTCTATGGTTTATATGAAGCTAAACAAGCACATAAAAAGCTCGACCATGTACTGATTGTTGAAGGTTATATGGATGTGGTGGCGCTGGCAGAGCAAGGTATTGAATATGCCGTTGCAGCACTTGGGACAGCAACAACCAGTGAGCATATGCACACTCTATTTAGAACAACAGATAAAGTAATTTGTTGTTACGATGGTGACCGTGCAGGGCGTGATGCAGCTTGGCGTGCGCTCGAAAACGCACTGCCTTATTTAAATGATGGTAAAGCATTAAACTTTGTATTTTTACCCGACGGCGAAGACCCCGATTCCTTAGTACAAGCCGAAGGTAAAGATAAGTTTGAACAAAGATTAAATGCAGCCGATGATTTCACTAAAGTGTTATTCAATAAGCTCAGCCTTGAAATAGATTTAACGCTTGATTCGGGTAAAGCCAAGTTACTTAGTGCCGCATTGCCATTAATTGAAAAAATTCCTAGTGAGTTTTATCAAGAAAATATTCTTGAGCAGCTCGGGCGATTAATTGGCCGTACTCGTGAGCAGCTTAATAATCGCTTAAAAACCCCCAAGCAACAGCATTCTATTGAGCGAAAATTTAAAATAACCCCCATGCGCCAAGCAATCGGTATTTTAATTCAACACCCGCAAATGGCGAAAAGCGTGCCCTATTTGCCCGATTTAGCACAAATGAATATTGCCGGCATTGGTTTGCTACTACGGTTACAACATCAAGCGTTGCAAAAAGAAGATGTTACCACAGCGCAGTTGCTCGAATTTTTTAGAGGCACTGACGATTATGACCCGCTAACTAAGCTGGCAACGTGGCAACATCAAATAAATGAAGAGCGTTTAGAGACTGTTTTTCAAAATACTTTTAAATTTATTGAAGATCAGTGTTTAAATTATCGACTAGAGACCCTATTAATAAAGGATAAGACGCAAGGTCTAAATAGCGATGAAAGACTTGAATGTCATTTGTTAATGACAGCGTTAAAAGCGACTAACAGCTAGTCAAATTTGATTTAAACTGTTATACTACGCTATTCACTGCGTCACATTATTCTAGTTTAGCTTTAAGGCAAACTACATGATGGCGCCTGTTGTATCAACTTATCAGAGTGGAAGAAAAAATCTCTATGGATCCAACTCCTCAGTCACAATTAAAACTTCTGATTCTAAAAGGTAAAGAGCAAGGCTACTTAACTTTTGCAGAAGTAAATGATCACCTTCCACAAGATATTATAGACTCAGATCAAGTAGAAGATATCATTAGCATGATTAATGACATGGGTATCAAGGTTAGCGAAAACGCGCCAGATGCCGATGAACTAATGATGCAAGAAACAACGACAGACGAAGACGCAGCTGAAGCTGCCGCTGCAGCCCTTGCGACCGTAGAAAAAGAGATCGGCCGCACAACGGATCCGGTACGCATGTACATGCGTGAAATGGGTACTGTTGAACTTCTGACCCGTGAAGGCGAAATTGTAATCGCTAAGCGTATTGAAGAAGGCATTAACCAAGTACAAATTTCGGTTGCTGAATACCCTGAAGCAATTACTTACCTACTCGAGCAGTGGGATAAGTTTGAAGCAGAAGAAATGCGCCTTAGCGATATTATCGTTGGCTTTATTGATCCTAATGAAGATACAGCGCCAATTTCAGCAACTAATATTGGTTCAGAATTAAGTGCTAAGCAACTTAATGATGACGATAAAGACGATGACGACAGCGACGAAGATGATGAAGACGAAGAAGAAGTAGACACAGGGCCAGATCCTGAAGAAGCACGTGTTCATTTTGAAAATTTACGTGATTTATATAATAAAGCACGTGAAACGTTTGAAGCTAAAGGTCGCTCGCACCCAGATTCTCTTGCCGCTATATTTGAAATTGGTGAGTTATTCAAAACCTTTAAATTAATACCTAAGCAATTTGATCGCATGGTTAATAACATGCGTGAAATGATGGACAGAGTTCGCGTTCAAGAACGTCTTATCATGAAACAAGCAGTACAAATTGCTAAGTTACCAAAGAAAACGTTTGTTAAGCACTTTGCTAATAACGAAACGGATGCAACTTGGGTTGATTTAGAAATTGCAGCTAACGAAAAGTACTCGGCAAAACTTGAAGAAGTTAAGCCTGAGATCATTCGTAGTCTTAATAAGTTACGTGTTATTGAAAGTAGCACTGGCTTAAATATTGAGCGTATAAAAGACATAAACCGTCGTATGAGTATTGGTGAAGCTAAAGCTCGCCGTGCGAAAAAAGAGATGGTTGAAGCTAACTTACGTTTGGTAATTTCAATTGCTAAAAAATATACAAACCGTGGTTTACAGTTCTTGGATTTAATTCAAGAAGGTAATATTGGTTTGATGAAAGCCGTTGATAAGTTTGAATATCGCCGTGGTTATAAGTTTTCGACTTATGCTACGTGGTGGATACGCCAAGCAATTACGCGCTCTATTGCTGACCAAGCAAGAACGATCCGTATTCCGGTACATATGATTGAAACGATTAATAAACTTAACCGTATTTCACGTCAAATGTTACAAGAAATGGGCCGTGAGCCAAATCCAGAAGAATTAGCTGAACGCATGATGATGCCTGAAGACAAAGTTCGTAAGGTACTTAAAATTGCTAAAGAGCCAATTTCGATGGAAACACCGATTGGTGATGATGAAGATTCGCATTTAGGTGACTTTATCGAAGATACGACCATTGATTCGCCAATTGATTCGGCAACTATGGAGTCGCTTCGTGGCGCAACTAACGACGTACTTGCTGGCCTAACAGCCCGTGAAGCTAAAGTACTGCGTATGCGTTTTGGTATTGATATGAATACCGACCACACCTTAGAAGAAGTAGGTAAGCAGTTTGACGTAACACGTGAACGTATTCGTCAAATAGAAGCAAAGGCACTGCGTAAATTACGTCACCCTTCTCGCTCTGATTTACTGAAAAGCTTTTTAGACGCTAAATAATAAGCGGCTAATACATATTAAAACTAAAAAGGCCGCTCTTGCGGCCTTTTTTCTATTTACCCCCTTTATCTGGAAATAAACATGGCTTGGATCCAAATTCGTATTAACGCCAACGCTGATAACGCTGATTTAATTAGTGATCTACTAGTTGAAGCTGGTAGTGCATCGGTTACTTTTATTGACGCCAAAGACACGCCTATCTATGAGCCTAAAATAGGCACTGTGCAATTTTGGGCCGATACTACGGTAATAGGCTTATTTGATGCTAATCACGATATGGATAGCGTTGTAGCGCTGTTAAACGCAGATAAATCAGTTGCGCAAAATCTAACATATAAAATAGAACAACTTGAAGACAAAGATTGGGAACGTGAGTGGATGGATAACTTTCACCCAATCCAATTTGGCGAAAGACTTTGGATTTGCCCAAGCTGGCGCGATATTCCTGATCCAGATGCAGTAAACGTATTACTCGACCCAGGCCTTGCATTTGGTACTGGCACTCACGCGACTACCGCATTGTGTTTAAAATGGCTTGAAAGCCAAGATTTAACCGGTAAAACCGTGGTTGATTTTGGTTGTGGCTCGGGCATTTTGGGCATTGCTGCTATTAAACTTGGCGCAGAGCGCATGATTGGTATAGATATAGACCCACAAGCACTAGAAGCGAGCTTAGATAATGCTAACCGTAATGGTGTTGCCGACAAATTAGAAGTATACCTGCCAGAAAACCAACCTGAATTTAGTGCCGATATAGTCGTTGCTAATATTTTAGCGCAACCGTTACGTGAACTGCATAGTGTTATTTTAGGGTTATTAAAACCCGGTGGCAAAATAGCTATGTCGGGGATTTTAACTGAGCAAGCGCAATCGGTTGCCGATGTTTATGCCCCCTTTATTGAGCTGGACGACATTGCTATTGAAGGTGATTGGACCCGTGTAAGTGGCACTAAAAAAGCATAAGCACTGCCCAACGCTATTTAGAGCTTTTACTTAAAACAAGCATCTGAAGCCTGTATTTAACAGGCTTTACCATTTATTTACAAAATAAAATTTATCTCTATTTTATACTAAAAATAAAAGCTGCTTAAATTTCAAACAAATAAACCGCTTTGTCATACGGTTATCAAATGTCAATACGAAAAAGGCAAAAAAAAGTCACTTTTGTTCAATTTATAGCCTTTGATTTTTGCTAAAAAAACCGTAAACTTAGCGCCCCTTGAAAAGAGGCCTATTGAATATAGTGCGTATCGGTAAATACCAACTTGAGAATAACGTAATTGTCGCGCCTATGGCCGGTATTACAGATAGACCATTTAGACAACTTTGTCGCCGCTTAGGTGCGGGGCTTGCTGTGTCTGAAATGTTATCATCGAATCCTGATGTTTGGAAAACCGAAAAATCGATGAACCGTATGGATCACAGCGGTGAGTCGGGAATACGCGCGGTGCAAATTGCAGGAGCTGATCCTGAACTTATGGCACAGGCCGCACAATTCAATGTTGCTAATGGTGCACAAATCATAGATATCAATATGGGGTGCCCAGCAAAAAAAGTGAACAAGAAACTCGCTGGCTCTGCTTTATTACAGTTTCCTGAACTTGTGGAAGAGATTATTGATGCAGTCGTTAATGCTGTTGATATACCTGTAACACTTAAAATCCGTACTGGATGGGATCTGGATAACCGTAATGGTGTAGAGATTGCGAGAATAGCTGAACGTTATGGCATAGCGTCACTTGCCGTACATGGGCGCACACGCGCATGTATGTACAAGGGTGAAGCTGAGTACGCCACGATTAGGGACATTAAACGTTCGGTGTCGATTCCTGTGGTTGCAAACGGTGATATTACATCACCAGAAAAAGCAAAGCAGGTATTAGATTATACGGGTGCAGATGCCATTATGATTGGCCGAGCCGCCCAAGGTCGCCCTTGGATATTTAGGGAGATAGACCACTATTTGCGAACCGGAGAGCATTTACAGCCACCTGCTATTGCAGAGGTGCGCAGTATTTTAATGGAGCATTTAACTAATCTCCATACGTTTTACGGTGAGCCAATGGGAGCGCGAATTGCTCGTAAGCATGTATCTTGGTATTTGCAAACCCATGACCGTGATGGTCAGTTTAGGCGAGTATTTAATACGATCGACAACCCACTTACACAAGTTGACGTATTAGAGCAATACTTTAAAACACTAGCAGCTAACTAAGAAAGAAAGAGATTAAATAATGTTCGAACAAAACGTGACTTCTCCATTTATCACTAACCCTCATGTTCAGGCACACGAGAAACCGCAGCCATTACGTGACGCAGTAAAGAAAGCTGTTCACCACTATTTAAAGCAGCTTAACGGTCAAGATGTGCAAGACGTTTACGACCTTGTTCTTTCAGAGCTAGAAGCGCCATTACTGGAAGAAGTAATGACGTATACACGTGGTAACCAAACACGTGCAGCAATTTTACTAGGTATCAACCGTGGTACTTTACGTAAAAAGCTTAAAAAATACGGCATGAACTAATACTTTTTGTATTGACTGGTAAGCATGCTTACTAAGCCAATACATAGGGTATAAATTAATAGCTATTTATGGCCGTTAATTTATATAAAAGCACCTTAGGGTGCTTTTTTTATGCCTGCTATTTAACCTGATTTCCAGCTAGTAAACCTATCTTTAGCAGCTATTTTCAACGCACTGAGTTAGTTATTTAATAAGCTAAAATGCTCATGTTTTAGTTGGTTGGTGTCACTAAGCGTTAGTATTATTCATGTAGATTGGCGTTGCCTTTTAAGCATAATTTAGGTTAAGTACTCAATTATGCTAGTAATAAATGCATAACATAAGGTTTAACCTTAGTTAATCCATAAGGAGCTGCATTATTGCTACAAGTGCTAATTGCAAAATGCTCACCCTTAATAAGTCGTTTTTTGAGTTGTTATCAGTTAAAATGCCCGCTTCTAAGCTAGCTCATAAACTGAGGAAATCAAACTACAATGGATACACATCGTCCCATTCGTCGCGCACTATTAAGTGTGTCTGATAAAACCGGTATAGTTGAATTTGCCCGCGCATTAGAAGCGCAAGGTGTTGATATTTTATCAACTGGCGGTACCTGTAAACTACTTGCTGATAACGGCATAAAAGTCACTGAAGTATCAGATCACACAGGTCACCCAGAAATCATGGATGGCCGCGTAAAAACACTTCATCCAAAAATTCACGGCGGCATTTTAGCGCGTCGCGGACAAGATGAAAGCGTAATGGCAGAAAACAATATTTCTGCTATCGACATTGTTGTAGTTAACTTATACCCCTTTGCGAATACTGTCGCTCAAGAAAACTGCAGCCTTGAAGATGCTATTGAAAACATAGATATTGGCGGCCCGACTATGGTTCGCGCAGCGGCTAAAAATCATAAAGACGTTACTATTGTGGTAAACGCCAGCGACTACGACCGCGTGATCAGCGAAATGCAAAGCAATAAGGGTTCTACTACCTATAAAACCCGTTTTGACCTTGCTATAGCAGCCTACGAGCACACCGCTCAGTACGATGGCATGATTGCTAATTACTTCGGTAAAATGGTTCCTGATTACACAGAGGAAGCCGCCGAAGATACTAAGTTCCCACGCACTATCAATATGCAGTTCACTAAAAAGCAAGATATGCGCTACGGCGAAAACTCGCATCAAGACGCGGCTTTCTATGTTGAAAACGATATTGTTGAAGCTTCAGTAGCAACAGCAACTCAGCTGCAAGGTAAAGCGTTATCTTTCAACAACATTGCTGATACCGATGCTGCGCTTGAGTGTGTTAAAGAATTTGACGTACCAGCCTGTGTAATCGTAAAACATGCAAACCCATGTGGCGTGTCTATCGGTAGCAATATTCTTGAAGCATATGAACGTGCTTTTAAAACCGACCCTACGTCGGCATTTGGTGGCATTATTGCCTTTAACCAAGAGTTAGATGCAGCAACCGCGGAAGCAATTGTTGAGCGTCAATTTGTGGAAGTAATTATTGCTCCTAGCGTATCTGACGCTGCAGCCAAAATTGTTTCGGCTAAACAAAACGTACGTTTATTAGTATGTGGACAGTGGACAGGTAAAGCCGCAGGCCAAGATATTAAACGCGTTAATGGCGGTATTTTAGTGCAAGACCGCGACTTAGGCATGGTAACGCAAGGCGATTTAAAAGTTGTATCTAAGCGTCAACCTACTGAGCAAGAGCTTAAAGACTTATTATTTTGCTGGAAAGTAGCTAAATTTGTTAAATCTAACGCCATTGTATATGCCCGTGACGGTATGACAATCGGTGTAGGCGCGGGCCAAATGAGCCGCGTTTACTCGGCTAAAATTGCCGGTATTAAAGCAGCAGATGAAAACCTTGAAGTTAAAGGTTCAGTTATGGCATCGGATGCATTCTTCCCATTTCGTGATGGTATTGACGCAGCTGCAGCCGCTGGCATAACGGCAGTAATTCAGCCAGGTGGCTCAATGCGTGATGCAGAAGTGATTGCCGCAGCAGACGAAGCTGGCATGGCAATGGTACTTACTGGTATGCGCCACTTCCGCCACTAATCACTTATAGAGCTAAACACTGAAGTTTGAGTTTAGCTCTGTTTGTTTGCAATCAATTAACGTATTCTGATTGTTCATTAAACTAACAGTGAAGAATAAAATGATGAAATTTGCTTTAAAATCTATACTTGTCGCCACTATTGCGCTTAGCTCTGCAGCAAGCTTGGCTCATAACCACAGTGAAAACTCATTAGTTGCTAATGCACTTAATTATGAGCAGCGCGCTGCTAAAAACAGTGAGCGTGACAAGTTTCGTCATCCAGCACAAACGCTGGCATTTTTTGGCTTAAAGCCGAATATGAGCGTGGTAGAAATATCGCCCGGTGGTGGTTGGTACAGCGAAATTTTAGCGCCTGTACTCAAAGATAATGGCAAATTTTACGCCGCGCATTTTCCAAAAGATGCGACTGGCTTTTATCAGCGTTCTCGCTCTGAGTTTGAACAAAAAGTAACGCAAGACCCACGTTTTAGTAAAGTAATAGTAACTGAGTTTGCTCCTGTTACTCACACCGAACTTGCCCCTGCAAATAGCGCCGATATGGTACTTACCTTTAGAAATGTGCATAACTGGTATATGGGTAAAAATAAAGACGGCGCACTTAGTGCGTTTAAATCTTTTTATACCGCGCTCAAACCAGGTGGCACCTTAGGTGTAGTGGAGCATAGATTGCCTGAAGCACGCGCCGATGACGATCAAAAAAGCAGTGGTTACATGAAGCAAAGCTACGTAATTGAAATAGCTAAACAAGCTGGGTTTGAATTAGTTGCTAGTAGTGAAATAAATGCTAACCCAAAAGATACAGCCGATCACCCTAAAGGGGTATGGACGCTACCACCAAGCTTACGTTTAGGCGAGCAAGATGCCGATAAATATAAAGCTATTGGTGAGAGTGACCGCATGACGCTGAAATTTAAAAAACCGCTTTAAATAGGAATTTTTCGCCATGAATGTTTTAGTCATTGGCAGCGGCGGCCGCGAACACGCTCTTGCGTTTAAAGCCGCTCAAAACACCAAAGTAAACACAGTATTTGTAGCCCCTGGTAATGCGGGCACAGCACTTGAGCCAAAACTTGAGAACGTTGCAATAAATGTTGACGACTTAGACGGTTTACTTCAGTTTGCACAACAAAATAATGTTGAGCTTACTATTGTAGGCCCTGAGATCCCGTTAGTATTAGGTGTGGTTGATAAGTTTCGTGAACACGGCCTAGCTATATTTGGCCCAACAGCGGGCGCAGCTCAGCTTGAAGGCTCAAAGTCGTTTACTAAAGACTTTTTAGCGCGTCACAATATCCCTAGTGGCGATTACCAAACCTTTGAACAGGTTGCCCCTGCCCTTGCTTATTTAAAAGAAAAAGGCGCGCCAATTGTAATCAAAGCAGATGGTTTAGCCGCAGGTAAAGGCGTTATTGTTGCGATGACTGAAGCCGAGGCTGAAGATGCTATTCGTGACATGCTTGCGGGTAATGCTTTTGGTGATGCTGGTAGCCGCGTAGTTATCGAAGAGTTTTTAGAAGGTGAAGAAGCGTCTTTCATTGTGATGGTAGATGGCAAAAACGTATTACCATTTGCCACTAGCCAAGATCATAAACGCGCTTACAATGGCGATGCTGGCCCTAACACTGGCGGTATGGGTGCTTATTCACCTGCGCCAGTAGTTACCGATGAAATTCATCAGCGTATTATGAACGAAGTGATTTACCCAACGGTAGAGGGCATGGCGAGCGAGGGTCATCCGTACACAGGCTTTTTATACGCTGGCTTAATGATAGATACCGATGGCACGCCAAAAGTAATTGAGTATAACTGTCGTTTTGGCGACCCGGAAACTCAACCTATGATGCTACGTTTGCAATCAGACTTAGTCGAGTTAATTGAAGCGGCTAATCGTGTTGAACTGGATAAAACCACCATTGAGTTTGATCCACGTGCAGCCGTTGGTGTAGTACTGGCCGCTAAAGGCTATCCTGGTGATTATCCTAAAGGCGATGTTATATCGGGTTTACAGGTTGACTACCCTGCTGGCGAAAAAGTATTTCATGCTGGTACTAAACAAAACGGTAATGACGTAGTAACTGCGGGCGGACGTGTATTATGTGCCACCGCACTGGGTAATACAGTAACCGAAGCGCAGCAACGCGCTTACGAGCTAATAAAGCAACTCAGCTGGGATGGCATGGAATATCGTACTGATATTGCATATCGTGCTATTGCGAGAGAGCAAAATAGTTAAATATAACCTATTGGTTAATATTACTATTAAATGTAAACATCAAAAGCGCAGCTTGTCTGCGCTTTTTTAGTGCTACACTATTTGAAAGGATCAAAAAAAGCACAGCATAATTTGGAATTTAAAACGTTACGTTATCATGCGCTAGCCGCAGCAATACTTATATTAATATTTTTTATCAACTTTTGCCGTAATACACCGCTCCTTTAGGTCGGTGATATAAGGCAATAGTCGCGAAGCGACTAAGTGGGTTGTTCCTTTTTAATTATACTGTATATAATAACAGTATGGTTATTCGCAAAGCTTATAAATTTCGTTTAAAAACAACACCCGATATTAACGCTAAAATGGTGCAATATGCGGGAAATTGTCGATTCTTGTGGAATAAAGCCTTAGCGATTAACTTATTTAAGTTACAGAATAAACAAAAAATTTGCTACTACCAAGAGTTGGATTTCTTTTCCAAACTTTGGAAAAAAAAGCGAGGAGTATGGCTTTTTAACACTATCGCCCGCACAAACTATCCAACAAACATTAAAACAGCTTGAACGCGCCTTTAAAGATGCATTCGATAAAAACCAACCACTCAAACGGATGCCTACTTTTAAGAAAAAAGGAGAGGTGAATAGCTTTAATTTTCCTCAAGGCTTTAAAATCGACAAGAATGGGAAACGTATTTTTTTACCTAAAATCGGTTGGGTTAATGTTAGAAAAAGCCAAGCTATTTTAGGAAAAGCTAAAAACGTCACTGTTTCACAAAAAGGAAAGCACTGGTTTGTTTCAATCCAAGTTGAACAAGAAGTAGCACCACCTAAGCACCCATCAAACGCCATGATTGGGGGAGATTTAGGCGTGAAACGCCTAATTACCCTTTCTGATGGCAGTTTTGTGGAGCCGATAGATACCAGTAAACAGACAATCAGGATCAAACGATTACAGAAGCAACTTGCTAGAAAAGTGAAATTTTCAAGTAACTGGAAAAAATTAAAAGCAAAGATCACAACATTTCATACGAAAGTTGCCAATATTCGTCATGACAAATTACATAAGATCTCAACACAGTTGAGCAAAAGCCACGCAATCATCGTGCTAGAAGATCTTAAAATTAGAAATATGACGAAAAACAGCAAAGGCAGCAGTGAGCAGCATGGAAAAATGGTGAAACAAAAATCTGGCTTAAACCGCGTCATTCTCAATCAAGGATGGGGAATGTTTAAAGAGATGCTGAAATATAAGCAGGATTGGCTCGGCGGTCAGGTTATTTTTGTTGATCCGAAACATACCAGTCAAACGTGTCCGGCGTGTGGTCATCAATCAAAAGATAACCGATTAACGCAGTCTAAGTTTGAATGTGCGAAGTGCGGTTATCAAGATAATGCGGATCATGTTGGCGCATTAAATATTTTAGCGCGAGGTCATCGCGTTCTAGCCTGTGGAGAGATTGACATTAGTCAGCTTGTTGAAGCAGGAACTTGCCTTATGAGTGATCACAAGGCCCCGATGGTTTTAAACTAATCGGAATCCCCCTCCTTTCCTGAACTTGTTCAGGCGCTTGGCGAGGTGGTGGAGGATGTCAACAATTACTATTTAAGGGGTAGAAACGCAAGAGGTTCACGACTTACTTAAAGGTATGAACGCCGATCACGCACAAGGATACCTTTACGCCAAACCACTCGCGTATGACGATTATTTACAGTACTTAAACAGCCAATATAATTTAAAAATGTTAGACTCCCCCTTTTAACATCTTTAGGGGCCAAGTAAAGATGCAAGGCACATTGCGTAAATTAAAATCGAGCTTAACCGAGCCGGTACAATATCACTTACCTGTGGGTGAGCACTTAGTCGACTTAAATGCATTTATAGGTAAAGAGCTAACGCTTACTTTTAGCGGCACAATTTTATGCTCTAGCTGTGGTAAAAAAACCAAAAAAAGCTATTCTCAAGGCCATTGCTTTGTATGCATGCGCAAACTTGCTAGTTGCGATATGTGTATTATGAAGCCAGAAACCTGCCATTACGATCAAGGTACTTGCCGCGAGCCAGAGTGGGGAGAAGAAAATTGCATGATCCCGCATTACGTCTACCTCGCTAATACCTCAGGACTAAAAGTGGGTATTACTCGCCACACGCAAATACCAACTCGCTGGGTTGATCAAGGCGCTACCCAAGCATTGCCTATTTTTAAAGTGCAAACACGGTTGCAATCAGGCTTAGTAGAAGTGGCATTGGCTGAATTTATTGCTGATAAAACTAATTGGCGCAATATGCTAAAAGGCCAAAACGAAGCGCTAGATTTGAAAGCTGCAGCCGCTGAGCTTATTCCACAAATTAGTGCAAAGCTAAATGAGCTAAGCGAGCTATTTGGCGCAACAGCTATTGAACAGCTAGATGAAGACGTAGTTGATTTAAACTTTCCGGTAAGCGAATACCCAACCAAAATCAGCTCGTTTAACTTTGATAAAGACCCGGTAGTAAGCGGTGTTTTACAAGGCATTAAAGGTCAGTATTTAATTTTTGAAAAAGGCGTTATTAACATTCGAAAATTCACCTCTTACGAAGTAACCGTAGGCTAAGTGCCAGTTGGTTGAGTGCTCGCAGATAAGTCGTTTAACCGATAAAAATCAAACCATTGCCGCTGCGTTAACGGGCGGCAATAGTAATACCCCTGTATAACATTACACCCTAAGCTAATAAGGTAGTTTTTTTGAGCTAGCTGCTCAACTCCCTCTGCCACTACCATTAAGTTTAAATTGCTTGCCAGTGCAATAAGCGCTGCAACTATTTGGCTATTGCCGTATTCATCAGGGATTTTAGCAATAAAGCTCGCGTCTATTTTTAATGTATCAAAAGGCAGTTTAGTTAAATAACTCAATGCCGAGTACCCGGTACCAAAGTCGTCTAATGCTATATGCACGCCCAGCTTTTTTAGCTGCTGCAACTGCGTTTTAGCCTGTGTAAATGAGCTAATAAAGCTGCTTTCTGTCAGTTCTATTTCAAGTAAACTACCGGGTAAATTATAATGTTTAAGCATAGTGCCAATATTGTTTGCCAGCTTGCCTTGGCTTAAATGACATGCCGATATATTAATTGCTAAGCGCCCAGCCACCAGTCCTTCTTTTTGCCATAGCGTTAGTACTTTACCCGCCTGATTAATAACCCATAAATCTAACCGCACTATCAACCCTAGCTCTTCAGCAAGCGGAATAAATTGCGCGGGCGATATCATTCCCAAATCGGGGTCGTGCCAACGCAATAATGCCTCAACGCCCATAATCTGTTCACTTTTAAGGCATTGTTTTGGCTGAAAATACAATTCAAATTCGTTATTATCTAACGCATGCTGAAAACGACTCATCATGGCTAGGCGCTCTAGCGAGCGAGCATTCATAGAAGGTTTAAATAATTGAAACGAATTACGCCCCACATCTTTTGAGCGATACATAGCAATATCGGCATGCTTTAGCAGTGTTTCGCTGTCTAGGCCATCATCAGGGTAAACAGCCGCACCAATCGAAGCTGTTACACCTACTTCAACATGGTCTAATTGAAACGGAGTGTTTAAATTATTTAGTATTTTTTCAGCTAAATTAGCTACTGCATCAATCTTATTTATTTCGCACAGCACTACAAATTCATCTCCTCCTAAACGCGCTAAGGTATCGCCTTCGTTTAAAGTAGCTTCGATACGCGCAGCAACCAGAGTTAATAAACAATCCCCTGCGCTATGGCCTAAACTATCGTTTACTTCTTTAAAGCGATCGAGGTCAATAAACATCACCGCCAATAAATGCTGGTCGCGGTGGGCTGCAGCCAAAGCCATTTTGAGCCTGTCGTTAAACAAACGCCTATTTGGTAGGCCCGTTAATTCATCAAAATAAGCCAACTGCACAATTTTATCTTCAGCATTTTTTCGCTCGGTTATATCACTAAAAATTGCCGCATAAATAGCATCTGAATTATTAGGCTCTTTAATTTCAATTATAGTTAACCACTCTACATAAATATCGCCATTTTTTTTACGATTACAAATTTCACCCTGCCATACACCCGTTTTGTTAATTGCACCCCACATTTTTATATAAAAGCTTTTATCATGCCGCCCCGAGCTCAATATACTTGGGCACTTACCTATAACTTCATGTTCTTTATAGCCGGTCAATTGGGTAAATGCTGGGTTTACTTGCATAATAGTGCTGTTGCTATGGGTGATCATTATGCCGTCGAGTGATGAATCTATTATTTTATTGGCTAAATATAGGTTTCGCTGCGAGTGCTGTAGGGCTAAATCTCGTTGCACTAATACTTTTTCTAGCTCAGCACAATACGCACTTTCAATTTCATGTATTAAATGTTCGAGTGACAACACGCCTTTAATTTCATCTTTGTCGCTCACCACTAAATGCCGTACTTGGCTATCTAACATTAATTTGTAAGCATCAAACAGGCTATCTTGTGGGGTTATTTTATAAAGCGGCCGACTTGCTAAATCCCAGCAAACACTCTGCTCGCTCTGGCGTGTGATCAGTTGTAATAAATCGCGCTGCGTAATAATGCCATGTTCTTTTTGCTGTTGATTAAAAACTAAAATAACTTTTTCGCTGCGTTCACGCATTAGTTTCACCGCTTCATTTACCGCTAATGAGCTAGGTACAATTGTTATGTTTTTAGTGTACTGGTCGTTAATAGTGCGAAACTGTAAGTAATGATCAAGCCCTTGATTGCGCACAATATCTGTAATGCTAATTACCCCACACGGTACGTTGTTGTTATCGGTAACGAGTAAATGCCTTACACCATGCTGATGAAAAGTTAGTGCGGTATCACTTAATAACTGCTGGCTAGGGACACTTAAGACCGGGCTCGTCATCACATCTTTAATGCTAGTGCTTGTAACTGCAGGATTGGTAAAGTCGAGTTTTAAACAGTCTGTTTCTGTCCAAACACCTAATATGCGTTGTTGCTGCGCAATAAATATTGCACTGATATTATGTGCCCGCATTAGTTTAACCGCATCAATTAATGGCGTATGCTTGCTACAGGTTATTACCTTATTAGTAAAAATATCACCTACTTTTTGAAAACGGCTACTGTGTGGCATTATTCTACTCCCTAAATTTGCACTAATAAGCGAGTATAAATCGAGCAAATATTCCCCCTTTGATGTAGGACAATAAATAAGCATGTCGTATCCAAAAATTATTATTTATAACAATGAAATTGAGTTAGCTGAGCAGCCTGATGAAGTAGATGATTTTGTATATGCGATGGATGAGCTGCAAAAAAGCAGAATTATTATTTTAGATAGTAAGTATAGTTATACAACATTAAGTGGCGAGCCAAAAACAGCCATTAGTGCCATTGAATTAGCAGATTTAGTGAAAGATTATTTGCTAAAAGAAGGTCAGTGTTGCCTAAGTAAAATTAAGCAGCTAACACCTGAGCAAGCATTTGCGTTACTCATAATCGACTAACGCTTTTACATGTGCAATTGCACTGCGACCCAATGCAGAAAGCGCATACCCCCCTTCTAAATACGACACTATACCGCGGCAATTATGCTGCTCACTAAAGCGGGCTAATTGCTCGGTTAGCCAGCGGTAATCTTCCTCTACAAACTTTAAACTAGCCATATCATCTTCGAGGTGAGCATCAAATCCTGCGCTAATAAATAACATGTCAGGCTTAAAAGCATTTAGTTTAGGCAGCCATTGCTGCTCAAATACCGCTTTTAAATCGTTACCGTCGCTGGCAATTGGCAAAGGTGAATTAACTAACGTGGTGTTATTTTCAACCACTGTATTGGGATAAAATGGATGCTGAAATAAAGAGCAAAACAAGACGTTTTTATCATCTATAAATATATCTTGAGTGCCATTACCATGATGTACATCAAAATCAACAATAGCAATGCGCTTAACCCCTTTGCTTTGTGCATATTTAACCGCAATAGCAAGGTTGTTAAATACACAAAAACCGGATGAGGTAGTGCGATTTGCATGATGCCCCGGCGGGCGCACCGAGCAAAATGCAGCATCAAGGTTGCCCTCTAGTATTTCATCTACCGCTAAAATACCGGCTCCTACTGCACGCTCAATTGCTTTTAATGAATCGGGACATAACCAAGTATCACCGTCTAAATCGACAAGCCCTTGGGTAGGTATTTTACTTTCAACAAAGCTAACTAATGATTCGTCATGCGCAAGTAAGTAATGCTCTCGTTGCGCTTTAGGCGCTTGCTTTTGCTCAATAGCAATATCTAACCCGCTTGCTAGTAAGCGATCGTTAATAGCATCTAACCGCTCTGGGCACTCTGGGTGATCATCAATCATTTTATGTTTACGACAATGAGGGTGAGAAATAATTGCGGTACGCATAAAAGCTCCTAACTGTATCATTAAACATAATATAACAAAGCCACCCGTGGGTGGCTTTGCGACTTTGGTGTATACCCTTTACGCTAGATATAGCAAATTAGGGATAGCAAAAACAGTTATTTTGCTGTTAGTTTTAAATTTCTAAAGTCAAAACTAAAGTCGGTTACTTGCGTTGAAACTGCACGCATTTTAGCGCTACTCACTCTATTTTCTGTATTCATATTAAAATTAATAAACGCATCAGCCTCAAGTAGCTTTTCATCCCACTTAACAATAAAAGTATTGCCAGTGTAATGCTCAAGTGAGCCTTTTAAGCCCTTGGTATGCGTAAAATCAATATGTAATTTGCCATCAAGCTGCTCAATAATTACATCGCCGTACCAATTATCGTGCAATGTACCAGTGTAATTAATATTAGGTAGTTGCGGTTGATAATCAGCTGGCGCTGCAGGCTTTGCGTTAGCGTATGCTTTCTCTTTGCTTTCAAAATGCTTTTTAGCTAAGTCTTCAACCCAATCTTTATCTTCAAGCTCAAGCGCATCTTCAAGCACTTCGTGGGTTACTGCCGCTAGCGCACCAAATGCTTGCTGATTACTTAAAATAACAATACCGAGTTTTTTCTCAGGCAGTAATGTAACCTGCGACACCATGCCTAAAATACCGCCACCGTGACCAAGCTTTTTAAAGCCGTGGTAGTCCTCAATACTCCAGCCTAGCCCGTAACCTCTAAATTGCTGATGATACGCCTCAAACGCGCTTTTAGACGCCATAGCCGTTATATGTGGATGCCACATTTGCGCTTGTTGTTTTTCGCTAAATAACTGCTCGCCATTTGGCATTGTGCCACCAGCAAGTTGCGTACGTAGCCATTGGCTCATATCGCTGGCACTTGAGGCTATTGCCCCAGCGCCTCTAAAATCTTCTAGGTAGTTAACAAAAAATGGATGGAGTTGGTTATCCATCGGAATATGCCCCGTTGCCCAGTTTTTATTGCTACTTGGAATGCGCGAAAACCCCGCTCGCGAGTGAGTCATATTTAGCGGTTGTAACATGTTTTTTTCGATATAATCGTTCCAACTCATCCCAGATACGCGTGCTACCACTTCCCCTGCGGTAACAAACATTAAGTTGTTATACGCATATTGGCTGCGAAAGCTGCTGGCCGGTTTTAAGTATTTTAAGCCGGCTAAAATATCATCAACCGACTTGTCGGTACTTGGCCAAATCATTAAGTCGCCTTGCCCAAGCCCCAACCCACTGCGATGGCTTAGCAGATCGCGAATACGCATTTCGCGGGTTACGTATGCATCGTATAGTTGAAATTCTGGCAGGTGATCAATCACTTTATCGTCCCAGCTCAACTTACCTTCATCAACCAACTTAGCCAGCGCCGCACTGGTAAATGCTTTGGTGTTAGATGCAATGCCAAACAAGGTGTCTTTATTAACCTTATTGCCGGTGTTTATATGGGTTACACCAAAACCTTTAGCAAATATCACTTTGTCGTTTTCAACAATAGCAACAGCCATTCCTGGCACATCAAAACGTGCCATGGAGGTTTTAATTACCTGCTCTATTTTATTGGTATCTACTTGTGCCCAGGTACTAAACGTAGCCCCTGCTAATAAAGCAATTGTGGCAAACTTAATTAACTTCATTGTTATCCTTTTTTATTATGATTATTTTTGATGTACTGCAAATTCAATTTCAGCACGTTCTAGGTTGCTGTCGCTTTTTTGCGCGCGGTTTAATATTGCATCACTGTATGCTTTTGGAACGCCAGCTTCAAGCGCGCCGCGATGAACGTGTTTAATATACCAGTCGTAGGGTAGCGCTTCACTATCGTGGGTATTGGCAATATAGCAATGAGCGTTAACGTCTTCGCCGCTTAAAAGCTTTACGGTTATATTTACGCAGTCGTAACCTGCACCTTCTATACCATCTAAAATGACTTTTTCGGCATCACTTATTTGATAAACAACCCCATAAACTAACGCATCCTCTGCATCACTTGGGCTAATACTGCACTTACCTGAGCCATCTTTAAAATACATATCAAAGGTTAGCTCATAACCTTGTAATACGGCTGTACCAATGCGCTTAGCATTAGGCAGGCGCGCCAGTAAACGGTGAGACGACATGTTAGAACCAAACGAAAAATTATAAAGCGACATACCTACTCCTAAAATTAAATAATGTAACTTGGTTTTAAATTACAACACGAATAGCCAAAGCTATTAAAATAACGCCAATGCAGCGATCAAACCAATAACCACTGCGCTGGAAAAAGCCACGTACCTTAGTTTTACAAAGCACTATTGATAACATTGAAAACCACGCCCAGGTAGCCAGTGCCATATAAACGCCATAACTTACTTGTACTATTGTAGGAGTGGTTGGGCTTATGACTAAAGTAAATAGCGACATAAAAAACAAGGTGGCTTTAGGGTTTAATGCATTGGTTAAAAAACCGCGCCGAAAGGCAAACCAAACGGGCTCTGCTGGCACCATTTTGTCGGCAATATCATCATTTAAATTTACCCCCGGTTTGGCTGCTCGCAGTGCTTGCACTCCCAAATAAGCTAAATAGGCACCGGCCAAGTATTTAAGCCCCATAAACACCTTGGGCGACTGCATTAAAATAAGTGCTACACCTAACACGCAATAAGCTACGTGTAATAAAATAGCCGCACCAACACCTGCACTAGTCCAAAGAGCATTGCGCCTACCTTGCTGCACACTTTGCTTTAATACCACAGCAAAATCGGGCCCTGGGCTTGCTACTGCAAAAAAGTGCGCTACGGCAATCAGTAAAAATTCGTCTAAGTAATTCACACAATATCTCTGCTTAGTTTGGCATATACGCTAATAACAGCGGGTTAGCTGAGTTATTGACTAATGCTTTAATTTCTTTTTGCGCTTTTTTAAATTGGCCACGCAAATGCGGCTTTAAATGCTGCTTAGAGCGTTTATCATTTTTAAAGTAACTCACTAACGCATGCATAAATACCGTATGGGTTTCGCTCAACGACGCTTCGCGATTTGCATAAGGGTTATAACACGAGCCACAGCCGCCCTTAAACTGATATACCGTATTGCTCATCATTACCCCAAAGCCTAAAAAACACGCCAAGGCATCAGTGGCTTGCGGTAAATACTCTTTACCACCTGGGGGCAGCACCCCTACGTGATGAATTAATATGGTGGCAAGTGTACCGGCAAAACTCGCCACTAAGTCTTGCGGTTGATTAATTTGATTAGGGTTAAACGACACATTAATAGTATGACTGGCTGGTACTATTAAATGACACTCTTCGCCACGTAAATGCTGACTAAATTCAAAGTGTGGAAACACCTGTGGTTGTAATTGTTGCGGTGCAACCAAGGTTACTGGCCATTCATTCATACCAGCGTATTGCTTAACACGCGCAAACACTTTGCTGGCCATTTCCTCAATACTTGAAACCGAGTCAGGAAAAAACTCAACCGTTGGCAAAATAACTTGGCTGTGTTTGGTAAAAAAATCCAAATCAAAGTTTTCTGCTGCCCATATAAAGGTATCAACCAGCCATTGTTGTTCTTGTTCTGCCAATAAGGGCTTTGATTTAAATAGAGTTAACATAAACTACTCTTGCCCCTTCGCCCATTGCCATGCTTGTGTATTGTATAAAGGCACCGTAGAGAGCGCATGATGATGACTGCCCGTAGACTCTTTCGTTGAGTATGATAAATATAATAATGTATGGGTTTTAGCATCATAAATACGGCGAACTTTTAATGACTTAAACAAAATACTCTTAGATGATTTAAACACGACTTCACCGGATTTACTGCGGTCGATAGACTGTAATTGGTCTGGCGTTATTGGCCCGGTTTGACGACAGGCAATCGACATATCTGATGGGTCTGAAAAATCTAAATTCGCCTCAATATGGCTAATATGACAGGTTACACCGGTCACTAGCGGGTCTTGCTGTGAATTAACCACCACATCTTTAGTGGTAAATAGCCCAAGACTTACTGAGGCAACATCATCAGAACACCCTGCAAGCCCTGCTAAGCATACAATTAAACCACCCATTTTGAGATACTTCATAGCAAGTCCTTCGTTCATATTAAAAATTAAGTTACGCCTTATACTAAACGCTTTCACCGCGATAAAACAAATTTTATCCACCAACTCAATACTGTAATGGTTTAAAGGGTATTTCGCAGCAAGATACACAATAAAAAAGGCACGCCCGAGGGAGTGCCTTTGCAAACAAATACAGCTAAAGGTTATTAAAAGCTATATTGTGCACCTAGATAAACATAACGACCGGCACCGCCGCCGTAGCCACTATAAAAGTTACCACGACCACTTGGGTAAAATGCCCCTTTGTCGTCAAATACATTGTTAATACCGCCAAATACACGTAAGTCACTCTTATCAGTCAATGCCATAGTGTAAGACGCTGATAAACTATGCTTTAAAAATGAACCGTAATTTTGATACGCAAGTGGCTCTGGGTTTGCAATACAACCTGCATCGCCCTCAGCACAGCGCTCATCATTTGCAGCAACATACTCAAGGTAGTCTTTCTCATCTTCTTGGCTTGCTTTAAATGCGCCTACGTAATTCGTACGCCAGCGGATACGTAAGTCATCCATTTTCCATACAATCGACATAGCGGCTTTATCTTTTGAACGGCCATAACCTGCATACTGTGAAGTAACACTGTTACCATCTAACCCTTCATAGGTTTGTGAGTTTTCAATAATGTGATTGTAATCAAGCTTAAATGACAAGTTGCCATAGCTGCCTATGTCATATTTGTAAGTTGCAACGACATCGTAACCGCGCGCTGTTAACTCATCTAAGTTATATTCACGCTGTAGTATTTTTACAATGTTACCTTCGTCGTTACGGGTAATATCGTTACAGTATTCGTTATCACTGCCCCACGCAGCCTCTGAGTTATAACATTCACGCATGATGTTTTCGTTACTTATTTCATCAATCGCATCAACAATGGCAATGTCGTAGTAATCCACCGCTAAGTTAAAGCCATCTAAAAACTCAGGTGAAACAGTAATACCAAAGGTGTAAGTATCTGCTGTTTCTTCTTTTAAGTTTGGGTTACCCGTATTTGGCGAGTAGTTATTATCTTCACTTTCAAACTCAAAGTTAGGATCATCTGCTAACTTTTGCGCTAACGTAGGCTCTAAACGACAATTAGCATGTCCCGGCTTAGTAGATGTAGCCGTTAATCCATCACAAATATCATCGTACGAATCAAAATCGCCTTGAGGTGGTGACATCAGCTCAGTAATTGTAGGTGCACGTTGTGCTCGTGCATAGTTAGCACGCACCACATAGCCTTCAATCGGCTGCCATAACAAACCTAACTTATAGCTAGCTACGGTACTAATATTTTCCATACTGTAATTAGCTAAGCGCAACGAGGTTTCAGCTGATAAACTTTTAGCCAGTGGCGCATCTTTTAATAAGGGTATTGCTAGCTCAGCAAACGCTTCATACACTTCTACCTCACCTTGAAACGAAGGTACTACGTTAAAGGTAATGCCACCGGCTTTCATATCATCGCTAATATCTAGGCTTTGCGAATCTTTACGGTACTCTGCACCAAATACTGCAGACACATTACCTGCTGGTAATTCGTATAGGTCGCCGGTGATATAACCCATTACCGTATATTGCTGAATCTCAGTATCAATAATTGGGTTTGTACGGATCCAGTCAGCCATTTCAGGGGTAATAGACCCTTCACCAAATAAATTAAGCGGGACACATCCTTGCGCTCGCGCTTCGGCGTCTTTACATTGAATAGTGCCATCGGCTAGCTTTTCAGCTTGCAGTGCTTGATTGACACGTACCGTATTTAACTCGTTACTACGGATTTGATGTTGTTTGAATTGCCCGTATCCAGCAGAGATATCCCAATCCCATGTATCATCAAACATCATGCCCTGTAGGCCTGCCCAAGTGCGGATGGTCGTACGGTCGTTATCGGTGCTGATATTACCTACTTCACCAAAACGACGATCCCAATAAATGCGGTCTTTGTATGGGTTGCTGTCAATAATTTCTTGTGGCACGTATGGGTTATCAATAGGAATGTAACCTGGCGCAATATCATCGATAGGGTCGCCAGTCACTGGGTCGTAGCGAGGTACGTAAGCCCCTTCGTATTCATCTTCTGGTGACTTATCGTTGAACGAGCCACTTTTGCTGTATTGAATTTGGAAGTAGCTCATAATGTCGTCTGTTACATCATAATCTACTTTTATCGCGGTCGAAAAGTTATCACTAGGTACATCAAGCATGACGTATTGTGACGAATTTATACCATAAATTTCTTCATTACCTTTCCAGTCATCACGCAGCGTTTGCCCGTCATACCAAAACTGAGTGTCGTTTCGGCTGCTTTCTAAAAATACACCGCCTAAAGTGCCATCGCTTTTGTTTGCCCAATCAGCTTGTGTAATACCACTCATACACTGATAACCATCAGCAGTGTACATTTGATTACACATTAACTCATCATCGTAACTATGTGCCGCTTCTATTTTTGCGCGGTCACGGTCGTAAAAGGTCATGCCAAAATCACGATCCCAGTTTGAGCTGACAAATACATAACCGCGATCATCAGCAAATGACGTTCCGTAGTTTAAATCAAGCGTAAACTCGCGACCGCCACCATCTGTTGTTTCACCGCCACGGGCTTGAAATTCAAAGCCTTCTTTTTTTGACTGGGTAATAATATTCACTACACCGGCTACCGCATCGGCACCATAAGTGGCCGATGCACCACCACTTATAATTTCAACGCGCTCCACCATGCCACTTGGAATGGTATTTAAACTCACATAGTTACCACCATAACTATTTGATACCACACGGCGGCCATCAATAAGCGTTAGCGTTCTGTTAGCGCCTAAGTCGCGAAGCTGCACCGTTGATAAACCGGTCCCCGAAATACTTGATTGGCTGGTTGTGTTACCAATACTTTCGCTCAGTGCAGGCATGTTATCGATTAATACATCTGAAAGATTGCCTAAACCTGTATCCTGAATCGACGCTCTATCCATGGTTACCAGCGGGGTTGTTACCGAAAAACTATCACGCTTTAAACGCGAACCCGTTACGGTTATTTTTTCTGGTGCTTCTTGAATTACTACATCCGTTTTTTTAGCGATAGATTGACGCTCAATTTCTGCGTCATTTGCAAATGCTTGGCCTGATAAACAAGCGGTAATCGCTAATGCTAATGTGCACTTTTTAGTTGCTATATTACTCACACAATTCCCTTACTATTTGTTGTTACACAAGTTAAGGCATTATCTATTTTGGGTAGGCTTTTAACGGCGTTATCGATAACGTCTTAACTAATTATTTTATAAGAAATAGTTTGTATGCAATCGTGAATGAAAACACAATGAAAGGTATCTCGTTTATATCCCTATTTTATATCTATTTAACATCTACTCCTTTGCAATCATTCACTTAAGTGTTTATTATTAAACAGCTGTTAATTAATAAACGCACAACTCATCGTGCAACTTTGCTTTTAGCTGTATCTGTAGTTACTTTTTCAAACTGTAAATATATTAAGGTGTGAATGCATTATTTATGAAAACTAAGTCGCCATTTTCAGTAGGAAACTGCCACGTTTCTCCATTTGAAAATAAGCTAAACCATGCTGACAATGAATGTATTTTACAACCTAAATTTATTGAACTACTTTGTTTTCTAACCGAATGCTATCCACACGCCGTTACTCGCGAAGAATTAATTGATAACGTGTGGGATGGTAATCAATTTGTGGGCGAAAAAGCCCTGACTAA
The DNA here is from genome assembly GCF_002221505.1 of Pseudoalteromonas nigrifaciens. NCBI lineage: Bacteria > Pseudomonadati > Pseudomonadota > Gammaproteobacteria > Alteromonadales > Pseudoalteromonadaceae > Pseudoalteromonas > Pseudoalteromonas nigrifaciens. The sequence goes on along the minus strand of NZ_CP011036.1, from coordinate 370,517 downwards.
TGCTATTTGGCACTTACGAAAAGCATTTAAAGAGCTCGACCCTAGTAATACCTATATAGAAACATTGCGTAAAACAGGTTATCGCCTAGCACAACCTCCTCGCTTTACTACAGCTGATGAATCTGCTCAAAAAAATAACAATACACCTAAAACAAAGTACCTTTACCCTTTTATCCTCAGTGTTTTATTAATCATTATTATCTGTGGCAGCTATTTATACTCTTTAAAAATGCCACCAACGAGCAAGCAACACGTAGCAGATATCCGCCTTTATGAACATATAGAAACTATTACAACAAGCCCTGGCCGTGAGTTATTTCCTGCCATATCGAACGATAATCATTTTTTAGTTTATTCTTGGCGCCGCCCAGGTTTCAAAGCTAATTTATACTTACGCGATCTATATATGCCAGAACAAGCTGCCGTTGCCTTAACAGACACCCCTTTTATAGAAGGGCGTGCCGTTTTTAGTCATGACCGTGAGCAGCTATTTTATTATCAACGCGGAGCAGGCAGCAGTTGTAAAATTATAAAATATACGCTCGCAAACGCAAAAAAAGTAACCCTTGGTGAATGTGGTAATCGCCTCAGTACCGATTTAGATATCAACGCTACAGATAGCCAATTAGTATTTATTAGCGGCAATAAAAATAGCCAAGTAAATCAAACTCAGCTTAATTTAGTCGATTTACACTCAAGTCCGCATGCAATCACACAAGTGCCTTGCCCTAATAATTGCCAGTTTTATGATGAGTCTGTGGTGTATTCACCCGATGGCAAGCAACTCGTTGTATCGCGTAATCTACCATCCGGGTTTGAAGAGCTATTTTTAGTCGATATTAATACCGGCAGTGCCCAACAGTTAACATCTGGGTTTGTTGAAATTAAAGGTGTTGATTGGCACCCTAAAAAAGATTTACTGGTGTTTTCAGGGATTAAAAAAAGTAAACGACAAGGCTATTTTTATAATTTCACCACTAAAACACTAACAAACGCCCACGTAGACGGCTTAAGCTACCCTGAGTATGCACAAGATGGGAGCCTATACTTTCATCAGTGGAATACTGATTCAGCAGTAATGCGAGTAGCAACTAATAACGCAGTGGCAAGTTCACCCTTCCCCATTTTATCTACGCACTTTAATACTCGCTTTCCTGATTATAATGAACGCAGCGGTAAGTTAGCATTTGTATCGAATGAATCTGGATCTAAAGAGCTTTGGGTAGCAAATAAAGATGGTACCGCTCGCAAGCAATTAACTCAGTTAAAAACGAATATTTACAGCCCTATTTGGTCTCCAAGCGGACGCTACATTGCGTTTGTAGTAGCAAAAAGAGGCGAGCATGCCTTTTACGTTTATGATTTTAACTCGCAAACCAGTACCGCATTAACAACCAATTTTAGTAGCCATGGTAAACCCAGTTGGTCGCATGATAGCACCAACGTATTAGTATCAGATGGTGAGCATGTATTTCGTTTTGATTTAAAAGGAAACAACCTAGGACAAGTGATTAAACAATCCACCTTATATGCCTATGAAGATAAGCAAGGTGCGCTTATATTTGCCAACCCCGACGCCAAGCAACTCTGGATCAAGCCCCCTGGTAGCGAAAATGCGCAACTCCTCGTTGCGTCTATTAATTTATCTAACCATACATCATGGTACTACCAAGAAGGCGAAACACAAGCACTGTCACGCGTGTATTACTTTAATGTAGCGCAGGGCGACTATCGCTTAAGTTACTATGACTTTGCCTCAGCGAGTCATCACGACATAATACGCCTACCTGAGCGTTCATTTAGCAGAACATCTGGCTTAACTTATATTGCTACCGCTGGTTGGTTAATTTATACCTCTTATAAATCTCCGCAAATAGATATTAAGCGAATAGATGCAAAGTATTTACCCTGAGCAACATAATTGTTCATTACGATTACCTGATTGCTACAGTGTCATGATTTAATTTTTTTTAGCTATAAAATTCACTCGCCCAGGGGTTAGCGAGTAACCTGGTATTTGGTATAATAAGGTTCACACATGTAGTAACTCATAATAGGAACGCCTAAATGCCGCACATTATTATTGAACACTCAGAAGACCTCCCTGTATTACCACAAGTACTTGTAGAAAAAATTCACAACGCCGCTTTCCAAAGTAATCTATTTGATTTAGAAACCATAAAAACACGCGCTATTTCCTATCAGCAATATCTACTGGGCGCAGGCAGGTCGGGGTTTATACATATCGCGGTACACATTTTGGCAGGGCGTTCTATTGAGCAAAAACAAATGTTAAGTGAGCAACTACTTGAGTGTTTAAAAACCTATTGCAGAGCATCAGACAGCTTAAGCGTTAATATTTACGATATTGAACATGAGATCTACCGCAAAAATTAATTTATCGAATACTGCCGAGAAAACCCAGTGTTCAGAACGAAGTAATGCCGCAGGGATGAATCATATGTCACTCCTGTTTTCTTAATGCTACTAAAATGACATAGATTTCTAAACAGTAAAAAGTCCCTTGTTGGGACTTTTTACTAATTATCTTTGGATAGCTGAAGCTTTATTTACGACTTGAACCTGGGAAGAAATAGCTCGCTCAATAACTTGGCTATAAACTCGCTTCTTCTCGCTTGAGCTAGAATCTAACACAAAGTCTGAAAGCTTAGAGTTTTGCGTTGGCTTTGGCTTAATTAAATTTGAAAACATAAACTCTCCTAAAGCTCGTTTTTTGAGCTGGATGGTGATTCTATCAGGCTCTCCAGATCTTCTCTAGTGAATTTTTCATCTAAATGATGCTCTATAGCCTGAACATTACCGTGATAAAAACGAGTTTTACCTTTGTTATTTTTAACTAATAAATCAACTTGTATTTGACTACCAAAATTTAACTTAAGCTCCCTTATAACCTCCTGAGAGGCAAAGAACTGATCAATGAAGATATTTGGTAGAATTCTACGCCCTTCTAGCTTTTCTCTTGCCTCAACGAACTCCCAAGCGAGTTCTGGCTTCTGATATACAAACAAAATAAGTACCTGCCTTCCCTTGCGAATAGAGCGTTCAATATTCTTTTTTGCAACATCATAGCTTGCCAAAGTTCCATCTAACAAAAAAGACTGCTTGTTTTTAAACGCATGGTCAAGTGTCCGCTCTACGATAAAAGAAACTGCGCGATGAAATAAATACGAGTTATCACCTGAATAACCAGGTATAAGCTCTCTTAGCTCATCAGGATCAAGCCTTAGTACATTATCAGCTCCAATTTCTTCTAAAAAAGCTTTTGATGTCTCAGTTTTACCTGCACCTGGTGAACCTGACATAAAAACAGAAACAGGCCTTATGTCTGAAGGGAACTCGTTTTTATCTGTTAGTTTGCGAGCTATACGTGTTCTATTGTTACCAGCAATGCAAAAATGATCCACTTCAACAATTGAAATCTGATCCAGTTAACTTAACACTGGTGCTTTTCGGTAAGCACCATGATTTCAAAAGAAGAGTTCATGAAAATAAAAGTCTTAGCCATGCAAGGCATGTCTCAACGAGCCATTGCTAAACAGTTAGGCATATCGCGTAACACCGTTAAAAAATACCTTCAAGGTGATTTTGACGAGCCGCATTATGCTACTCGTAAAACGGGTATTTCAAAATTAGAGGCCTTTAAACCATATTTGCATTCTCGGTTAGCTAAAGCTGCTCCAATACACTTATCAGCCGTTGTTTTACTCAGGGAAATTAAAGAGCAAGGCTATACCGGAGAAATATCGTTACTACGTCAATACCTGCATCAATATCGAGGGAGCGTTGAACCCCAACCCATTATTCGCTTTGAAACAGAAGCAGGTAAACAAATGCAAGTTGATTGGGGCCAAATGCGAGGTGGGAAATCACCTCTGCATGCCTTTGTCGCTGTTTTAGGCTATAGCCGTGCATTGTTTGTCGCGATTACTGACAACATGCGCTATGAAACGCTCGAAGCATGTCATCGCCAAGCCTTTGAGTATTTCCAAGGCATTCCACAGCAAGTGTGGTATGACAACATGAAAACCGTTGTTATAGAGCGTGATGCTTACGGTGAGGGTAAACACCGCTTTAATCAGCATTTTTACCAATTTAGTAAAGAAATGGGGTTCATTCCAAAGCTATGTAAGCCCTACCGCCCGCAAACAAAAGGCAAAGTAGAGCGAATGGTACGCTATGTGCGCGATAACTTTTATCAGCCATTGGCCACTAAATTATCTGCCCTTGAACTTACTTTGGACGTTGAAACTGCCAATGTTGAAGTCATTAACTGGTTGAACACAGTGGCTAACCAGCGTATTCACGACACAATAAAAGTAAAACCCGCAGATAGATTAAAAGAAGAGCAGACATACCTTCAATCTTTACCCCCGCTCCAACCTGTTGCACCACCACAGCCGGCAGAAGTGAGCATGCCTTTATTTGATATGTCCTTCGAGACTCAACCGTTACATCATGATTTAAACATTTACGCGCAGTTTTCGGAGGCTTTATGAACTTACAATTAGCACGTTTGCATGAGCTAACAGAGGAGCTTCAACTCGCTGGTGTTGAAACGAACGCGACAGCGCTAGCGCAGCAAGCAGCAAAAGAAGAATGGGATTATTTACAGTTTCTAGAGCGCATACTGCAAAGCGAGCAGAAGCACCGGCATCAACGTAAACAGGTTATGTTTACACGTATGGCTGGGTTTCCGTCATTAAAATCGCTCGAGGAATTTGATTTTACGTTCGCCACTGGTGTGCCCAAAAAACAGGTTAACGAGCTTGCCACACTCTCGTTTATTGAACGAAAAGAAAACATCGTTCTGCTCGGGCCATCTGGTGTAGGCAAAACACATATTGCCAGTGCGCTAGGTTACAAGGCAGTGCAAGCAGGCTTGAAAACCCGCTTTATTAGCGCATCTGATTTAATATTGCAATTAACCACCGCCCAACGACAAGATAAGTATAAACAAGTGATGCAGCGGTCAGTGCTGGCACCCAGGCTACTAATCATTGATGAAATAGGTTATTTACCGTTTAGTGCTCAAGAATCCAAGTTATTGTTTGACGTCATTGCAAAGCGTTATGAAAAAGGAGCGATAATACTCACAAGTAATCTCCCATTTGGACAATGGGGAAGCATTTTTGCGAATGATACAGCGTTAACATCAGCTATGTTAGATAGAATTTTACACCACTCACACATTGTTCAAATTAAGGGGGAAAGTTATAGAATTAAAGAAAAGAAACAAGCAGGGTTAATGGAAAACCTTAATAAATAGTGGATCAATATTCAAATGGTGGAGTGGATCACTTTTCGGTTGTTGTTGACATCTATTGCTTTTTGCAAAAGTTATAGCCTGCTGCTCTAGTTCTTCTGGTGTCATATAAAGCCTTAATCATCTCTACCCAGTATGTCACTTAAGTAGTTATTCGCAAGTGATTCAAATTCAGAGTAAGCCTCATATTTAAAAGCAGTCTGTTCTCTTTTTTCCCATTGGTAAATTATCTATTTTGTATTATTAATAAAGACCCCCCCTGTAAAACAGGGTAATACAAGCATCAAAGCTTTATAGAACGAAACATCTTTGATGTAAGGCTAATCTTTTAATACATACAATTTTTTATTCACAATTAGTTGCTCTAATAAGTTAAGTTTTTTGTTATTGTGAGAAGTATCAAAGGGTAATTTCGGTTAGTAGATATTTGTATTTACTTGGGAAGCTTGTAAAAGTGGTGGCCCCTCCCAGACTCGAACTGGGGACCTAACGATTATGAGTCGTGTGCTCTAACCAACTGAGCTAAGGGGCCAACTTTTTGTATAACTGTAAACAGTTAATTTTTTAAGAAGCGTTTAGTCACATAGCGACTAAAGCGGGGTGCAGTATAAAAAGTTTTTAGGGGCTTGTCACTAGCAAAAGTCTTTATTTTAACAATCAATGGTCTAACTGCTTAAATAGTAATCTTTTTATGGGTGTAATATTAAAATTTGCAGAATTTAGGGTTAATACTGGCAGCTAAGTAAAAGTGAAATGGAAGGCTGTATATCGCGTAATTTACAAATTGAGCTTTAAACAAGCAACTCACAGCTTATATTACGCGACAAACAGAAATGAATTATTTTTTTGCGATAATGTATATTGCATGTATTACTCCAGGGAAGTAACCAAACAACGTAAGTAAAATATTTATCCAAAAATGTAAGCCTAAACCCACCTGTAAAAATACTCCCAGTGGTGGCAGTAAGATTGAAAAAATAATACGTATAATATCCATAAATATTCTCCTTATTTATAAACTAAAAAGCTTATAAGCAAAAACCCAGCAGAGCTGGGTTTTATAAATACTATGTTACTTTGCAACTATCGTTAGTTTATCTACTACATCGCGAACATCTTCTGCATTTTTAGCAATTTTTACTGCAAGCTGTTTTTCAGCATCTGAGTTCACTGTACCGGTAAGAGTAACTACACCGTTGTCAGTATCTACATCAATGTTTGTACCACCAACTTCTGAGTTAAATAAATAACGCGTTGTGATGACTGTGGTAATTTTAGCGTCGGTTAAGCCGCTACCATCATCATCTTTCATGTTGTCATGGCTTTTACTGTTCATGTTTTTCACAACAGTAAGCTGGTTATCAACATCGGTTACACCATCTAAACTCAGTACAAGTTCTTCTGCTAACTCTTTGTCGAGTTCGCTATTAACTTTACCTGTTAGTATAACTTTGCCATTTTTTACATCAGTGTTGATGTCAAAGTTATTGAGGTTAGTGTTCATAAGAAGTACTGTTTCAGCCTTACCATCAATCCAAGCATCTTTACTTTCATTTTCCCAGCTGCTCGCTTGAGCACCCATAGCCGTAGTACCTAAAACTAACGCCGCAATGATAGATTTGTTAAATGTTTTCATAATCTTTCTCCTTTTGATTAAAGACACTTTAATTAATGCCAGCTTTAGGCCAACTTTAATAAACAAGTAAAATCATGAACTTAAGGCGGGATATAAAATAACTTTACTTTGTATACATCACTTTTTTACCGACTTATCGGTAAAAAGTTCTCAGTAGTGAAAATAACTAGATAATTACCATTTTGGTTAATGGATCGTTAATATAACAAAGTCACAAATAGGCTAAAAACATAACAAGCTGATTAATAACAATAATATTTTTGGTATATGCTTTGCTTATATAGTGACAATAGTAAAATAAAAGGAATACCCTAATGAGCGTAAAAATAACAGACCGCCCGCAAGAGCAAGTGCGTGAAGAAGTGATTGATCAACTAATTTATAATTACAGCCACGGAGTTATTTCTGTAGAAGCATTTGAAAGGCGTTTAGATGAGGCAATGGCTACAAATAATAATGAAGTCCTTGTTAGCTTAGTTGAGGATTTAACCCTTAATACTGATCAGCAATATAATGCCCAAAAACATTCGCAATTTTCACCCAATTACAGCGCTCAGCAATTTAGCCAGAGTGACTTTACATTACGCAGTATTTTAGGCTCCAATGAAAGAAGTGGCCAGTGGATTGTGCCTAAAAATATTTACCTGACTAACTTTATGGGCTCGGTAGTACTTGATTTTACCGATGCTATTTTTACCCACCAAGAGATAACGATTCATGTTAACTGTATTTTTGGCAGTGATGAAATATACGTACCAGAACACGTTAATGTAGTATCAAAAATGTTTAGCATTATTAGTAGTGTTGAAAATAAAACAGTGGCACTTAACAAGCATCAAGGCCCGACCATCCATATTGAGGGAAAGGCTATTATGGGCTCGGTAGAAATAAAGATTAAGCGCACCATTAAAGAAAAATTTATTAGCTTTGCTAACCAATTAAAAACCCAACTTGGTGGTAAAAGTGGTACTCCAATGTGATGAACTACCTATAAAAGCATGTTCATAGCTTTTAACTTGGGCCCAGGTTAAAGAGTAAAAAACATGCTAAATTTTTAAAGCACTAGAACACATTTAAAAAGTGCTTTGCAGATTCATCAATGCTGAATTTGTATAAAATGCCCTGCACATCAAGTAAGTACAAAAAACAAACAAAAGTATTTAGGCTTTGTTGTTTACTTTATGGCAAAAGTCGCTAAAATACGCCAGCTAAAATATATAAACGTTCTTTTACAACCCAAAGGTAATACCATGCATCCAATGTTAAACATTGCGGTTCGCGCTGCGCGTAACGCAGGCAAAATTATACTTCGTGCAAGTGAAGATTTATCAAAAGTTGAAGTTCAACAAAAAGGCACTAACGATTTAGTGACTAACATTGATAAAGAAGCTGAAGCTATAATTCGCGACACCATTTTACGCTCTTACCCTGATCACTGCATTGTTGGTGAAGAATTAGGCGAGCATAAAGGTAAGGATGCAGATTACCAATGGATTGTTGACCCGCTTGATGGCACAACTAACTTCATCAAGGGTATTCCTCATTTTGCGGTTTCTATCGCACTTAAAGTAAAAGGTCGTTTAGACCAAGCCGTTATTTATGATCCAATTCGTGGTGAGCTTTTCACTGCCTCTCGTGGTCAAGGCGCACAACTTAATAGCAAACGTTTACGCGTTTCTAAAACAGTTGATTTAGGCGGTTCAATCTTAGCTACTGGCTTCCCTTTCAAGCAAAAACAACACCTAGATGCATACACAGAAGCGTTTAAAGCTTTATTCATACATACAGCTGATATCCGTCGTGCGGGCTCTGCTGCGCTAGACATGGCTTATGTTGCTGCTGGACGCGTTGATGGCTTTTTCGAAATTGGTTTAAAACCTTGGGATACTGCTGCAGGCGAGCTATTAGTAAAAGAAGCAGGCGGCATGGTTGTAGATTTTGCTGGCGGCGTAAACTATAACAATAGTGGTAACATTATCTGTGGCGCACCTAAGCTAACTCAAGCAATAATTCGCGAAATTCGCCCTGTATTAACTGAGTCATTACTTCGTTAATAAAAACTGCATGGTTTAAAAAAGGAGCTTAGGCTCCTTTTTTGTTGTCTGCAAAAAATTATTTATGACGATTAAACTGCTTAGTGAAACAATTAACTTTGTATCTCGCTTTTTATCCTTTAGCGCAGCTTCAGTATGATAAGTGTTAATACCACAAATAAAATGGCATCGTTTTATTTAAGAGTAAAGCAGTGGTAGTTAATGTATTGAATACTTGGCTTTAGTGCAGACAATAAAAAACCGCCCAGATGGGCGGTTAATATCGGCTCACAAATCTATTACGGCATAGCGTCTAGATCAGCACCTTCTTTTTCAATCACTTCTGGTATTAAATCTTCTTTACTGACGCCAAGTGCAATAGCAACTGAGCTGGCAACGTAAATAGATGAATAAGTACCAATAAACACACCAAATAACAATGCTGTAGCAAAGCCATGAATGGTTTGACCGCCCCAAATAAACAAGGCAATTAATACTAAAATAGTGGTAATTGACGTTACTAAGGTACGATTAAGCGTTTGTGTTAAAGACATATCGATAATTTCTATCGTGTCATCAATACGCACTTTGCGAAAGTTTTCACGAATACGGTCAGATACTACAATGGTATCGTTTAGTGAGTAACCTATTACCGCTAATATAGCCGCTAATATGGTTAAATCGAACTCTAAACCTAATACCGAAAATAAGCCTACGGTAATAATAACATCGTGAATTAAGCCACTTACAGCGCCTACTGCAAAACGCCATTCAAAGCGAAACGCTACATAAATCAAGATACAAATAAGTGCAGTTAACATGGCCAGGCCACCCTGCTCTTTTAAATCTTCACCTACGCTTGGGCCAACAAACTCAATACGGCGCATTACTACGCTTTCGTCTGCTAGCTTTAGTGCAGCAATAACTTGGTTACCAATAACTTCAGCTTTTACGTCATCGCCGCGCGGCGCTAAACGAACTAAAATTTCTTGGCTTGAACCAAACAATTGTACCGATGCATCTGCAAAACCATTTTCGGCAAGTACATCACGCACCTTTTTAAGATCTGCAGGTTGCGAAAAGCCAACTTCAACGGCAGTACCACCGGTAAAGTCTAAACCAAAGTTTAAGCCTTTAGTAAAAATCGCTATAAATGACGCTAAAATTAATAACGTTGAAAAACCCATTGCCACTTTACGAAGAGACATGAAACGTAGGGTTTTGCTACCCAATTTTAAAATTTGCATGGCTACTCCTTAAATTGAAAGTTTATCAACACGTTTACCGCCGATAAATAAGTTGATAATCGCGCGCGTACCAACAATAGCTGTAAACATTGACGTTAAAATACCAATTGCTAACGTAACCGCAAAGCCTGCAATTGGGCCAGTGCCAACAGCAAACAAAATAACGGCAGCAATTAAGGTGGTGATATTAGCATCAAAAATAGTGCTAAATGCACTGTCATAACCAAAATGAACGGCTTGTTGAGGGCTACGGCCATCGGCCAGCTCTTCACGAATACGTTCAAAAATAAGTACGTTGGCATCAACCGCCATACCTACGGTTAGTACAATACCGGCAATACCTGGCAGAGTAAGCGTTGCGCCTGGAATTAACGACATAACACCAATAATAAGTACTAAGTTAGCAGCAAGCGCAAGGTTAGCAACCATGCCAAAGCCTTTGTAGTAAATAAGCATAAATGCAAGTACGAATGCAAAACCAAGTGCTACCGCGGTCATACCTGCTTCAATGTTTTCTTGCCCTAAGCTTGGCCCTACGGTGCGCTCTTCAACTATTTGAATTGGCGCTACAAGTGCACCAGCACGTAGTAATAAGCTTAAGTTATGTGCTTCTGCTGGGTTATCAATACCGGTAATACGGAACGAGCGATCAAGGCGTGCTTGAATAGTTGCTACGTTAATAACTTCTTCAACCTTAATAGGCGGAAGCGCTTTACCGTCGGCATCTTTTTTACCTGATGGTTTGTATTCAATAAATACCGTGGCCATGCGCTTACCAATAGCTCGCTTGGTAAAGGCATTCATTTTTGCCCCACCTTTGCTATCTAGCGTAATACTTACTTGCGGGCGTTGGTATTCATCGCTACCTGATTGCGCGCCAGTAATATGGCTACCTTCAAGAATAATACGTTTTTTAAGTACCACAGGGTAACCGTCACGGCTCATGATCATTTCAGTACCCGGTGGGATACGACCTTGAGCAGCAGCGCTAATATCGGCGTTTTCTTCTACTTCGCGAAACTCAAGTGTGGCCGTTGCGCCTAAAATCTCTTTAGCACGAGCAGTATCTTGAATGCCGGGTAGTTGCACAATAATTCGCTCAGCACCTTGGCGCTGTACGTTTGGCTCAGCAACACCAATTTGGTTAATACGGTTACGAATAATCGTTTCGTTTTGCTTGATAGCGTAATCACGAATTTCTTTGAGTTTTTGCTCACTCATAGTCGCATAAAATGCGTTATCGTTACTGCTATCATCTATGTATACATTTAATGGATACTGCGTCTTTAAGAAGCGCTCTGCAGCGTCTTTATCTTCTTCGCTGCGCATTTCTACACGCATACGATCAGAGCCCGCTACACGGCGAACACTGCGATAACGAAGTTTTTCTTCACGTAGGTCGCTACGAAAGTCTTCTTCCATTTGCTCAAGCTGGTTATCAACGGCTGTCGCCATGTCAATTTCCATGGTGAAATGCACACCACCACTTAAGTCTAGGCCTAGCTTCATTGGGTTGCCGCCAACCGCTTTTAACCAAGCTGGTTGCGCTGGAGCCATGTTTATAGCAGAAATGTAATCATCGCTAAGAGAGTTACGCAATAAATCTTGCGCTTTTAGCTGCTCTTCAACGTTTCTAAAGCGAACGAGTATTTGCCCATCTTCGAGTTTCGTTGATTTAACACTAACGTTATGTTTTTTGAGGGTTGCGTTTACTTTGTCTATTACACTGAGATCAACATCAGCACCTTTAGCGCCAGAAACTTGTATAGCCGGATCGCGACCATACAAGTTTGGAGAGGCGTATAAAAGGCCAACGGCTACCACAGCTAAAACAAGTAAATACTTCCAAAGTGGAAACTTGTTTAACACGGGGTCGTCCTTATTATTTTTATAGCGACTTCATTGTGCCTTTTGGCAATACCGCAGTTACGGCTGATTTTTGTACTGTTACTTCTGCTTGCTCGTTTAATGAGATAACAACAAAATCTTTATCATCTGCAATTTTTACTATTTTACCCACTAAACCGCCTTGGGTAAGTACTTCATCACCTTTAGCCATCGCGCTCATTAAGCTTTTATGCTCTTTAACACGCTTAGCTTGCGGGCGATAAATCAAAAAGTAAAAAACCAAACCGAAAATAGCTAACATTATTAGCATTTCCATTCCGCCACCGGCAGATGCAGAACCAGTACTTGCGTGGGCATTCGAAATAAATAAACTCATGATACTTCCTCTTTAATTTTTAAAATTTAATTTGTTATATCTGCAAGCTCTGGCACGTCTTGGCCACGGCGAGCATAAAAATTCTGAACGAACTCATCTAACTTACCTGCGCTAATTGCGTTACGTAAGCCTTCCATAACACGTTGATAATAACGTAAGTTATGAATAGTATTTAATCGTGCGCCTAAAATTTCGTTACATTTATCAAGGTGATGTAAATAGGCACGTGAGTAGTTTCCACAGGTATGGCAATCACACTCAGGGTCAAGCGGGCCAGTATCTGTTTTATGTACTGCGTTACGTATTTTAACCACACCTGTGGTTATAAATAAATGACCATTACGAGCGTTACGGGTTGGCATAACACAGTCAAACATATCAATACCACGGCGTACCGACTCAACTAAGTCTTCTGGCTTACCTACACCCATTAAATAACGTGGTTTGTCTGCTGGCATTTTGTACGCGCAATGATCAAGAATATTGATCATTTCGTTTTTCGGCTCACCTACCGATAAACCACCTAATGCATAGCCATCAAAGCCTATTTCTTCAAGTCCGGCTTGCGATTGTGCACGTAACTCTGGGTACATACCACCTTGAATAATACCAAACAGTGCAGATGGGTTGTCGCCATGGCCTTCTTTTGAGCGTTTAGCCCAGCGAAGTGACAATTCCATTGAATCTTTAGCTTCTTTTTCGGTAGCAGGGTATGGTGTACATTCGTCAAAAATCATCACGATATCTGAACCCAAGTCGCGCTGTACTTGCATTGATGATTCTGGCGTCATCATAATTTTCTCGCCATTTACTGGGGAGCTAAATAATACGCCTTCTTCGGTAATTTTACGCATAGCACCTAGGCTGAACACCTGGAAGCCACCTGAGTCAGTTAGAATCGGGAAATCCCAATTCATAAACTTATGTAAACCACCGTGTTGCTTAATGATTTCAGTGCCTGGGCGCAGCATTAGGTGAAACGTATTACCTAAACAAACTTGCGCGCCTGTTGCTTTTACTTCATCCGGTGTCATGCCTTTAACAGTACCGTAAGTACCTACAGGCATAAATGCTGGAGTTTCTATTACACCACGGTCAAAAATCAAGCGGCCGCGGCGCGCTTTACCGTCTGTAGTGTCTAATTCAAATTTCATATTGTCCTCAATGTCGGAAAAACAGTCCAACAAGCTATAATTTAACCGCTCGATTCTACCCTTTTTACTGCGTTAATACTATTAACTGCGGTAAATTCAATGCTGATTTAAAAGCAAATAGCCAGCTTAAACAAGTAAATTTTGTGGTGTTTATTTACGGGTTAAAAACATCGCATCGCCATAACTAAAAAAACGATACTGCTGCTCTATGGCGGTGTTATATGCGCCCATAATATTGTTTTGTCCGGCAAAGGCACTTACCAGCATAATAAGCGTTGACTCTGGTAAGTGAAAGTTCGTGATCATGGCATCAACCACATTAAATTGATAACCCGGATAAATAAATATATCGGTATCACCAAAGTAAGTATCTAACTTACCACCGTGTACTTTTGCTGCCGATTCTAGAGAGCGTACAGACGTTGTACCTATGGCAATAACACGCCCACCATTGGCTTTAGTGTTTGCTACAGCAGCAACCACATCATCTGGCACTTCTATGTATTCTGAGTGCATAATGTGCTCATCTACCGTGGCAACACGCACCGGTTGAAACGTCCCCGCTCCCACATGCAGTGTAACAAAAGCCATTTGTACGCCTTTATTTTTTAGCGCGGTCATTAACTTATCGTCAAAATGCAAACCGGCGGTAGGAGCCGCAACCGCTCCAGGCTTTTCGCCGTACACGGTTTGATAACGCTCACGATCGGCTTCGTTATCAGGGCGATCTATATACGGCGGTAATGGCATATGGCCAATATCATTTAATATATCGAGTACGTTTTGGCTATGCTCAAACTCCAGCTCAAATAAGGTATCGTGACGCGCAACCATGGTTGCTTTTGCCTTGCCTTCAAGAATTACTTCGTTGCCTGGCTTTAGCGATTTACTCGCGCGCACATGTGCCAGCACTCTATGCTCATCAAGCACACGCTCTACTAATACTTCAACTTTTCCGCCTGACGCTTTTTGACCAAACATACGGGCAGGTATTACTCGCGTGTTATTAAACACCAACAAGTCATTTTCGTTAACTAATTCAAGCAAATCACTAAATACTTTGTGCTCAACTACACCACTTGGGCCATCTAGGCTCAATAAGCGGCTACTTGTTCTGTCTTGCTTAGGAAAACGAGCAATTAATTCGTCGGGAAGGTCAAAGCTAAAATCAGCCACGCGCATAGTTGGTAATCCACATCATTTAAAGTCGCGCCAAGTGTATATCTATCGCTTATGAAGCTCAAGAAATCAGGTAAATTCTCATTAAATTACACTTGTTTTACTGCATTTATTATCATGCCGTAAATACGCTTGTCCTAAGCGGTAAATATCATTACTCTTACTCTTTTGAATAATCGTGATTTTTTAGGGGTACTCTAAACGTGGTAAATCAGCTTAAATTGCTAATATTAAACGCCAGCAGTGCTGAGCGTGGCACTATTCGAGCCACTTTAGAGAAATTAAATGTTTTTGAATTTATAGAAGTATCTGATAGCCAACAAGCTTTAAAAATATTAAAAAAACAAGCCGTTAATATAATTATTACTGGCCTTGATGTAGGTAAAATTGATGGCTGGCGCTTCTCAAGAATGATCCGCTCGGGCTTATTAAATACCCCTAAAAATACCCCAATCTTACTTATTCCCCCTATTTATTGTGAACGAATAGCTGAAACTACTGCCCGCAGCTACGGTATTGATGCAGTATTACCTTTTGAGCGCCAAGACATGCTGCCGCAAGTGCTGGCAAGTGTGCTCGCTAACCATTTAGAAAAAAGCAGTCGTTTAAACCTCTTACTGTTAGAGCCGACTAACACTAAAGCCAATGAAATCAGCAAGCCGTTACTGCTCAATTTTTCGATCACCCATGTTACCTCGAGCCAAGCCGCGCTTAATGCTTATAACCAGCAACAATTTGCAATTGTTTTACTTGATGCAACCGCTGCAAGAGCAGAAGAGTCGAGCGTGCTAGTATCTGAAATTTTACAACATAATCCTATGCAAGCAATTGTAACTATTATAGATAGTGATGATGCAGATTATGCGGAGCAGCTTTTACTTTCGGGCGTAACCGACTTTATACGTGCCCCATACGATCCGCCATTTTTAAATAAAGTATGCGACCATGCAGCGCGTCGCGAAGACTTTATGGTGAGCTACGCTGAATTTGCTAACAAAGTAGAGCAACTGAGCATAAGCGAAGTGCGATACCGAGATTTATTTTCTGCGCATCAACGTATTTTATTGCATTTAAATACTGTCGTTCTAGAACTTGATCAGCAAGGGCTTATTCGCTTTATCAACCCAGCGTGGGAAGCATTGAGTGGCTTTGGTGTTAAATCGACACTACAACAGCAATTAACTAATTTTTGTATTGCTGAATGCCAAGTAAAACTACAAGCAACAATAGACGACATTCTTTGTGGTGGTGAGTACAAACAACAAGTTGAAATAAGGCTACAACATAAAAATGGCAGCCAAATTTGGGTTGAATGTCGGCTGCAGCTCATACAAAACAGCCATAATAACGCCACTATTACCGCCACAATCGACAATATTCATGAACGAAAACAAGCGGAACTGCAGCTGCGCCATTTAGCACTTCACGATACGCTTACTGGCCTGCATAATCGCTATTACTTTGACCAACAGCTGAATCGTATTTGCCAACCTCAGCACACGCATTCTGATATTGAACACGCGCTTATTTATATCGATTTAGATCACTTTAAAATAATTAACGACAGTAAAGGCCATCAACAAGGCGATATTGTTTTAAAAGAAGTAGCGCAATTATTTATAACAAACATAAGTACCGAGCATTTAGTGTGTAGAGTTGGCGGCGACGAATTTGCAGTGATCCTCAAACATACTAACTTGCTTGACGCGCATTTAATTGCCGAAGGTATATGTAACGCGATTGAACAAAATCAATTTAAATCTGAGGAGCAAATATACTCAATCAGTTGCTCAATTGGTTTAACTCAAATTACCAAAAAGAATTGCGACCCAAGCGAATGTTTAAAACAAGCTGATATTGCCCTGTATATCGCTAAAAATTTAGGTCGTAATTTAGTACATTGCTATGCAAAACAAGATGCCCATAACAATACGCTACAAACGGGTTTAGAGTGGGGTCATGGTATTCGCCAAGCGCTACAACAAGACAGCATTGAACTGCATTACCAACCAATTTGGGATTTTAGGCGCAATGAAGTTGCTTACTTTGAGGTGCTGCTGCGCTTAAAAATAAATGATGAACTAGTTTTTCCTAATCAATTTATTCCTTCATTAGAAATGCTAAACGATACTTTTTTAATGGATCAATGCGTTATTCGTAACACAATTGCTAATGTTGCCCTCTACCCAGAACTTAACCAAGTAGCTATAAATCTCTCTGCGCAGTCATTTTTAGATGAGCGTTTAGTGCCATTAATAGAGTCAAATTTAGCAAAGTATCAGGTTTTACCAACACAAATAATTTTTGAAATTACCGAATCTGCCAGCATTAACAACTTAGCAGCTACGCGTAAAATGATTGAAAAACTCAATATTTTAGGCTGCCACTTTTCCATTGACGATTTTGGCACCGGCTTCAGTACTTTTAACTACTTGAAACAACTGCCAGCACAGCATGTAAAAATTGATGGCTCGTTTGTTTGCGATATGCTCAACGACCCTATTGATTTAGCACTAGTAAAGGCCATTAACGACATTAGTCATTCACTCGATAAGCGCTCTGTGGCTGAGTATGTAGAAACCGAAGAAGTATTTTTTGCATTAAAAGAAATTGGCGTTGACTACGGCCAAGGCTATTTTATAGCTCGCCCTATGCCTATTAAAGGTGTTAAAAGTGAACTTGAAAAGATTTTAAAAAATAAAACGTTTTACCAACAACTACCTAGCAAAAAATAAACAGCTGTAAACAAAATTAAGCTCTTTACTACTATCATAATTATCTTTCTCGGCTATACTTTACTTACAAATCAGCAAATGTCGCGCAATTAATACGATAAGCGCAAAAAAACATGACATTATAAATCAGCCCAAATAAGACGACAATTTGTTGGATGTTGGATGTTGGATGTTGGATGTTGGATGTTATTAGAGTTTAAGGAGGTAAATATGACACAGCTAGTTGTTTTATTACTACTTATGCATTTTGCAATTGCGTTTCAGTGTTACCGATATGCACACATTAAAGGTTATCCTGTTCGGGTATTTACTGTATTAGGGCTAGTGCCTTACTTTAATCTGGTTGTTTGGGTTTATTTACTTTTTTTACCTAAACTAGAACCATATGAAAGCCATAACCATGAAAACAAGCAGCTATCTTAGCTGCTTGTTGCTGTCTCTTTAGCAAAGTCTAAACTACATTGGTGTTTTAAAAACACCTCTAATTGCTGGCTGAACAATTTAAAGTCGCGAATTCGTCCGGTTGTTTTACGCCACAAAATACCAATTTCACGGTATGCCTCATTCGCCGATGGAGTTGCTAGCATATTTTTATTATCTAAAATGCCGGCATTAATCGCCATTTGCGGTAAAAAGGTCACCCCCAACTGATACTCCACCATGCTCAATAAAGTATGCAAGCTGGCTGCTTCAAACGGGTTTATACAGCTGACACGGTTTAAATGACATGCACTAAGCGCGTGCCCGGTCATACAGTGCTCACGTTCTAGTAAGAACACGCTGGCGTCGGGTAATAAGTTAAAGTCTTGCACGTTCTTTGCTGGCGTGTAATCTTTGTGATGTACCAAACTAAAATGATCTCTAGCTAACACCTGAGTATGAAACTTATCGGTTTGATACGGCAGTGCTAATAAGGCTAAATCTATCTGACCATGCTCTAATTTATCGAGTAACTTATCGCTAGTATCTTCTACTAATACCAGTTCTAAATCGCAAAATTCTTGCTTACAAAAGTGATACAAAGGCGCGGCAATAAAGCTCGCAATAGTAGGAATAACCCCTACGGTTAACTTACCACTCAGCGGCGTTAAAAAGCTTTTAGTGAGCTCTTTTAAACTGATTGTGTCGTGAATAATTTTGCGCGAACGTTCAACTACTTCATCACCAATGGTGGTAAACATTAAACTGCGGTTTTCACGTTCAATAAGTTGGCAGCCTAGTGTTTCTTCTAAGTTTTGAATGGCTGTACTTAATGTTGATTGGCCAATAAAGCACGCACTAGCAGCGCGGCCAAAATGTTGATATTGATGTACTGCAAGTAAATACTGCAGCTGTTTTATACTCGGAAGATTAGTCATTTTTTCTTTCCACAAGTGAACTACTCAGCGACTAAAGATCACTGGGCTTCTACAATCTAGCTTTTGGGCTAGGCTGCTACTTTTTTCTCAGATCCAACAGCAAACTTCGATAGCTCGAAGACTTTCGTTTTAATAGCTGATTTCTGCTGAGATATGGGGTTAACCCTTGCGACAATTCCAGCCGCAATTAAATCTAATTCACCTGTTTTAGCTATACTTTTTGCCGCAGATAAGTCGCGACCTTGATATGTCCTGCAAGCCAAACAAGTGAAATTTCTATCTTTCAGTGTCAAAACATGATGCTGGCCGCATTCACTGCAAATCCCTGTGGATTTTTCAAATCTGCCAATTTCATGATAGATCTTACCTTCAAGCTCAGTTTTATACTTTGAAAGCTGAGTGATGAGCCCCATTACGTTGTCGGCCACCGTACTGCCATTAAATTTCTGCATTGCTTTTACATTTAAATTTTCAAAAATTAAAATATCATTTTCATTGGTTATCTGTCGTGAAATTTTATGCGCAAAGTCGAGCCTTTGCCTTGAGATTTTACCATGTAATTTATTGATGCGTTGTTTTGTTTTGTGCCAGCGATTAGAACCTTTTTTACGGCGTGCAAGCTGGCGTTGCAATTGATTCAGCTTCTCTTTTGATTGCTTTAAAAACTTTGGATTATCGGCAACATAACCGTTTGAGCCAACAACCGTCTGCTTTGAGTTAATATCAAAGCCTGTAATTGTTTTTAACACGCGAAGCGCGGCCTTGCATTCCACTTCTTGAGTTATACTACATTCCCATTTTCCGTGACGATACTGAACAGTCACGGTCTTGATTTTACTTGCTAATTTGCGATGTAAAATAATCGGAACTCTGCCGATTTTAGGGACACTAATAGCACCATTTTCAATGCGAATACAGTTGGAGTTGTTAACCGCCCGAAACGAGTCATTGTGAAGTTTTTTCTTTTTGTAAGTGATTTTATGTTTTGGAAAGCGTTGCAAACGACCTTTAGAGAATGCATTTTTCAACGCGGTTTCCAAGTCGCGAGCAACTTGCTGAGCCGCAGCAGAATCAAACGCTTTTATCCAATTAAACTCTTCAAAAGGCTTTAGCTCTTTAAGAACCGAGGCCATGTCTTTGTAAAACAAAAACGTTTTATCATACTCATATCGCCGCATGTTTTCAGATAACAACATATTCCAAATGCCTCGCGAAGTCGCGCCAAACTCAAAGAGTTTAACTTCTTGCTCTGGCGTTGGATTTAGCCTGTAGTTGTATCTAAGCGTCTTTTTCATACACTGTATAGACCACTGTATAAGCTCAGGTTGTCAAGATGCAATATGACATTGACATCCTCCCCCACCTCGCTTCGCGCCCGACAAGTCGGGAAAGGAGGGGGATTCCTGTTTCATAGCGTATCGCTTTAAATTCAAAAGAATCTAAAGTCTTACTTACGCTCCACAGGCTAACACTGTCTGCCCGACAGCTTTAATATTCAGTGCCGCATTTATGTCGCGGTCTAGCTCGCTAGAGCATTGAGGACACGACCATTTACGGATATGTAACGGCAAGGAATCGACAACCTGACCGCAGCAATTACAGCGTTTAGAGCTTGGATACCACTTATCAATCTTAACTACAGTTCGACCGTACCACTCAGCTTTGTAGGTAAGTTGGCGCACGAACTCGCCCCAGTTGGCATCGCTAATTGCTTTAGCAAGTTTTCGATTCTTGACCATGTTTTTTACGCTCAGACTTTCACAGCTAATCACTTGATTATCGTTTATCAATTGGGAAGTCAGTTTGTGGGTGAAGTCGTGACGACAATCAGCAATCTTTGCTTGAACGCGAGCGACTTTCTTTCTGGCTTTGTGGAAGTTAGAAGAACCTTTCTTCTTCTTCGATAGCACACGTTGAGTCTTAGCTAGTTTACTAGCGTAACGCTTGGTGTGACGGGGATTTCCAGACTTGAAACCGTTGGAGGCAATAACAAGATCAGTCAAACCTAAATCAATACCGACTGTATTTTTACTAATCGATAGTGGTTTTGGCTCGAAGCGACACAGACAAGATACAAAGTAGCGACCCGCACTGTCTTTGCTAATTGTAATGGTGGTTGGTTCGCTAGGCAGCTCTCGCGACCAACGAACATTTATAGGTTGCTTAGATTTAGCCATGAACAACTGACCATCAGTATATCTGAATGCTGCTTTGGTTAGTTGTGCGCTTTGTTTTGAGCGCTTCTTTTTGAAAGTTGGGTATTTAGCTCGACCCTCAAAGAAGTTCTTAAAAGCAGTTTGTTGGTTTCTGATTGCTTGCTGCAAAGGAACGCTAGAAACATCATTAAGCCAAGGGAACTCAGGGTTTTTCTTGAGTTCAGTTAGATAGCTTGATGCTTTGTTGTAGTTAATCTTGATTTGCTCATTGTAGTAAGCATCAGTACGCCAACGAAGAATAGAGTTGTAAACAAAACGCGTACAGCCAAACGTCTGTTCAAGTAAGGTTACTTGCTCAGGTGTTGGGTAGAACCGTTGTTTAACCGCTATCTCTTTCATGCCTTACAAGATACACAGTGTTTTTGTGAGATTCAAGCTCTATTGTTAGCGCGTTGCGCTAAAACCTTACATCCCCGACCTAAAGGACGGAGTTTTTCGGCTCAAATGATAAAAAGACCCCAACACCTAGGGCATTGAGATCTTTTCAAGCTAAAAGTCTTTAAGTACTTTTTTATTAAACCCCAAATGCGGTTCTTAGTACGTAGAAAATAACAATAGCAAGGCCTGCGCCCACTGGCAATGTAATTACCCAAGAAACTACAATGTTTCTAATAACACCCATGTTCAGTGCGGCAATACCGCGTGCCATACCTACACCCAACACCGCACCCACTAAGGTTTGCGTAGTTGAAATTGGTAAGCCTGTGCCAGATGCAATTACAACTGTTGAAGCAGCAGCTAATTCGGCAGCAAAACCACGGCTAGGGGTTAAATGTGTGATCCCTTCGCCAATCGTTTTAATTACTTTTTTACCTAAAATAGCTAAACCGGCCACAATACCAAAACCACCTAGTGGTAATATCCACCAAGCAATAGCCGCTTGTTTTGCAATTTCACCGTTGTTTTCAACAATACTTACCACAGCCGCAAGAGGACCAATAGCATTAGCAACGTCGTTAGAACCATGAGCAAATGCCATACAACAAGCCGTTAAGACCATAAGTACTGCAAAAACTTTTTCAACGTTATTAAATTGCATTTTTTTATCGGCCTGAGGGTCGATTTTTAAACGTGAAATTGCAATTTTACCAATAAAGCCTACTACTACTGCAATCGCAATAGATAGACTAATACCTTCCACTGTGCCTAAGTTAATACCAATATGTTTTAAGCCTTTTTTAATTGTCACAAGTGACATAATAAAGCCAGCTAAGCCCATATAAATTGGCACGAAACGTTTAGCATTTTTAAGCGGAGTAGCCGTATCAAAAATAAGCTTTTGTGCGCTCATAAATATTAAGTAGGCAATAAAACCCGATATAGCAGGCGTTACTATCCAACTACCAACAATTCCTGCAACCTTGTTCCAATGAATCGCTTCACTGCCTACTGCAACTAAAGCAAAACCTATAATAGCGCCAATAATAGAGTGAGTAGTTGATACTGGCCATCCTAAGAATGATGCCATTAATAGCCAGGCGCCTGCTGCAAAAAGCGCAGAAATCATACCTAATATCATTAATTCAGGAATATCCATAAATGGCGTTGAATCAATAATGCCATTACGAATTGTCGATGTAACTTCGCCGCCGGCCAAGTAAGCACCTGCAAACTCAAAGATCATCGCGATAAAAATCGCTTGTTTAATCGTTAGCGCTTTAGAGCCTACTGATGTGCCCATTGCATTGGCAACATCATTTGCGCCAATACCATAAGCCATAAAAAAGCCAACTGCTGCGGCAATTAAAATTAATACCGTGCCGTAAGATGCAATGATATCCATTGTGTAACCTTAATCTATCGTTTTTGAACTGATTTTAAATTAACGAGCTAACATCAGCTCAAGACGTGATCCTACGCGCTCTGCAATATCTGCAAGCTCGCCAACCCATTCAATGATCTTATATAAAAACATCACATCAACCGGGTTTAACTCACCTTCTACTGCGCGTAGTTGGCGGCGTATTTTAATTTGCATTTCATCCGTGTCTTGTTCTATGGTATCCAATTCAACGAGCATTTTTTCAACCAAGGCCACTTCGCGACCTTTAAAACCTGTTTCTAATAACTCTTCTAACTCATTTATCGCATTAGATGCTTGTTTAGTAGCATCAACACAACGTGTTAAATAAGCTAAAAAGTCGATTTGAATTACTTTTGGTATGATCATCTCACGACCAATTACACGCCCTGCAATGTCTTTTGCTTTATTGGCAATTTTATCTTGCTGGGTTACTAATTCGAGCAGATCTGTACGCTCTACCGGCATAAATAATCCACGCGGTAGTTGTAAACGTATATTTCTTTTCATTTCATCGGCTTCACGTTCTAAATTACGAATGGTTAAACGTAGCTCTTCAGCTTGTTGCCATTCTTCTTTAAATACGTGATTAAAAAAAGGAATCAAAGCTTTACTAGCTTGATGAACCTTTCGAATATGTTCTTCCATTGGTTTGATAGGAGATTTTGCAAATACTCCTAGAAACGCGTTAGTTTGCATAACTGACCCTTAAATCAATTTAGTATGCTGTGCGGCATGAATTTTACAGTATTAAGCTCGATTGTGAACGCTTTTTATTGCTCAACCGCCAGCAAACTAAAAAAAAATTATAATTCGTCGTTGTAATAAAAAGGACTAATTAAAAAAATTATAAAGACTTTTCTATATCTTCTTGAGATGTATGACGAATATCTTTTCCATTAACAAAATAAATAATATATTCAGCAATATTTTGACACCGATCACCAATGCGTTCTAATGAACGAACTGACCACACTAAATCCATAATTTTCGGGATTGAGCGCGGGTCTTCCATCATATAGGTCATAATTTGACGAATAATGGCTTCGTACTCTCTATCAACTTTAGCATCCTCTTTGTGTACTTCAAATGCACGTTGTACGTCCATACGTGCAAATGCATCAAGTACATCGTGCAACATTTTTGATACTTGGCGTCCCATATTTTCAATATTTACTAATAAAGCCTGTTGGTCTTTAGTAAATGAATCTAATGCAACTTTAGCAATTCGCTTTGCTTCATCGCCTATACGCTCTAAATCAGCAATGGTTTTTGCAATAGCCACCACCAAACGCAAATCGCTCGCAGCAGGCTGACGCCTGGCAATAATTCGCGTACATTCTTCGTCAATACTTACTTCCATTGCATTAACTTTATAATCATTCTCTCGCACTTTTTGCGCAAGCATAGCATCATTTTGGCTCACTGCATCTAACGCACTGTTAAGCTGTTGCTCAACCAGCCCGCCCATACTAAGCACAAGGTTGCGTACGTTTTCTAATTCTTGATTAAAACGGCCAGAAATATGCTTATTAATGTTATGTTCCATCGTTATTATCCTATCAATATTGTACACATAATATCGGCTGAATTAGCCGTAACGACCGGTTATATAGTCTTCTGTTTTTTTCTTATTAGGCGTTGTAAATAAAGTATTGGTGTCTGAGTATTCAATTAGCTCCCCCATATACATAAACGCCGTTTGGTCAGAAACCCTGGCGGCCTGTTGCATATTATGGGTAACAATTACCACTGTAAACTTGCTCTTTAAATCGTTAATTAGCTCCTCTATTACTAAAGTAGAAATAGGGTCTAGTGCCGAGGTAGGTTCATCAAGCAGTAATACTTCTGGCGAAATAGCAATTGAGCGCGCAATAACTAAACGTTGCTGCTGTCCCCCCGACAACCCAAAAGCGCTGTCGTGTAGCCTGTCTTTTACTTCATCCCACAGCGCTGCACCACGCAATGATTGCTCAACTACTTCATCTAATTTACGTTTGTCTTTAATACCTTGTAAGCGCAGACCATAAACCACATTTTCATAAATTGATTTAGGAAAAGGGTTAGGTCGCTGAAATACCATGCCTACGTTACGACGCAGCGCCGCTACATCAACGCTTTTATCGTAAATGTTTTGTCCATGTAGCAGTATTTCACCTTCTATGCGGCAAATATCAACTAAGTCGTTCATGCGGTTAATACACCGTAATAAGGTTGATTTACCACACCCCGACGGGCCAATAAAGGCTGTTACTTGGCCCTTTGGAATATTCATATTTACTTTACTCAGCGCTTGTTTATCGCCGTAGTAAAGATCGAGATCTTTAATCTCTAACGCTGTTTGCTCTGTGGTTAAATTGTCTAAGTCTAACTTCAAGCTGGTATTGGCTTGATTTACTTTTGGAGCGACTGAAATCATGTTTGTTACCTATTAAATCTTATTAAAGCTCAAGCGATCTGAATTTTTCACGTAAATGATTACGTATACCAATAGCGGTTATGTTGAGGGTAATAATTACCGACACTAATAAAAATGCCGTTGCATATACCAGCGGTCGCGCCGCTTCAACATTCGGGCTTTGAAAGCCAACATCGTAAATATGAAAACCTAAGTGCATAAACTTTCTGTCTAAGTGAAAGTATGGAAAGTTACCATCAAGCGGTAACGTAGGTGCCATTTTTACTACACCCACCAGCATTAATGGCGCTACTTCACCTGCTGCACGCGCAACAGCCAGTATTAAACCTGTCATAATTGCTGGGCTTGCCATAGGTATAACAATACGCCATAAGGTTTCTGCTTGTGTGGCACCAAGCGCTAATGATCCGTGGCGTACCGTACTTGGAATACGCGATAGTCCCTCTTCAGTGGAAACAATAACCACAGGCAAGGTAAGTATTGCCAGTGTTAAAGCCGACCACATAACACCTGGTGTACCAAATACCGGAGTAGGTGATGACTCAGGATAAAATAATTGGTCAAGGCTGCCACCTAGCATATAAACAAAAAAGCCTAAGCCAAATACACCATATACAATAGAAGGTACACCGGCTAGGTTAATTACCGCAATACGGATCATCTTAGTTACCGCATTTTTAGCCGCGTATTCATGCAAGTAAATTGCAGCAACCACCCCAAATGGCGTCACAATAACAGCCATTAGCATAACCATAAACACGGTACCAAATATGGCCGGAAATACGCCACCTTCGGTATTTGCTTCGCGAGGGTCGTCTGATACAAACTTACCTAATTGGATGAAGTAATGGCCCAGTTTGGTTAAAAAGCTCATGTCGTTTGGAAACCACACATCTAATACTTGATACAATGGAATGGTGACTATTTCGCCGCGCATATCTTTAACCATAACTTGGTCGCGCTGTGCTTGTTTACGCAGTGCAAACAGTTGCTTTTCGAGCACCGCATACTCGGCACGTAGTTCTGCACGCGCCTCTGCAAGCTCAGCAACACGTTCGTCTGTAAGTTCATTATCAAGTAAGTAGGATTTTTCTTTTAGCCTTAGACGTTCCAGTTCATAGTTAATATGACCAATATCACCGTTTTGTAAATTAAGTGCTTCGTCGTTTAAATCAACTGCCCGTTCAACCAGCTTATGTAAATAGGCTACCTTATCGCCGGTAACAGGTTGTCCGTCTTCAATTACGCCTTCTACGTAGCCATAAAAATTACCATTTTTGCTACGCTCAAACACGGCAAGGGTGGTAGGCGTTGATTGGTTTTTTATGTCGGTATTTAATATCCAACGAAAATCTAAATCTACATATTCACGGTTACCGGTTTTAATTAATAACCGCTCAAATTCTTCCCTATCATATGCCGAAACATCAACACCGGTTGCCGCTAAACGCGCTTTGGGTACTAATTCTCGATCGTAAATTTCACCAATAATAGTTTGTTTTGCAATTGAGCCTTCCAGCTCAAATTGCACTACCTCTGAAGGCCAGAAAAAGCTTAACCCTTTCCACGCTATCATAGCTAATAAACCAATTACTGAAATTAAGCTGATGCTCACCGCACCACCGGTCATCCAAATCCAAGGAGAACCAGACCTAAACCACTGCTTTACCATGTCGTGTTCTCCACTTACATTGAGCTGTATTTTTCACGCAGTTGCTGACGAACAAACTCAGCAATGGTGTTAAAAACAAAGGTAAATATAAATAATACAAATGCTGCTAAAAACAATATTCTGTAATGCGAACTACCCACTTCCGACTCTGGCATTTCAACCGCAATATTTGCCGCAAGCGTACGCATTCCCTGAAACACACTCCAATCCATAATCGGGGTATTACCGGTTGCCATAAGCACTATCATGGTTTCGCCTACTGCGCGGCCAAGGCCCATCATTACCGCAGAAAATATTCCAGGGCTGGCGGTAAGTAATACCACGCGTATCAGTGTTTGCCACTGTGTTGCACCCAGTGCCAGTGAGCCATTAGACAAATGCTTAGGCACGCTAAATACCGCGTCTTCCGCAATCGAAAATATAGTAGGAATTACAGCAAAGCCCATCGCAATACCCACTACCAAGGCATTACGCTGATCGAAGGTCATGCCAAGCTCGTTAGTTAAATATTGGCGCACGTTACCATCAAACATCCACAGCTCAACAGTTTCGCTCATCGCAAACGAAAGCCAACCAATAAATAACACTACCGGTATAAGTATAATGGCATGCGATCCTTCAGGAATTTTATGGCGAATACTGGCTGGTAATTTAGTCCAACCAAGCGCAGTAGCCAAAATACCTAAAGGTAATAACACCAGTAAGCCAACTATGGCTGGTAAGTGCTGCTCTATTAAAGGCGCTAACCATAGACCCGCTAAAAACCCCAAAATAACGGTAGGAAGTGCTTCCATTATTTCTACCGTTGGCTTAACCACTTTACGCAGTTCACTCGACATAAAGTAAGCGGTATAAATAGCAGCAGAAATCGCGATAGGTACGGCAAATAGCATGGCGTAAAATGCCGCCTTTAAAGTACCAAACGAAATAGGCACTAACGAAAACTTAGACTCAAAGTCGTCACTGGCTGAGGTTGATTGCCAAATATAACCTGGCTCTGGGTAACCTTCGTACCACACTTCTTGCCAAAGTGCAGACCAAGTAACTTCAGGATGTTCGTTATGAACTTCTAATACGGTTAGTTTGTTGTCAGCAACAATTAGCGCTGCATTTGCACGCGGTGCTATAGCAAAGTTTTTAATTGCTCCTTCGCTTACTTTGCCTTGCCACAATTTTGCTTGGCTTGTGGTGTAATAAACGCCTAACTCACCATTACTACTGGTAGTAAAAAAGGTACGGCGGTAAAACTCAGTAAATACGTTTAACTTACTTTGCTTTGTTGTTTCAAATGAGCGGATTTTTTGATATTCACGGCCACTATCGGTATTTATTTCAAACCACTGCGATACCTTTCCATTATCGTTTGCCAACATAAGAGAGTTAGCGCCCGCAAGTAATTGCGCCGCAACAATATTAGCGTTTTCTTCATTGGCAGACAGTAATTGAATTTGCTCTACTTCGCTTGGGTCACGCGTATCGTAAACATAAATTTGATTAGCTGAGCGCACAAATACTCGGGTAGTATCTGGCGACATAAGTAACTCATCTACTCGCCCAGCAACATCTAGCTCGGTGCGTTCCACAAGCCATTCAACTTCACCGCTAAACATGTTTTCTTCAGCAACAAAGCTACTAAATAAAACGCGCTTGTCGGCTGTTAGCGCAACAACGGCTGTTTTGTCTTCAAAGTGGCTAAATGCAAAACGCTTTATAGCAGCACCTTGCTCGTCTACCTCTAAAGCAAGTTCGCCTAGCGGATAATCTAAACGTGGAGTTAATTTACGTTCGTTATTTGGAAACGTCACCATAAATTTAGGAATAACAATTTTTACACTGCCATTTTCTAAACCATATGCATATTGCCCCTGAAACGGTGCACTGGTAGCAAAGCTACTCACATCGCTAGGCAGGGTTACCTCTAGCGTTTTTAGCTTTTTACCAAAGTTAGCTTTTTCAACACTATAAAAGTCAACACTCCCTTTCTGGCTTAATAAATAAGCAACTTCAGTTTGTTCCTCAACGCCTACTCCCACTATTTGCTCTGCGTTTGTAAGATTAAAACTGTCGCGCTTTTCAACTTTAGCTGATTCAAAAATTGGCTGTACTATATAAAGAAGGTAGAAAAAAATTAATAGCAGCGCTATTAATACCATTACTCCACCTACGGTTATGCCAAACTGGGCAAGTCGGTCTTTAAATAGACGGCTTCGATCCGTATTAAAAGTCGGCTTATTCGGATTGGAAGTCATCAAAACATCCTTTAATCTTAACGTTGCAGTGATTATATTTCATCAAAGTGACAGTAATGTTACAGCGGTAATAATTATTTACCGTGTAATTTAAATATCTTTAAGATCAAATAGCAGCCGTGTTTATGCAGTATTGATGAACTAAATATTATATTTATTGGACAAAGTATTTATCGAGGTCAATACTCAGGAAGCATTTAGTTAATAATTATAGTTTGTTGCAAGGGCTGCACTGTAGAATTAAAGGTCTAACTTTAGCAGCTAAATCATAATATTTAACCTGAACTCTGAATAGAGTTAAACAACACTTAATGCCTATGCATTACCTTATTTGGGCTTTAAAGAAGAGAACTATTTATGAAGCAGTTGGTTATAACCATTTTAGGACAAGATCGTCCTGGTTTAGTAGAGAGCATTTCATCCGTTATTTTAGAGAATCATGGCAACTGGCTAAGCAGCAACTTGAGCCATTTGCTCGGTCACTTTGCAGGTATTATTCAGATTGAAGTTAGTGAAGAGCATTTTCAGGCACTGCAAAATGCGCTCAATGCTCTGCCTAAACTTGATGTACGTATTGAAACAGGCAATACAGAAATCGAACCCGCCACACGTGAGCAACTTAACTTTGTTATTACCGGTAACGATCGCCCGGGTATTGTGCAAGAGCTTGCAAGTGTAATTCGTCATAAAGGAGCCAATATTACTCACTTAAACTCAAGGCAACAAAGCGCACCTAATTGGGGCGTGCCTATTTTTAGTGCTGTTGCTACAGTAACACTACCTAATGGGTTGAATAAAGAAGAAGTAATTAATGCATTAGAGTCGATAACAAGCGACTTAATTGTTGATGTAGAAAAAGTTTAACAAAATAACGACGCTACACACCATAGTGTAGCGCCGTTATTTTTATTAGTTTTAACTGTATATAAATTTACATAACCTGAACTCTGGTTAAGAGATTTACTAACATATTGAATCATAGTTATATTTAATTTTATTTTCTCTAGCTAGAGATTTTCAGTGAAAATAAGGCGAATTTACGCGTCAATAGCTGGCCTATTGCAAGAAAATTCAACGCAGTTAGCGCTGAAAATAGCTGCTTAAGATAAGTTTATTATCCGGAGATCAGGTTACATATCTATATGTCGGTTTATGCTTTGTACCATTTGTTTTAATCCTTGGTACTCAAGCTGCAGTATTTGTCCGAGTTTTTCTTTACCGTCTGCAGTTTGTGTTTTTCCCTCTAAGTACTCATAAGCATTTATTACTTTTTGATGCTGATCAGACAAATAGCCCTGAATAGCTTGCTCATCTAATTGGGTACTTCGATCTAAATCAGTAAAATTCAGTAGCTCTGGATTTTCTGCAAAATACTCATAGCAGTATGTATCTAACGTATTTATGGTGGTGATTGCTTTAAAGCCAATTAAATCTTCAGCGAGTTTTTTTTCGTATTTAGTACAGTAATCAACTAATTGAGTATTATGCTCACCTAATAGTTCCCGCACACTAAAAAAGTTGGCCGCCATTTGTGTATGAAACAAAATAGTCCAGTCATACATTTGTTGAATTGTTTTAACTTGCATCTGCATTCCTTACTTAAGCTGAGTAAACATAGTAATGCGTAAATCGTGCCATATAAAAAAGTGAGCAATATCAATAGCAAAGTTGCAGGCTATGTAACTTAATACTGTTTTTCAGTATAAGTTACATAACCAATGTAAATATTATAGGTCGCGTTTGCGCCACAATAAATACGTTGCCGGTATTACTAATAAGGTTAAAACAACCGCACTAAACATACCCCCTACCATAGGCGCTGCTATGCGGCTCATTATTTCACTGCCCGTGCCAGTGCCATAAAGTACCGGTAATAAACCTATCACTATAGTAGCTACTGTCATCATTACGGGGCGTACTCTTAGCCCTGCGCCCTCTGTTATTGCTTGCTTAAGCTGCTCATAATTAAGCGGCACACCAGTTTGTTGTGCTTGGGTAATTTTTTCTTGGTAGGCCTGATTTAAATACACCAGCATGATCACCCCAATTTCTACGGCCACCCCTGCAAGTGCAATAAAGCCCACCCCAACAGCCACCGAAAAGTTAAAGCCTTCTAGGTACATTAGCCATATTCCGCCAATCATCGCCAACGGTAAAGTAACGATAATAATCAATACCTCCGCAAAGCTTCTAAAGTTCAGATACAGCAGCACTACAATAATGGCTAACGTTAGTGGTAATACGTAAGCAAGCTTATCTTTAGCACGCTGCATATATTCATATTGCCCAGCCCAGGTAATTGAATATCCTGCAGGTAGTATCAATTGCTCATGCAAAATTTGCTGGGCGTTTTCTACATATGTACCAATATCAATATTTTCTATATCAATAAAGCTCCAACCATTTAAGCGGGCATTTTCACTTTTTATTCCGGCTGGGCCATCTTCAATAAATACCTTAGCAACATCGGCTAAAGCTATACGCTGCCCGGCTGGAGTTACAATAGGAAGTAACATTAGCTCCTCAGGTGAATCGCGGTAACCTTGCGGGTATCGTAAACTTACCGGATAGCGCTCTTGCCCTTCTACGGTTTGGGTGACATTTGTGCCGCCAATAGCAGTAGCTACAACTTGCTGTATATCGGCAATATTTAAACTATAGCGCGCCGCTTTTTCACGGTTTATATCTACCTTAATATAACGCCCACCAGCAACTCGTTCAGAATAAACGGATGCCGTACCCGGTACATCTTTTAAAATGCTTTCAATTTGTTGACCTATTTTTTGAATTTCACTCAATTTAGGGCCAGCAACTTTAATCCCCACCGGGGTTTTGATGCCGGTTGCTAACATATCAATACGGGTTTTTATTGGCATAACCCATGCGTTAGTTACCCCGGGAAACTTCACTAAACTATCTAGCTCTTTTTTGAGTTTATCTAGGGTCATACCTTCGCGCCATTGATCTTTAGGCTTGAGCTGAATAAAGGTTTCTATCATGGTAAGCGGCGCTGGATCTGTGGCGGTTTCTGCTCGCCCTACTTTACCAAATACAGTTAGTACCTCTGGCACAGTGGCAATTAATTTATCGGTTTGCTGTAACAACTCCCGCGCTTTACCAATCGAAATACCTGGATAAGTAGTTGGCATATACATTAAATCGCCCTCATCAAGGGGGGGAATAAACTCACTCCCCATTTTATTTACAGGATAAAAGCCAATCACTGCAATCAACGTAGCTAAGGCCAAAGTTGCTTTAGGAAACTTAAGTACTGCGTTAAGTAATGGTTTATAAGCATTTACCAGCATACGGTTAACCGGATTTTTTTGCTCTGAAATTACTTTGCCGCGAATAAAGTAACCCATAAGCACCGGTACTAAAGTAATTGCAAGCCCAGCAGAGGCAGCCATAGCATAGGTTTTAGTGTACGCCAACGGGGCAAACATACGCCCTTCTTGCGCCTCTAAAATAAATACCGGCATAAAACTTACCGTAATTATCATTAAGCTAAAAAATAATGCGGGGCCGACTTCACTGGCCGAATCGATCACCACTTGCCAGCGGTTCTCATCGGTTAGTGGGGTTTTTTCCATATGTTTGTGCATATTTTCAATCATCACTATAGCGCCATCGGTCATAGCGCCAATTGCAATGGCAATACCGCCAAGCGACATAATATTGGCATTAATACCTTGCCAATACATAATTAAAAATGCTGTTAAAATACCCAGCGGTAGAGTAATAATCGCTACTAAAGATGAGCGCACATGAAACAAAAATACAATGCAAACCAAAGCAACCACAACCAACTCTTCGAGTAATTTACTGCTTAAGTTATCAACTGCATCTTTAATCAAGTTGGAGCGGTCGTACACGGGTACAATTTCAACTCCCGCTGGTAACCCTTTTTTTAATGACTCGAGCTTTGCTTTTACCAGCTCAATGGTTTTTTGCGCGTTTTCACCGTATCGCATTACCACTACGCCACCAGCCACTTCACCTTCGCCATTAAGTTCGGCAATACCACGGCGCATTTGCGGCCCTAGACGAATATCGGCCACATCACGCAATTGCAGTGGTGTGGCATTAGTATTTACACCTAAAGGAATCGCTTCTAAATCGGCGACACTTTTAATATAGCCGGTGCTAGTAACCATGTATTCAGCCTCGGCCATTTCGACTACCGATGCGCCCATTTCTTGATTGCCTTGGGCAATGGCAGTTTGAATTAAGCTCAGTGGAATGCCATAAGCTCGTAACTTATCGGGGTCAACCGTAACTTGGTACTGTTTTACCATTCCCCCTACTGAGGCAACCTCAGATACGCCAGGTACGGTTTGTAATTCAAATTTTAAAAACCAATCTTGTAAGCTGCGTAATTGGCTAATATCGTGTTGATTAGTTTTATCTACCAGTGCATATAAGTAAATCCAACCAACACCGGTGGCATCGGGGCCAAGCTCTGCGCTGGCTGTAGCTGGCAAGCGGCTCGCTACTTGGCTTAAATATTCTTGTACTCGGCTACGTGCCCAGTACAAATCGGTTTTTTCATCAAATATTACATATACGTAAGAGTCTCCAAAAAATGAAAAGCCCCTTACTGTTTGCGCTCCTGGCACCGATAACATTGCAGTGGTAAGTGGAAAAGTAACCTGATCTTGCACTACTTGCGGCGCTTGCCCCGGATACGAGGTTTTAATAATTACTTGCACATCTGATAAGTCGGGCAAGGCATCAACTGGGGTATTTTTAACAGCAAATAAGCCCCCGCCAATTAAAATAACGGTCAGTAACAACACAAAAAAGCGATTAAGAACGGACCAACGTATAATTGCAGCTATCATATTGCCTCCTAATGCGCGTTATGCAATTGCATAGTGTGATTGTCAGATGCGCTTGTAGAGTGCTCACCATTTATGTGGCTAATCACAAACTCCCCTTGCTGCAAACTAAAGGTAAAGTTTATTTGTTGCTGCGCTGCAAGTGCGGTTAAATCTATATCATCTGCAAAGGTAAAATCGAGCCTTGCAGGTTCGCGTCCCCATTTTTCTATTGCACCACGGCTAATATTTGCTATGCGCTGTGCTTTATCAATACTGTTAATTGTGCCCAAAACAGTTGCTGTATTTTTTTCGCTATTTGTTACTGTGCTTTTCATTATATGAATAGCCGTTAATACATAACTGCCATCAGCTTGCTTAGTCAGCTCAAAATGTAATGTTTGGCCATTTTCAAAAGCAGTAAAGTCAACATCATCAGCAACCGTAAAGTCCATTGTCATACTAGGCCAATCAAGTTCAGCTATCGGCTCATGGCTAATATTAACCATACGATGTTCCGCCATAATGCTATTAACAATGCCCTCGCTCCATACAGAGCTAACAGCTTGAGGGGCTTGCATGCGTTTAAAGTCTGAGCTTTTACTTGATTCTGAATCTAATAAAAATTGCGCCGAAACCACCACGTCATCATCTGCCATTATTCCTGATAATATTGCGGTGTTTTTACTGTCACTTCTGCCCATTTCTACAGCCACAGATTTAAAGCGCCCCTCGCCCAAGGCAACCACTACACGGTTTTGGTTACCGGTGCGGATCACCGCTTCTTTAGGGACTACTAATTGCGCTTTATTGGCTTGAGTATGAATATTTACTTGGGCAAACATATTAGGCTTAAGTTTATGGCCTTCGTTATTAAAGCGCAGGCGCACTCGCAAGGTCCGGTTTTTAGCATCGAGTGTTGGGTAAATATAATCCACTTTACCCTGCCAGCTTTGGCCACTTAAATAATCAAGCGTCATGCTTACTGGCTGGCCAATCTTAATTAGCTCAGCTTGGCGCTCAAACACTTGCGCTTCAACCCATACCTCATCAAGCTTACCAATACTCATCATAGTGGTGCCGGGGTTAACATAAAAACCTTCGCGCACATTTAGCTCTTCAACTACGCCACTTTGAATGGCATAAAAGGTAATGTTTTGCATTACTTGTTTACTTTTTTGCAGCCGCTCTACAAAATCATCCGATATATTAAGTGACTTTAAGCGTGCTTTAGCTGCGCGAATAAGCACCTGATTGTTACGATTGAGCGCTAATAGAAACTCTTCTTGGGCATTCACTAATTGCGGTGAGTACAAGGTATAAAGTGGCTCACCTTGCTCAACACTGTCGCCGGCTGCTTTGATATAAAGCGTTTCTAACCAACCCTCTACACGAGGGTGAATATGAATAAGTTGATCTTGATTATATTGCACATAGCCAACCGTTTTAACATCATTTTGTAACGCTTTGTACTGTACTTTGGCGATTCTTACCCCGAGATTATTAACCACCGCTGGCGAAATAGTCACAGCACCTGGGCCATCTAAATTGCTACTACTGCCTGGTGCTTCATCGTAAACAGGCACTAAATCCATGCCCATTGGCGAAAGCCCGGGTTCATCACGTCGATAATTACTATCCATGGGTGCTACCCAGTACAGTGGTTGTTTTTCTGTGCTTGCTTTAATATCAGTATTGCTCGCGGGCATAAGCGATAATACTAATGCCGTTACTCCACCACCCACTACAGCTGCTATTAATAGTTTTAAATTAGTATTCACGATTTTGCTCTCCTAATTGCTCAAGCATCACAGCAGCGTCTTGGCTACTGGCATAATAATTTAGACGAGCAATAATAATTTGTTGGTCTATTTGAATATTTAAGCCGTCAATTTTGGCATTAAGCTCACTAATACGAGCACGCATAACTTCTGAAAAATCACCGTCGTCCCGCGTGTATGCATTGAGTGTGGCTTGGGCTTGCTCTGCCATTTGCGGTAATAACTTAGTTTGATAAAGCGTATCGCGTTTTTGTAGCTGCATTAATTGGCTAAACTCTTTGAAATACATCCCTTTTAACTTTTGTAGCGCTATTAACTTTTGAGTTTTAACTGCTTCAGCTGTCGCTATTGCAGCGTTAACTTGCTGATCTTGGCGGTTACTAGTAAATAACGGCAAATCAATACTTACCCCAACAGAGAGTAAATCGGCTCGTGAGTCTCCCATAGGCGTATCACCTCGATGGCTATAGCCCATATTTACTCCAAACTGCGGCTTATAACTTTGCTTTGCGAGCGCTATTTCTGTTTGCTTAGCTGTTACTGTTTGATCAATAGCAACAATCGCGGGATGCGCCATAAGTAACGACATTAGCGCCTCAAATTCCAGCGTGGTAAAACTAATTAACGGCTCAATAGCTGTGTTTTTAGTACTTACTGGTTGAGTTAGCATGCTCATTGGCAACCATTGCGACAGCCGTTTTTTAGCACTTTCAAGTTGCTGCGCTAGCATTACTAATTTATCTTCTAGGCGAGTGAGCTCTAACTGAGCGCGAATAATATCTTGCTGACGAGTTTTGCCTAGCGAGCTGGCATAACTTGATTCGGTTATATCAATCAGTTGCGAAAATAAGGCTTTATCTTGTTCGATAAGCGCAATGCTGCGCTGAGCTCTGTACGCATTAAGCCATGATTCAATAACAATTGTTTTTACTTGTGCAAGGCGATCGGCTCGCAACCAAGGATGTTGCTGCGCAGATTGTGCTAAGGCTTGCTGTTTTAATGCTAGGCTGTCGCCACGACTAAACATTTGGCTTACACCAATACTTAGCTGCATCATACCTTCTTGATCTAAAGCAAAACCATCGGTTGGCACGCCCATTAAACCCAAAGTTAATACCGGATCAGGCAAACTACCTGCGGCTATACTTTGTGCTTGCTCTGAGGCTTGTTGGTACTGGCTTGCCTTTAGCCAAGGCTCATGGTTTAGCGCATACGAAAGCGCCTCATCTAGGCTAAGTTCATTGCTGTGTGCTGAGATTGCAGTTCCTAGCATTAGCGCTAAAAAACTGACTTTAAATACTGCAAAGTGATTCATCACTTACTCCACTAAAATTAAAAGATTAATTTAGAGGCAGAAAAGGTGAATTAAACGACTTGACCTAATTTTAGGTACACCTATCCTGCAATTAAGCAGACATAGGGGGGCGGTATAGCGAGCTGACTAAATGGTGTTGGTTTTGTGAGGAATAGAGCTGTATTTTTTCAGAAATAATCAGTGGGGTGCTAAATAAACCATCAACACTCAACATTGAGTACGCTGAACAAGCATTAATTGGGCAATTACATTCTTGCTCGGTTGCTGCATCATCGCAACAGTCCATATTCATCATACTGACTGACATTTGCTGATGTACTTTTTCAGTTGCAACATTAGTTGCAGCATGCTGTGTTTGGCTCAGATGCGGCATTTCACATAGCATAGCAACAGACGCAACAGCCTGACCCACAAGCGTGAGTAACATAGCGATGATCAGTAAACTAGAGTAAATGCGTTGCAAAAAGTTGCCTTATTGAGGTTCTAGGTTCTAGGTTCTAGGTTCTAGGTTCTAGGTTCTAGGTTCTAGGTTCTAGGTTCTAGGTTCTAGGTTCTAGGTTCTAGGTTCTAGGTTCTAGGTTCTAGGTTCTAGGTTCTAGGTTCTAGGTTCTAGGTTCTAGGTTCTAGGTTCTAGGTTCTAGGTTCTAGGTTCTAGGTTCTAGGTTCTAGGTTCTAGGTTCTAGGTTCTAGGTTCTAGGTTCTAGGTTCTAGGTTCTAGGTTCTAGGTTCTAGGTTCTAGGTTCTAGGTTCTAGGTTCTAGGTTCTAGGTTCTAGGTTCTAGGTTCTAGGTTCTAGGTTCTAGGTTCTAGGTTCTAGGTTCTAGGTTCTAGGTTCTAGGTTCTAGGTTCTAGGTTCTAGGTTCTAGGTTCTAGGTTCTAGGTTCTAGGTTCTAGGTTCTAGGTTCTAGGTTCTAGGTTCTAGGTTCTAGGTTCTAGGTTCTAGGTTCTAGGTTCTAGGTTCTAGGTTCTAGGTTCTAGGTTCTAGGTTCTAGGTTCTAGGTTCTAGGTTCTAGGTTCTAGGTTCTAGCGAAGTTTATGATAATTGAATAGTTAATACAAACCTTTAAATATTTTTTGCATCGGTTTTAATAAAGCTACTCGCGGCAATGGCAAATAAGCAATAACCGGTAAAATATCAAAAGCCATTCCCTAGTTCGGCGTGCATTTTAATTAGCCCACCAGCTTCACCCTCGGCATTGCCTGCAAGATAAGTAACAATAAGTGCAATAACAAACACATCTACCATGCTCCACTTACTTAAAGCGCAAATAGTTACTCCCAGTTTTTGCTTAAACTTACTCGCTGGCAATAAGAAAAATACTAATTGCATTAGTAACTTAATAGTCGGTATTACAATTGAGAAAAAAGTCACCAACACCGCCACTAAATAATTTTTATCGAAATTTTCCGAGAAAACCCATTGATCGACGCGAAGCGGCGTCGATGGGATGAATCGGAATAGTTAGCCCTGCTCTTGAATGTATTTTCGAATTGTATCAGCAGCCGCATTTCCAACAGAGCAAACAAAATATCCGTCAGACCAAAATGTTTTTTTAACCCAGAATTGCTTTTTAAACCATTTAAATCTCGACCATAGACTTTGCGTTGTAGATTGTTTAATTCTCCTAACGTAACTCGCAACACTGATATTGGGAGAGATCGTTAGCAATATGTGTATATGATCTTTGTCCACCTCGATCTCTTCGATATTAAATTCTGAGCGCTCTGCAATTTCAGTGATTTTTTGTTTTACAAAATCACCTACATCACCTTTTAACAATTGTTTTCTATATTTAACCACAAGTATTAAATGTAGCGCTATTAAATATTTACAGTGAGATTTAGTGTCATATTCCATCTTGACAACTCATTTCCATACAGTAGTCTATACAGTATATGAAAAAGACGCTTAGATACAACTACAGGCTAAATCCTACGCCAGAGCAAGAAGCTAAACTCGTTGAGTTTGGCGCGACAGCGCGTGGCATTTGGAACTTATTGTTGTCTGAGAACATGCGTCGATACGAGCACGATAAAACGTTTTTGTTTTACAAAGACATGGCCTCACTACTTAAAGATATCAAGACGTTCGAAGAGTTTAACTGGATCAAAGCATTCGATTCTGCGGCAGCTCAACAAGTTGCCCGCGACCTGGAATTAGCGCTCAAGAATGCTTTTACTAAAGGTCGCTTGCAACGCTTTCCAAAGCACAAGATCTCATATAAAAAGAAAAAACGTCACAACGATAGTTTTCGAGCGGTCAATAACTCGCACTGTATCCGCATTGAAAATGGCGCTATCAGTATCCCAAAGGTAGGCAAGATACCCATTATCTTGCATCGCAAACTAGCAAGTAAAATCAAGACTGTAACTATCCAGTATCACCACGGAAAATGGGGATGCAGCATCACTCAGGAAGTTGAGTGCAAAACAGCTAAACAAGTTTTAAAAACAATCACAGGTTTTGACATTAACTCAAAGCAAACTGTTGTTGGCTCAGATGGTTTTGTGGTCGATAACCCCAAGTTTTTAAAGCAGTCAAAAACAAAGTTAAATCAATTGCAACGCCAGCTTGCACGCCGAACTAAAGGTTCAAATCGCTGGCAAAAAACCAAACAACGCATCAACAAATTACACGGCAAAATCTCACGGCAAAGGCTCGACTTTGCACACAAAATTTCACGCCAGATAACCAATGAAAATGACATTTTAGTGTTCGAAGATTTAAACGTAAAAGGGATGCAAAAGTTCAATGGCAGCATGGTTGCCGACAATGTGATGGGCTTAATTACTCAGCTTTCAAAATACAAAACTGAGCTTGAAGGTAAACTCTATCACGAGATTGGCAGGTTTGAAAAATCCACTGGGGTTTGTTCTGGATGCGGCCAACATCATGTTTTGACATTGAACGACAGATATTTCACATGTACGGCTTGTGAAACTAACCAAAGCCGAGACTTGTCAGCGGCTAAAAGCATAGCAAAAACAGGTGAATTAGATTTGATTGCGGCTGGGATCGTCGCAAGGGTTACCCCCACATCTCAGCAGAAATCAGCCATTAAAACGAAAGTCTTCGAGCTATCGAAGTTTGCTGTTGGAACTGAGAAAAAAGAAGCAGCCTAGTCTCTAAGTCAAGGCTGTAGAAGCCCATTGATCGACACGGAGTGGCGTCGATGGGTAGTTCACTATGAGCCAGTTCGTTAACCGTTCCCCAAATGCTGCGTGTTTTTTGATAAGCACTTATCTCACCTTCAAGCTTATCTAACCCAAACATGCTTGATGCCATCATCAGCATGTTTCGAGTGTTGCGGTCGCCTTCATCGGCAATCATCTCAATGCCTGTTTGCGCTAATTTAGACTTATCTATTTTCCCCTCTAGGGATAATACAGGCTGGGTAACACCGGGAAGCAATAAAGCTAAAGCAATTAAAATACTAACTATAGGGAGAAGTAAGCGCATAACATATCAAAAAAATAAACCATCATGCGCTTATCATACGCAAACTTAAACGCTGCGTCTTGCTCAATGCTAAACCGAGTTTGCTGTATTTAATTATTGTAATTTGCAGTTACAAACAAGATATAACCATACTTTTTATATGGATATGCGCTAATCCTTAGTGCAAATGTACACAAAGAGCCCAGATGGAGGTATAATAACCACATAATATTTTTGTAAAAACAGCATAAGAGCCTCCTATATGAGCATTGAACAAGCCTTAGTAGAACGTAGTAATAACCAATGTGAATTATGTGCAGCAACAGATACTTTATCTGTGTACGAAGTTCCGCCAGTTAAAGAAGCCCACTCAGATAAATGCATTTACACTTGCCAAGTATGTAAAGATCAAATTGAAGACACCGCTGAGCTAACCCCTACCCATTGGCATTGTTTAAACGACAGCATGTGGAGCCAAACTCCTGCAGTTCAAGTAGTTGCTTATCGTATGTTGAGCCGCTTAGCTGCCGACAATGGCTGGGCACAAGACGCCCTAGACATGATTTACTTAGAAGAAGATACATTAGCATGGGCTCAACAAGTACTTGCTGAAGATGACGACCTAAAGCATCTTGATAGCAATGGCGTAGTACTTAAAGCCGGTGATACCGTAACGCTAATTAAAGATTTAGATGTAAAAGGCAGCAGCCTAACCGCTAAACGCGGTACTGCAGTACGTAATATTGGCTTAACCAGTAACCCTGAACATATTGAAGGGCGTGTTGATGGTCAACGTATTGTAATTCTGACCAAGTTTGTTAAAAAGTAAAAACATTTATTTAGGGCGCATAAGCGCCCTTTTTTACGCGTTGTAACAATCACTAAGCCAAACTTTTACTCCTCAATTAAGCCTTAATTAAGTAACTAAGCACTATCTTCATTTAAAATCATCTAATTTAGTATTAAAGGAACAACGATGTTTAAACGTAAGCCAAGTTCAATTTTAAAATCGGTAGCAGGGATCAGCTTCTTAGCCAGTGGCGCATTGGTATTATCTGGATGTGATGATGCAAAGAACACTGCACAGGCAACACAGGCAGAGTCAACAGCAACGCTAACAACTGAAGTTAGTTACCTTGATCGCAGCATGTTGGCGCCTAATTCACAGCTAACAGTAACACTTGCCGATGTATCTAAAATGGATATTAAAGCAACCGTTATTAGCCAGCAGGTTATTGATTTAAATGGTGGTCCTCCTTATACAGTAGAGCTTGCCTACGACACTAACAAAATTAATAAAGCACTTAGCTACAGCGTTAGTGCACGTATTGAAAATAATGGTGAGCTACTCTACACCAGCACAAGCAACAACAACCCATTCGCAGCAGATGCACAAACCAGCCCGTACAAAATTGTGGTTACAAAAGTAGATCAAAAACCAGATGTTGATTTAGCAAATACATATTGGAAAGCAATCACTTTAGCTGGCGATAATGTTACGGTTACAACAAAAGAACCTTTCATTCAATTTAGTAATGATGGCAAAGTGCATGGGTTTTTAGGCTGCAATAACTTTAACGGTGGTTATGAAGTTAATGAGCAAACGGTGACTTTTGATCACATAGCGGCAACGCAAAAAATGTGTCATGAAAACATGGATCAAGAAGCTGCAATGTCTAGCATGCTAAGTAAAGCTGCGCAGTGGCAAGTTAATGGCGAATCGTTGAGCTTAAAAGATGAAAAAGGTGAGCCACTAGCTACCTTTAAAGCCGTTTACTTTAACTAAAATAACTGCAGTAATAATTAAAATGCCCAGTTTAACTGGGCATTTTGCTATGTGGGTTACTCTGCGACTAACTGCTCGCTGCGATAAAAACCACTTGATTCACTCAATATACTCACCAGCTCTGGCAACACCTCGTCCATAACCTGTTTTAATTTCCACGGTGGATTAATTACTATCATCCCCGAGGCAGTCATGCCATGCACGTCGGTATCGGCTTTGGTAGCTAGCTCAAATAATTGAATATTACGCATGCCAGAGTCAATTAGGTCTTGCTCCATGTTGTCAATGCGGCTACGGTCAAC
This sequence comes from Pseudoalteromonas nigrifaciens, assembly GCF_002221505.1. Lineage (NCBI taxonomy): Bacteria > Pseudomonadati > Pseudomonadota > Gammaproteobacteria > Alteromonadales > Pseudoalteromonadaceae > Pseudoalteromonas > Pseudoalteromonas nigrifaciens. The sequence goes on along the minus strand of NZ_CP011036.1, from coordinate 327,868 downwards.
AACAGGATACCAAATCATGTATGTGCCTGTAGCAAAGCGCTGATACGCTTGCATCAACGTAGTAATAACAGTGTCGTAATCGTCTTTGACTTCATAAGGTGGGTCTATTAACACGCAGGCTCTGCGCGATGCAGGGGGTAATAAGCCAACCAAACCAGCAAAACCATTTTCGCCACGTACTCGAATCGAACGCTTCCCTTGCATGTTCTCCTCTAGTAATAACAAATCACGTGGGTGCAGCTCAAAAAACCAGCCTTTATCTTGGCGGCGTAAAAAGTGTTCCGCAATTTTTGGCGAACCCGGATAAAACTCTAACTTGGCTGTTTGGTTAAACGATTTGATCAGTGCAATATAGTCGTTTAAAGCTGAGTGTTTACTAGTGTGTTGCCACAGTTTTTCAATGCCGTCTTGATACTCTTGTGTTTTTTGTGCATCGGCCGCTGCTAATTCGAAAAAGCCCGCACCCGAATGAGTGTCTATATAATCCAGTGGCTTATCTTTTAAAGTTTGGTAACCTAACACTTGTGCTAACACTAAATGTTTAAGTACATCGGCAGGGTTTCCGGCATGAAATGAGTGTCTGTAACTAAGCATTATTTATTTTCGCCATACGCTATTTAATAAAAACAGTGAACCATAAGCACTGTACTTTGACAACCTATCCCCTGATAAGCGGCCATTAAAATGAACCATTTCTGAATGAAAAAGCCAATACACTGAATTATCCCTTAACAGAGAATAAAAATCAGCTAAAACCAGCGTAAATGCTGGTAAATAAACAAACTTTGCTTTACATTTGCATTACCTTAATTACAGTTATATGAGCGCCTTTATGAATAACAACACTCTTCAACAACTCGAACAACTGATCGACCAATTAATTCAGCGTAATAATCAATTACAAGCTGATGTTTCTAATTTAAAAGAACAAAATAGTAAACTCGCTGACGACAACGAGCTTTTGCAATTAGAAGCCCTTGAAAACGAAGAAAAGCAAAAAGATGCCAGCACTACTTTATCTGGCCTGCTTGATAAGTTACAAAGCGCACAACAGGCTAGCTAATGTCTGAGCTGCAAAACCAGCGAGTCACTGTTGAATTGCTTGGTAAAGAGCAGCAATTTGCTTGTCCACCTGGGCAAGAAGAGGCACTTAAAGCGGCAGCTAAAAATCTCAATGATTTAGTTGAGCAAATGAAACAACGCTCTACTGTTAAAAATGAGCAAAATGCCCTACTTATGGCAGCCTTAAATTTAAGCCACGAATTGCTAGAAGCAAAGACTATAAAAGCCGTTGATCTGCAACACCAAGATCAACTCATTGATAAGTTGAGTCAGCACTTATCAAATGACTCTAAACATAATAAATAAAAGCGCCTAGAGCGCTTTTATTTATTACGCAGCTTTTAAACCATAATAGAGAGCGTTATATGAAGTCAGCCCTGCGTTTATTTAAATTAAGTAAGTACCTACTACTGCTTAACTCTTTTTATTTTGCAGCCAATGCTAACGCCGATGTTACGTGGGAGAAAATAAGTCCCAATATTCAATTTTTAAAACAACAGCATAAACTACGTTTTTACGACTCAAACCAAGTATTAATTGAAGGTAGTAAATGCGCACTGTTAGTAGATACCAGCGGCAACTTTGCTGCAGTAGAACAACTTGCTAGCGATTTAAAAAAGCACGTAACAACACCTTTGTGTTACTTAGTGGCCACTCATTTTCATGACGATCATTTGCTGGGGATGGCTGTAATGCAGCACTTTTACCCCGATGCGCAATTAATTACCCATCAGCAAGTAAAAACTGACTTTGCCCTTTATCAGCAAGCATTTAACGATAAGCTAGAGGGATTCGAAAAAAGCATTGAGCTTAGCTACCAACGCTTAGCAACACTCCCCGAAAATGAGCAAGCCCAGTGGCGCACAAAGTTAGAACGCGCTAAACAGCGCCTATTCCGCTGGCAAAAATATCAACTCAATGCACCTGAAATAAGCATAAACACCAATAAAACACTAGACTTAGGCAATTTTGAGATTACTTTAAACGCCCACCAAGCACATACCAATGGCGATTTAACCATTACAACTAACAGTGGCAGCACTTTGATTGGTGGAGATATTGTTGACTGGCTTCCCTACCCTGGCCACGGCGAGCTAAGCAGCTGGCGCGCACTGCTACAACAATATATTAATGACTCAGTGCTAAAAACTATAATTCCTGGTCATGGTGAACTAACTAATAAGTCGCAACTGCAGCAGTCGCACGCATTTTTAACCGCCATTACAGAGCATGTAGCTAATAATAGTGGGCAAACAATAGAGCAGTTAATGCTGTCATTTCCTGATGTCGCGATTAAACCCTACATGCAAGAGTCGCTTAATGCCAAGTCGAGTAATTTATTTTTACAAGCAGGATTAATTCGCGCGATAAACGCAAAATAACTCAACACAACGGACTGTGTTAAAATAGTAAAAGGATTTTAATAGAAGTGAATGTTATGCGCAGTTTGGTTTTAGCTTGTTTAGGTGTTTTTTTATTTGGCTGTGAAACCACCAAGCCAGAGCCTATAGAAGCACCGCAAATATTTACTCACTTTAAGCCAAGTTACAGCGCCCCTAGTGAATTAAAAACACCGCAAAGCACAAAAACTAACTTACGCATAACGCCGCCTAAAAATACAAAAAATAAGATAATAACGCCACCGGCCAAAACAACTGACTTATGGCAGCATATCGCTAATAATCTGCATTTTCCTATTGAGCAAAATAAAGCGCTGAAAAAGCGTATTAATTGGTATTTGCAGCAACCCGATTACCTGCAAGTTATGAGCAAACGAGCCGCTCCGTATTTATACCATATTGTAAAAAAGGTAGAACAACAGCAACTACCAATAGAGTTAGCACTGCTGCCTTTTGTAGAGAGCGGATTTAGACCCACTGCACACTCATCGCAGCAAGCTGTTGGCGTATGGCAACTGGTAGGAGCAACTGCACATCATTTTGGGGTTAAGTCTGATCAATGGTATGACGGCCGCCAAGATGTACTTGCCGCCACCGACGCAGCACTGGCGTATTTAAGTTACTTATATAAACGCTTTGATGGCAATTGGCTGCACGCTCTCGCCGCTTATAATAGCGGTGAAGGGCGAGTTAAACGCGCGATTAAACAAAATAAAAAGCACGGTAAAAGCACTGATTACTGGTCGCTAAAATTACCTCAAGAAACCGCCGATTATGTACCCAAGTTACTGGCACTAAGCTACTTAGTTAAACACCCGCAACAAGGTTTTAAACGCCCAAAGCTCGCTTACAAAGCATTGACCACCCATATGAATGTAGGCCAACAATTTGATTTTTCAATCATTGCCAAGCTCTCTGGAGTAGGCTCTAAGCAGCTACATGCACTTAATCAAGGGTATTTAAAAAATCAAAGTTCACCCAATGGTCCGCATACGTTATTACTGCCAATTGAGCAACAGGCACTATTAAACAGTTCGTTTTTTAAAACTAACTTTGCTGGAGAGTACATAGTTAAACAAAACGATACGCTTTACAGTATTGCTAGGCGCTTTGGCATGCCTTTAAGTACCTTAAAGCAACTTAATAATAAACAAAACAACTTAATTGGCATTGGTGAAAAATTACTTGTTGGCCAGCCCAAAACACTTCCGGAATCATTGACTATTGATTATAAAATTAGCCCCTACCTTGAGCATCAAGAAGTGGTAATTGCAACACTCGAAATAGACTATGAAGTGCAACCAGGCGATACCTTGTGGAGCATTAGTCAGCTTTACAATGTGCCGCATAGTGACCTAGCTAAATGGAATAAACTGTCGGCGTCGAGTATGCTCAAACCAGGTATTCAATTAGTGTTATTTATTCCTCAAGCCGAAAAGCCTCAAGTAACAACAATTAAAAAAGATTTATTGTTAGATCTACAAAAAACATTAAATCAGCCACGTTAAGTTTCTAAAAAAACATATTTCGCGTAAAATTACGCTCTAACTAATACAGTCAAAATTTAAAGAGATAAGCATGCAAATTAGTAAAAATTCAGCCGTTGAATTTCATTACACCCTTAGCGAAGCCGGTGAGCAAATAGAAACCAGCACTAACGAAGCGCCTCTTACTTATATTCATGGCAGCGAAGGCATGCTTCCTGGTTTAGAAAATGCGCTGGAAGGCAAAGCCGCTGGCGAAAAGTTTAGCGTTACATTAGCGCCAAGCGAGTCATACGGCGAACGTGTTGATAACTTAGTACAACGCATTCCGTTAAAGCATTTACAAACACAAAGCAAAGTTAAAGTATGGAAACCAGGCATGACCGCAATGGTAAGCTCGGATCAAGGTCGTCATCAGGTAACTATTATTAAAGTAGGCCGCTTTAATGCCGATTGTGATTTAAATCATCCATTTGCAGGTAAAACACTGACTTTTGATGTTGAAGTAGTGTCGGTACGTGAAGCCACCAGCGAAGAAGTATCGCATGGCCATGTGCATGCAGCAGGCGGATGTGGTCACTCTCACTAATTAAAAAGTAATAACAAATAAAGGAGCAAGTATGTCAAAAGTGGCTATTGTTACCGGCGGCACCAAAGGTATTGGTTTAGCGGTAGTACAGCGCTTACTAGCAAGCGGCTATGAAGTACATAACCTTGATATAACACCAAGTAACTTTGGTGAGTTTCATCATTGTGATGTAAGCGATGTCACTGTTGTACGTCGTTGTATTAATGCCATAGTTGAGCAAACGCAGCGCATTGATGTACTTGTTTCTAATGCAGGAAAACATTTAAGCGCCAACATAGAAAGTACCGATGAGCAAACTCTCGATGCACTATTTGCGCTTAATGTAAAAGGCGCGTATGCGGCAGTGCAAAGTGTATTACCAATAATGAAAACCCAAAACAACGGCGCTATTGTGCTTATAGCCTCAGATCAGGCAATTATAGGTAAAAAAAATTCATTTGCTTATAACCTGACTAAACACGCCCTTGCTTCTATGGCAAAAACCACCGCGCTTGATTACGCGAGTTTTAATATTAGGGCTAATGCCGTGTGCCCTGGCACTATAGAAACACCGTTATTTCATAACGCCATAGACGCTTACTGTAAAAACAGTGGTGCCAATAAAGCACAAACAGTAGCCGAAGAGGCGGCATTGCAGCCACTTAACCGTTTAGGCCAAGCTGATGAAGTAGCCGCTTTAGTGAATTTTTTAGTCAGCGATGATGCAAGCTTTATCACCGGTAGCTTGCAAAGTATTGACGGTGGTTATACAGCGCAATGAGTAGTGCTATTATTGACCCCCATGTGCATTTTTTTAATCTACTTGAGGGGCAATATACTTGGTTACAAGGCGCTAACCCGCCGCCATGGCCTAACTTAGACAAAATAAAGCAGCCGATCAGTGCTGCGCAATTAATGCAAGATTGCGACTTTAAACTTGCAGGCTTAGTGCATATTGAAGCGGGGTTTGATAACAGCGCACCTATAAACGAGCTTAACTGGCTCACCAAGCACTTGGCTGGTATTACTTACAAAGCCGTTAGTTTTTCCCAGATTGATCAAAGCAATCAGCTATTTAGCCATGCGCTCAGTAACCTTTCCCATCCAAGCTTAGCGGGCATTAGAGATATTACCCAAGGTGATGACGCCAAACGTTTGCTCAGCAGTAATTGCTACAATAACTTTGAAACGTTACAGCAGTTAAAATTACATTTTGAAGCCCAGTTTGAGCTTGAAAACCATATTATAGTTAAGCAAATTGCTCAATACGCCAAACAGTTTCCACAGTTACAAATTATACTTAATCACGCAGGTTTACCCCACAATATGCCAGCGTGGCAGCAAGGCATTAAATTACTCGCCAAGTACCATAACATTGCAATTAAGTTTTCGGGATTTGAGTTACTTAAGCTCAATAGCGGGCAGCAAGCACAGTGCTTTAATATTATTTTGCAACACTTTGGCGAGCAAAGAATAATGTTTGCGAGTAACTTCCCCGTTTGCCAAATCAATACCCAATATAACGACTTATGGCAGGCACACTTTAACTTATGTAGTAACCAAGCACTTTGGCAGCAATTAAGCTATAAAAACGCTAAACACTGCTATCAACTCTAAATAAAAGCCGCTATATTTAAATTAATCGTTTAAAAATAGAGCTTCTTATATGCACTCTAAAATTCGTGACAAAAAAACAACAACACTCGCTTCCTTAGCACTGCTTAGCGTTTTATCTGGGTGTGGCGGCGGTAGCGATAGCGAGGGCCTTACTCCTAATAGCAATACCAATAGCTGGAACGCAGGGGTATTTGCCAGTGCCAGCCAATTTAAAGGACAATGCCAAGCAAGTAATGAAAAAAACTGGCTGCGTTCGTGGAGTAACGAAACCTACCTTTGGTACGATGAGATAATAGATACCGATCCAGCGCTTACAAGCGGCGTAGTTGCTTATTTTGATACCTTAAAAACCAATGAACTGACCGATTCAGGCGCTAAAAAAGATAACTACCACTTTAACTTACCTACCGATGAGTGGCAGCGCCAAAGTCAATCAGGGGTAACCTATGGCTATGGCTTTAATATAAAAATACTTGCTAGCAGCGCGCCACGCCAAGCCGTTATTAGCTATACCGAGCCAAATACACCTGCGAGTAATCAAAACCTTGCTCGTGGCTTTGAACTTGTTGCAGTAGATGGCATTGATTTTGTAAATACGACTTCCAGCAGTGAAGTTGCTCTTATTAGTGCAAGTTTGTTTCCTGAGCAAACAGGTAAAACGACCGAGTTTGTATTTAAAGACATAAATACTAACCAAAACCGTACCGTAACACTCACCTCGCAAAATATTACCTCGCAACCGGTAGTCAATGTGCGTACCGACTTAGCCGATGGCGATGTGGGTTATTTTCAGTTTAATAGCCATAATGCGATTGCTGAAGATCAGCTCTACAATGCATTTAACCAATTTGCAGCAAGTAATATTAAAGACTTAGTGATTGACGTACGCTATAACGGCGGCGGCTTTTTACAAATGGCCAGCCAAGTAGCCTATATGATTGCGGGCCGCGCGAACACCCAAGGAAAAGTGTTTGAGCGTACTGTTTTTAACGATAAAAATCCAAATACCAACCCGGTAACTGGGCAAACACTTAGCCCAATGCCGTTTACTAATCAGTTTGTGGGATTTGCTGATAACCCTGCAACTGTGCCCGGTAGCGCACTGCCAACATTAAACCTAAACCGCGTATTTGTTCTCACGACTAGCAGCACCTGTTCAGCAAGCGAAGCCATTATTAATGGTCTGCGCGGCGCCGACATTGAAGTGATCCAGATAGGCTCTGGTACCTGTGGCAAGCCTTATGGCTTTTATCCTACCGATAACTGCGCAACCACCTATTTTACCATTCAGTTTAGCGGTATAAATAATAAAGGTTTTGGCGAGTATGCTGATGGCTTTGCGCCAAAAAACACTATTGATAACGCTTTTCAACCCGTATTATTAAATGGTTGTGCGCTTGCCGATGACTTTTCTCAGCCATTAGGTAATGCCAATGAAGCACTGCTTAAAACAGCGCTTAACTATCGAAATACCGGTAGCTGCCCTGCGCCAAGCTCCATAAACAGTAAACAAGGTTTTGCACCTGCTATTACAACTGATTCGCCTGAAGTAAAAGATACGCGAATTCAAACCTTGCTTGAGCAAAATACTATTCTTAGCGATAACATGAGATAAACCATGAAAGTAC